>NZ_JACHNA010000001.1:1950510-2275595 GCF_014205175.1 Micrococcus cohnii | reverse complement strand
CGCAAAACGGGCGTCCATGTCCACCCCGGTCAGCCTCTCGACTGCGGATTCATGCGGATGTCACCGTTCCGTAGCCCCCGTTCACCGCCTCATCCGCCAGGGCACTCTGACGTGATGTGCAGCACGCGCCGCCCTTGTCCTCCCCCGACCTCGATGCGGGGGTCAGTCCCGGTTCGCCGGCTGGAGCCAGAGCGTCGTCAGGGCGGGCAGATTCAGAACCACCGAGTGATCCTGTCCGTGTCGCGGCACCGCCTCGGCCCACACGGTGTCCGCCTCGGTCCCACGCTGACCCGCCCCCGCGTAGGCGGGATCATCCGTGTCCACGACGATGTTCCATGGCCCCGGCGCGGGGACCCCGATCCGCAGACCCTCTCTCGACACACCCGACAGGTGCGCCAGGCAGATCAGATCCGCCGTGTCCGTGTGCCCCTCAGCCGCGGTTTTCGGATCGGCATGACGCACGAACGCCAGCAGATTGTCCGCGGCGGCATCCGCCTCCAGCCACGTGAACCCCTCCGACGTGTGGTCCTGGCTCCACAGGGCCGCGGTCTTGCGGTACAGGTCGTTGAGCCGACGCACGGTGAGCTGCACCCCTCGGTGATCGTCGCTCCACGACGCTGACCAATCGAGCCCCGCGCCTTCCGACCATTCCGTGGGCTGCCCGAACTCGCCTCCCATGAAGAGCAGCTGTTTGCCCGGGTGCGCCCACATATAGGCCAGGTAGGCCCTCAACGTCGCCAGCTGCTGGGCGCGATCACCGGGGATCTTCGAGAGCAGGGACCCCTTCCCGTGCACCACCTCGTCATGGGACAACGGCAGCACATAGTTCTCCGAGTACGCGTAGACCATGGAGAAGGTCCACCGGCCGTGATGCCATGACCGGTTCACCGGGTCCTCGCTGAGATAGGCCAGCGTGTCGTGCATCCACCCCATGTTCCACTTCTTGCCGAAGCCCAGGCCGCCGACATCGACGGGGGCGCTCACGCCATCGAAGGCCGTGGACTCCTCCGCGATCATGTGGATTCCCGGGTGAAGCCGGTACGCCGTCGAGTTCACCTCCTGAAGGAACGCGATCGCCTCGAGGTTGTGGTTGCCGCCGTGCACGTTCGGCTCCCACTGTCCGTCCTCGCGCGAGTAGTCCAGGTACAGCATGGACGCGACCGCGTCCACGCGCAGTCCGTCGATGTGGAACTCCTCGAGCCAGTAGAGGGCGTTCGCCACCAAGAAGTTGCGCACCTCGTGGCGCCCGTAGTCGAAGACGTACGTACCCCAGTCCGGGTGCTCGCCTCGGCGCGGGTCCGGATGCTCGTACAGCGCGGTCCCGTCGAAGCGGCCCAGCGCGAACTCGTCCTTCGGGAAGTGCGCCGGCACCCAGTCCACGAGGACGCCGATGCCGGCCCGGTGCAGCGCGTCGACCAGGTGCTTGAACTCGTCGGGGTTGCCGAAGCGCGAGGTGGGGGCGTAGAAGCCCGTCACCTGATAGCCCCACGACCCTCCGAACGGGTGCTCAGCCACCGGGAGGAACTCCACGTGCGTGAAGCCCAGCCAGCTGACGTACTCCACCAGCTGCTCGGCCAGCTCGCGGTACCCGAGCCCGGGACGCCACGAACCCAAGTGCACCTCGTAGACACTCAGCGGTCGCTCGTGCGGGTCCGTCACGGCACGCTCGGCCATCCACGCCTGGTCCGCGAACTCGTAGGCGGAGTCCCACACCCGTGACGCCGTCGCGGGAGGCACCTCCGTCCACCGGGCGAGCGGATCGGCCTTCTGGCGCCAGTGGCCGTCCGCGCCGAGGATCTCGTACTTGTACCGTGCGCCATGGCCCACCGAGGGGATGAACAACTCCCACACTCCGGACGAGCCGAGCACCCGCATCGCGTGGAGGCGACCGTCCCAGCCGTTGTGGTCTCCGACGACGCGGACCGCCCGGGCGTTCGGTGCCCACACCGCGAACGAGGTGCCGGTCGGGCCGTCCTCGTCGTGCACGACGCGCGCACCCAGCGTCTCCCACAGGCGCTCGTGCCGGCCCTCGCCGATCAGGTGCAGGTCCAGCTCGCCCACGGTGGGCAGATGCCGATACGGGTCGTCGGCCACATGTTCGACGACGCGCTCGGTCTGGGCCTGCCGGGAGACGCTCTCACCGGCGTGGCCGTCATCGTGCTGCGGCGGCGCCACGTACGTCGCGCGCACCCGGTACACCGGATTCCCGCCCGTCTCGGCCGGACCGGCTCCGACGAACACACCGCCGAACTCGTGTTGCAGCTGGACCGGCTCCGCGCCGTCCTCAGGCACCACCGTGACGGTTCGGGCCAGCGGCCGCAGCACGCGGTAGGTGACCGCCTCGCCCCTCGGATGCGGATGCGCCCCGAGCACGTCGTGCGGGGCGTGATGGGCTCCCTGGGCCACCGCCGCAAGCGTCTGCCGGTCCACTGCGAGCGGCGCGGGCCGAGCCGGAGTCGGGGCGGAGTGCGGGGTGTTCATGAGCGGACCTTCGATTCGGGAGGGGACGGGAACGCGCGGGCGGCTCAACCGCGCACGACGCGCAGGACGTGGGCAGGCTCGTCGGTGGGATCCAGGCGCACGTAGGGCTGCGCGTCCCAGCGCCACCGCTGCCCGGTGATGAGGTCTTCGACCTCGAACCGGCCGTGGTGGTCGAGGTCCTGCGGTCGCAGGCACAGGGCCGCCGGATCGAGACGAAGCGTCGCCTCGGCGACACGGTGCGGGTCGCAGGTGACGACGACGAGGATCGTGTCGACAGCCTCGGTCGCCTCCAGTCCCTCAGAGCTCGCGTCGGTCACGCGCTCGGCCCGCGCATGCGTGCCTTCCGGTCGAGCGCGGCGGGACTTGGAGTAGACCAGAAGGTCCGGGTGGGTCGAGGCGTGCAGGGTCAGGTTCTGCAGGTCCTGCAGGGCCGGGTGCTGCGCACGGATCTCGTTGAGCCGACGCAGGTACGGCGCCAGCGACGCGCCGGCGGACTCCGCCGCCGCCCAGTCGCGTGGCCGGTACTCGTACTTCTCGTTGTCGATGTACTCCTCGGCGCCCGGGCGCGGGACATGCTCGAACAGCTCGAAGCCGGCGTAGACGCCCCACAGCGGGTTCGACGTCGCGGCGATCACCGCGCGGATCTTGAACGCGCCCGGCCCGCCGGTCTGCAGGTACGGCGTGAGGATGTCCGGGGTGTTCACGAAGAAGTTGGGGCGGTAGAAGCCCGCGGTGCGTGAGGTGACCTCCTCGAGGTATTCCTCGAGCTCCTCGCGGGTGTTCCGCCACGTGAAGTAGCCGTAGGACTGTTGGAAGCCGACCCGGCCCAGCGCGTGCATCATCGCCGGGCGGGTGAACGCCTCGGCCAGGAACACGACGCGCGGCTCCTCCTCGCGCACCCGGGCGATCAGCCACTCCCAGAACCAGAGGGGCTTGGTGTGCGGATTGTCGACGCGGAACACGTGCACCCCGCGCTCGACCCAGCCGAGCACGACCTCGAGCACGGCCTCGCTCAGGCCGTTCGGGTCGTTGTCAAAGTTCAGCGGGTAGATGTCCTGGTACTTCTTCGGCGGGTTCTCGGCATAGGCGATCGACCCGTCGACGCGGGTCGTGAACCACTCCGGGTGCTCCGCCACCCACGGGTGGTCCGGAGCGCACTGCAGGGCGAGGTCCAGGGCCACCTCGAGGTCCAGCTCATGGGCCCGGGCGACGAACCTCGCGAAGTCCTCAAGGGTGCCGAGGTCCGGGTGAACCGTGTCGTGCCCGCCCTCGGCCGCGCCGATGGCCCACGGGGAGCCGGGGTCCTGCAGGCCGGCCTGCAGCGTGTTGTTCGGACCCTTGCGGTGGGTCCGGCCGATCGGGTGGATCGGCGGCAGGTACACCACCTCGAACCCCATGGCCGCCACCGCGTCCAGGCGCTGCGCGGCAGTGCAGAACGTGCCGGAGACCCAGCGTCCGAGGGCCTCGTCGTAGCGGGCTCCCTCCGAACGCGGGAAGAACTCATACCAGGCGCCCCGGCCAGCCAGGCGCCGCTGCACGTCGAGGGGATACTCCTCGGAGCTGGAGACCAGCTCGCGGACCGGACGCGCGGCGAGCATCCGGTCGACGTCATCGGCCTCGAGCGCCTCGAGGCGACGGACCGGTTCGACGGTCTCGTCCGCCAGCGCACGAGACAGACGGGCGAACAGCTCCCGGTCCTCGGCAGAACGATTGTCGTCGGCGGCGGCGCGCGAGAACAGGGCGACGCCCTCGTCGAGCATGAGCTGCACGTCCATGCCCGCCGCCACCTTCACCTGCGCGGCGTGCCGCCACGTGCCGACCGGGTCCGACCAGCCCTCGACCACGAACGTGTGCAACCCGAGCTCGGCCGGGCGCAGCGTCGCAAGGAACTCGTCGAGGCCGGGACGGCCCGGCCGCATGTGCACCCGCTGCACTTCGGCGCCGTCGGGACCGAACAGGCGCACGGTGGCACCGAGGCCGTCATGCCCTTCCCGGAAGACAGTCGCCCGCACCGGGACGTCCTCGCCGACGACGGCTTTGGCCGGGAACCGGCCCTCCTGGACGACCGGCTGCACGTCCGTGACCGGGATGCGGCCGGTGATCGTGTCCGGCCGCGGGGCGGCGCTCACGGGGCGGTTCTCAGAGACGGCGAGGTTCTGCGGCGATTCCACGGGGCCGACGCTACCGCCCGGGCCGTGACGGGGGAACAGCGGGCGCGCCGGAGTCGGGGCCGCACTCACTCGGCGGCGCCGCGTCCCGTCCCGCGCTGCACCGCGATCTCATACAGGGAGATTCCCACGGCCATCGATGCGTTGAGCGACTCCATCGAGGAGCTGATCGGGATGGACACGATCTGCTGGCAGTGCTCGCGCACCAGTCGAGACAGACCTTTGCCCTCGGCGCCGACGACCAGCACGAGCGGCTCCGTCGCCAGCGGGAGACCGGGCAGGGAGACATCGCCTCCGCCGTCGAGGCCCAGCACGAAGTACCCCATGCGGTGCAGCTCGGCGAGCGTCGTGTTCAGGTTGCCCGCCTGCGCCACCGGGACCCGGGCCGCCGCACCCGCGGACGTGCGCCACGCGGTGGCCGTCATGCCGACCGAGCGGCGGGCGGGCACGATGACCCCATCGGCGTCGAAGGCCGAGCCGGAGCGAATGATGGCGCCGAGGTTGCGCGGATCCGTGATGCCGTCGAGGGCGATCAGCAGCGGGGCGGTGCGCATGTAGGCCTTGTCCCACTTCTCGAGGGCCTCGCGCGCCGTCTCCACCGCGTCGGCGTACTCGTAGGGCGGGATCTGCAGGACCAGCCCCTGGTGGACGGCCTCCCCCGAGAGGCGGTCCAGCTCGGGTTTGGTGTTCTCCAGCACCGGGACCCCCTGCTCGGCGCACAGGCGCAGCGCCTCACGGACGCGGTCGTCCATCTCGACGCGGACGGAGACGTGCAGGGACTTCGCCGGAATGCCGGCGCGCAGCGCCTCGACGACCGGATTGCGGCCGGAGACGGTCTCCTCGATCGATTTCGCCCGACGGTCGGCGCGGCTCGCGGGACGGGCCGCCCCGCCAGGGCGCTTCGCGGCGGAGCGCTCAGCCAGCTGCTTGGCGCGGTGCGCCTTGTGGTAGACGCGGTCCTCGGCCTTGGGCGTGGGGCCGCGGCCATGGAGGGCCTTGCGGCCCTGGCCGCCCGAGCCCTTCTGCGGGCCCTTCTTGCCCTTCGGCTTGCGGCTGCCGCCGGAGCGGGGTGCGATGGACATGGCGGGTACCTCAATCAGACTGCGGAGACGACCGCACCGGCGGGTGCGGAACGCCCTCCAGTCTAGGGCGCGCCGGTCCGCCCCACGACGGCACCGTTCAGCCGCGCAGGCTCCACGTCGCGCCGTCGGACCCGTCGGACACCTCGATGCCGGCGGCGGCGAGAGCGTCTCGAATGCGGTCGGCGCTCGCCCAGTCCTTCTCGGCGCGGGCCTGAGCGCGGGCCTCGAGCTGGGAACGGACGAGCGCGTCGAGGGCGGTGGTCTCGGGGCCGGTGCCCGCGGTGTTCGGCTCGGGCACATCGTCCAAGCCGAGGATCCGCGTCATCGCCGTCACCTCGCTCAGGCGTGCCCGCACGGTCTCGGCATCGCCGGCGGCCAGGGCCGAGTTGCCCGCGCGGACCGTCTCGTGGAGCACGGCGAGCGCCTGGGGGACGGCGAGGTCGTCCTCCATCGCCGCGCGGAACGCCGCCGGCGCGGCGTCGGCCAGCGGCCCGGTCGGCGTCTCGGTCGGCGTCTCGGGCTCTGCGTGGGCCGCTCTCGCCCGAGCCACGAAGCTCTCGACACGCTCGACCGCGGCGGCGGCCTCGTCGAGCGCCCCGGGACGATAATCCAGCTGCGAGCGGTAATGAGCCTGACCCAGGAAGTAGCGCACGGCCTTCGGTCGGGCCATGCCGAGCATCTGCTCGGGAGAGATGGTGTTGCCGACCGACTTGGACATCTTCTCGCCCTCGTAGGTGACCAGGCCGTTGTGGAGCCAGAAGCGGGCGAACGGGTCGCCGGCCGCCGTGGACTGCGCGAGCTCGTTCTCGTGGTGCGGGAAGCGCAGGTCGAGGCCGCCGCCGTGGATGTCGAACTCGGCGCCGAGGTACTTCGTGGACATGGCCGAGCACTCCAGATGCCAGCCCGGTCGGCCACGGCCCCATGGGGAGTCCCACGACGCCGTCGTCGGTTCCCCCTGCTTGGCGCCCTTCCACAGGGCGAAGTCGCGGGGGTCGCGCTTGCCGCGCGGGTCCGCGTCGGGGGCGTCCTGCATGTCCTCGACCCGCTGGCGGGTCAGCTCCCCGTAGCGCTCCCACGAGCGGACGTCGAAGTACACGTCCCCCGAGCCATCGGTGGCCGGGTACGCGTGGCCCCGCTCGATCAGGCGCTCGATCAGCGCGAACATCTCCGTGATGTGGCCGGTCGCGCGCGGCTCGTAGGTGGGGCGGCGCACACCCAGGGAGAGGTAGGCGGAGTCGAATGCCTTCTCGAAGCGATAGGCCAGGGCCCACCACTGTTCATCGGCAGGGTAGAGCGCGGAGGCCGCGAAGTCCTCGGCCTGCGACGCGACAGAGCGGTCGAGGATCTTGTCGTCGATGTCCGTGACGTTGCGCACCGAGGTGACCTTCAGTCCGGTCGCCTCGAGCCAGCGGATCAGGATGTCGAAGACGATCGCGCTGCGCACATGTCCGACGTGCGGCATGCCTTGCACCGTGGCGCCGCAGTAGTACACCGAGGCTTCCCCCTCCCGCAGAGGGACGAAGTCACGGATCTGGGCGGTCTGGGTGTCATAGAAACGCTGTGCCACGGTCTCCGATCCTATCGGTGCGCCGCCGGACGACGACGCGGGACGTCATGCGGCCCGAGCGCCCGTGATGTGCCCGGGCGACTCAACGCCGCGGCCACACCAGGGCCGTCGCGATCGCGGCGGCGCCCTCGCCGCGGCCGGTCAGGCCGAGACCGTCGGTGGTCGTGCCAGACACCGAGACCGGGGCGTCCGCGGCCTCGCCCAGGACGCGCTGCGCCTCGGCCCGGCGGGTGCCGATCTTGGGCCGGTTACCGACGACCTGCACCGCGATGTTGCCGATCTCGAACCCGGCCTCGCGCACGAGCCGCGCCGCCTCGGCCAGCAGCGTCGCCCCCGAGGCGCCCGCGAACTCGGGACGGCTCGTGCCGAAGTGCTGACCGAGGTCGCCGATGCCGGCCGCGCTGAACAGAGCGTCGCAGCAGGCATGCGCGGCCACGTCGGCGTCGGAGTGCCCCGCCAGAGCCGGCTCGCCGGGCCAATGTAGCCCCGCGACCCAGCAGCCGCGCTCGACGGCGGCGCGGTGCTCGTCCGTCAGCTCCGCGGTACCGGCCGCCGCCGGATCTGCGACCGCGTGCACGTCGACGCCCACGCCGGTGCGCGGCAACGGCAGGGCCCGGGCCGAGTCGGAGTCGAACGGTCTCTGGTGGGAGTCGGTCACGCAGTCCTCCTGCAGGTGGGTGGCCGCCAGGGACAGATCCAGCGGCGTGGTGATCTTGAAGGCGGCCTGAGCGCCGGCCACGAGAACGACGTCGTGCCCGGCTGCCTCCATGACCATCGCGTCGTCGGTGAGGGACGCTGCGTCGAGAGCCGGGTCCCGACGCACATGCTCGTGGGCGGCCAGCAACGCGGCCAGGTCGAAGCCTTGCGGTGTCTGCACGGCGCGCAGGCTCGTTCGATCCGGCGTCCCCGCGACGACCTCGGCGCCGTCACGGTCCTCGACGCGCTTGACGGTGTCCGTGACGCCCACAGCCGGAACGACGGCCGCTGCGCCGGCGGCCAGGGCATCGCGCACCCGCGCGAACACCTCGGCCGGGGCGAAGGGCCGCGCGGCGTCATGGACGAGCACCAGCGTCCGCCCCTGGGCCCCGGCGTCGTCCACGCGCTGCGACGCGACCGTCAGCCCCGCGCGGATCGAGTCCGCGCGTTCGGCACCGCCAGGCACGCACACGGCATTCCGCCCGTGCCGGGCCGCCCACCTGTCCACGACGGCCTCCGCCTCTGAGCGCGGCTCGGGCGCCGGCGGCACAAGCACCACGACGGCGTCCACGCCTGAGACCTGCGCGAGAGAGTCGAGGCAGTGCTCCAGCACGGTGCGGCCATCGGCCAGCGGCACCAGCGCCTTGGCCCTCCCCGCACCGAGACGGGTGCCGGATCCGGCCGCTGCGACCAGCACCGCGGTGCGCACGGGGCGGTCCGCCGAACTCGGCACGACGTCGACAACGCGACCTGGCCCTGCCTCCGGGCCGATCGACGAGGGGGTGTGCTGCATGCGCGAGCTCGCTCCTTCGAACATGATGAGGCCGCGGCCGAGCGCCCCGGCGGTCAGAACAGTGCAGCCGCCAGGGGCGGTGAAGCACGGGCCCGGACGCGCCTCGGCCCGCCGCGGAGCGTACCGGGGCGGGCCGAACGAAGCGCACGGGCGAGAGAGTCAGCCCTCGAGGGTCTTGTCCAGAATGCCCTCGGCCTCCTCCTCGGAGACCTTCTTCGCGAGCGCGAGCTCCGAGACCAGCACCTGGCGGGCCTTCGCGAGCATGCGCTTCTCACCGGCGGACAGGCCGCGATCGTGGTCGCGGCGCCACAGGTCACGCACGACCTCGGCCACCTTGTTCACGTCGCCGCTGGCCAGCTTCTCCAGATTCGCCTTGTACCGGCGCGACCAGTTGGTGGGCTCCTCGACGTGCTCTGCCTGCAGCACCTCGACCACGTGCTCGAGCCCCTCGGAGTCGACGACGTCCCGCACGCCGACCAGGTCCACGTTCTCCGCGGGGACCTCGATGGTCAGGTCCCCCTGCGCCACCTTGAGCTTGAGATACATCTTCTCTTCGCCCTTGACCGTGCGCATCTTGATCTCCTCGATGCGCGCGGCTCCGTGGTGGGGGTAAACGACGGTCTCTCCGACCTCAAAAACCATGTGATTGGCCCCTTTCGTGACACTCCACTCTACCACGGGGGCGTCATCCGGAGTGTCGGTTGCCACGGCCTGCGCGCCGCTGTGATAGTGCGTGGCCGACCCGACGGACGGCCCGCTCCCCGCCGGTGGGATAGGCTTGGTGACGAGAAAATGCGCACGCGCTCGCGTGCGCGCCCGTCGCACCGTTCTCTCGAGGAGCTCATCGTGAACACCGCCTCCACCCGGTCCGCACGCCTGCGCCGTCTGGGCGCCGGCTCCGTCGCCGCCGTCGCCCTGCTCGCGGCGACCGGCTGCAGCGCCGTCAGCCCGATCGCCACCGGCATCGAGTACTCCCCGAGCGACGGCATCGTGAAGGACGTCGACGGCATCGGCCTGCGCAATGTCGGCGTGGTCTCGACCGGCGAGGACGAGAAGGGCCGCGTCATCGGCTCGGTCTCCAACGCCACCCAGCAGGAGGCCGATGTGACCCTCGACTTCAGCGGCGGCTCCGCCGAGGTGACGGTCCCCGCCGGCGAGACCGTCTCCCTCGAGGAGGAGGAGCACATCCTCGACTCGACCGGCGCGGTCCCCGGCGCGATGATCGACGGCACCCTGAAGACCGGCTCCACCGAGACCGACCTCAAGGTCCCCGTACTCTCCCCGACCCAGGAGGAGTACCGGGACCTCGCCCCGGGCACGGTCGATGAGAAGGAATGGACGGGTCACCTCAAGGAGGAGACCCACCACTACGGCACCGAGGGTCACTGACCCCGGTCGGGTCGCGAGCGCGACCCCGCCCGCGACCCGCACACCGCGACGGCCGGCCGCCTTCCTCCCGAAGGCGACCGGCCGTCGCGGTCTCCGCTCCCGTCGGACCTGCCCCGCGCCGACGGGATCTCGATCACGGCTCGAACTTGTACCCCAGACCGCGCACCGTCACCAGGTAGCGCGGCGACGAGGGGTCCGGCTCGATCTTCGAGCGCAGCCGCTTGACGTGCACGTCGAGCGTCTTGGTGTCGCCCACGTAATCGGAGCCCCAGACCCGGTCGATCAGCTGCCCGCGCGTGAGCACGCGCCCGGAGTTGCGCAGCAGCATCTCCAGCAGCTCGAACTCCTTGAGCGGCAACGAGACCTGCTCGCCGTCAACCGACACCACGTGACGCTCGACGTCCATGCGCACCGGCCCGGCGGCGACGGTCGTGCTCACCAGCTCCTCCGGCTCGCCCTGGCGCCGCAGCACGGCGCGCACACGGGCCACGAGCTCCCGAGAGGAGTACGGCTTCGTCACGTAGTCGTCCGCGCCGATCTCCAGGCCCACGACCTTGTCGATCTCCGAGTCCTTCGCCGTGAGCATGATGACCGGCACGTTCGACTTCTGCCGGATGTGTCGGCACACCTCGGTGCCGGACATGCCCGGCAGCATCAGATCGAGCAGCACCAGATCGGCGCCTTCCCGCTCGAACCGCTCGAGCGCCTCACCACCGTCCTCGACGACGGAGACCTCGTACCCCTCCTTCGTGAGCAGGTAGGACAGCGGGTCGCTGAACGACTCCTCGTCCTCCACGATCAGAATGCGTGTCACGTGCTGTGCTCCTTCCGCTGGGCCGATGTGCCACGGTCCGCCGTCACGGCGCCGGGACGTCGGGTGGGGGTGTCGCCGCCGGGAGAGTCGGCGGAGGTCCGATGGTCCGTCTCGTCCTCCCACAGCGGGAGGCGGATGGTGAACGTGGATCCGCGGCCCGGCTGGGACCACACGGTCACCTCGCCGCCGTGGTTCGCCACCACGTGCTTGACGATGCTCAGCCCCAGACCGGTGCCACCGGTCTGACGAGAGCGGGCCGAGTCGACGCGGTAGAACCGCTCGAACACACGGTCCTGCTCGTCCGCGCCAATCCCGATGCCCTGGTCCGTCACGGTCACCTGGGCCAGGCCGTCGACCGAGCTGACCCCGACGCCGACCGTCGTCTTGTCCGGCGAATAGCGCACCGCGTTGTCCACGAGATTGCGCACCGCCGTCATCAGCTGATCGGCATCACCGTGCACGGGCCGGTCCACGTGACCACCCAGCTTCACGGTGATCCCCCGGGCCTCGGCCGTCAGCCGCACCCGATCCACGGCCTCAGCGGCCACACGGTTCATATCGACGGGGGCGCCCTCGTGAACGACGTCCTTGGACTGGAGCCGGGAGAGCTCGATGATGTCCTGGACCAGCGCTGACAGGCGCACCGATTCGACCTTCAGGCGTCCGGCGAAGCGTCGCACGGCGTCCTCGTCCTCGGCCGCGTCGTCGATCGTCTCCGAGAGCAGCGAGATCGCGCCGACCGGAGTCTTCAGCTCATGGGACACATTGACGACGAAGTCGTGACGCATCGCCTCGGTCCGGGTGATCTCGGTGCGGTCGTCGGCCAGGATCAGGATGTACTCGTCGTCCAGCGGCGCCACACGCAGACCCACGACGATCGCTCCCTGCCCGAGCGGGCCGCGCTGCAGCTCGTGGCGCCGCTCCATGGTGACGCCCTCGGCGCGCACGCGGGCGGTCAGCTCACGCACCTCGGCATGCACGAGCGTGTAGCCGCGGACCAGGCCCATCGCATAGGCCGAGGGGTTCGCCTTCACGACGCCGTCGACCGCGTCGACGACCGCGTAGGCACGGCCGATCACGGACAGCACCTCGGAGGCGCCGGAGGGCAGAGTGGGCTCGTCGATCGTCATGTCCACCGTGCGGCTGCGCTCGGACGCGCGGAAGGCCAGCATCGAGCCGACGCCCACGACGAGGCCGAAGGCCGCACACAGCAGGCCGAACAACACGGGATCCACGGCCCCTACAGTAATCGCTGACCGCACCCCGTCCCGTCCGCTCGAACGTTTCTCCCCCTCGTGCTCCGACGTTCAGACGGCGTTCACCTGCACCGGCGATAGTGATAGCTTGCCCGGGAAATCCCAGGTCAACGAGGACCGGAGGTCTTATCGCATGCGCGAGCAGTTCCAAGCCGACCTGAGTCGCCTAGGTCGCGACCTGGTCGATCTCGCCGAGCTCGTGCATCGGGCCATGGACGATGCTCGTCAGGCGCTGCGCACGGCCGACGTGCACCGAGCCGAACAGGTCATCTCGGAGGACGCCCGCATCGACCAGCTCCAGGAGCAACTCGACGAGCAGGCCATCCAGCTGCTGGCCCTGCAGTCCCCGATGGCCTCGGATCTGCGCACCGTCGTCGCGACCTTGCGGATGAGCTCCTCGCTTGAGCGGATGGGGGACCTCGCCCGGCACATCGCTCAGCTGACCCGGCTGCGGTACCCCGAACAGGTCGTGCCGGCCTCGGTGCAGCCGATCTTCGCCGCGATGAGCGCCGACGCCGTCGAGGCGGCCGCGCACGTGGTGCTGCTGCTTGAGAGCCATAATCTGTCCCATGCCGACCGCATCGACGAGGTGAACCGGCTCGTCAACGAGCACCACCTCTCGGTGTTCCGCGCCATCGCCGACCAGGGGTGGGGCGAGGCCGGCCCCACCACGACCGACATCACGCTCGCCTCCCGGTACCTGGAGCGCTTCACGGACCACGCGCTGTCCGTGAGCAGCAAGGTGCGGTACCTCGTCACCGGCGAATGGGCCTCGCACTCGAAGGAACCCTGAGCCGCGCCTCGGACGGATCCGCCGCACGCCGCGCCCCTCGCGGCACAACGGCGTCGGTCATCCACAACGACGGGCCGTCCTCGCGCACGAGGACGGCCCGTCGTCACGGATGTGAACGTCAGCGCGCGTTGCCCTGGGCCGCGACGGCGGCAGCGCCGGCCGCGGCGGCCTCCGGGTCCAGATACCGGCCGCCCGGGGTGACCGGGGTGAAGTCCTCGTCGAGCTCGTAGACCAGCGGGATGCCCGTCGGGATGTTCAGACCGGCGATCTGCTCGTCGGAGATGCCGTCGAGATGCTTGACCAGGGCGCGCAGCGAGTTGCCGTGCGCGGCGACCATGACCGTCTTGCCGGCCTTCAGGTCCGGGACGATCGACTCCTCCCAGTACGGCAGCAGACGGTCGATGACGTTCTTGAGCGCCTCGGTGCGCGGCGCCTGCTCGCCCAGGTCCGCGTAGCGCTCCTCGCCGGCCTGGGAGAACTCGGAGGAGTCCTCGAGCGCCGGCGGCGGGGTGTCGAAGGAGCGCCGCCAGACCATGAACTGTTCCTCGCCGAACTCCGCCTTCACCTCGGCCTTGTCCTTGCCCTGCAGCGCACCGTAGTGGCGCTCGTTCAGACGCCAGCTGCGCTTGACCGGGATCCACTGCCGGTCAGCCGCCTCGAGGGCCAGGTTCGCGGTGGTGATCGCGCGCTTGAGCAGAGAGGTGTGCAGCACATCCGGCGCGAGGCCCTCGTCCTTGAGGAGCTCGCCGCCGCGCGCGGCCTCCGCCCGTCCCTTGTCGGTGAGCGGGACGTCCACCCAGCCGGTGAACAGGTTTTTCTCGTTCCATTCGCTCTGACCGTGACGGAGCAGGACCAGGGTGTATGTGGTGTTCGCCATGGTCTCCATCCTACGGCGTGCCCGGCGCCCGAACGCCGGCGCGGCCACGCCTATCCTGACGCTCATGGTTCAGAAGGCCCGCCGCCTCGACGTCACGCGCGCAGCGCGGCGCCGCGGCCCGCAGGGGCACGTCACACGGGGCACCACGGCGGCCCACCGCATGCGGCGCGTCGACCGGTGGTTGCTCGACGTGCACGGCCCACGGCTGCGCGCGGCTGAGGGACCCGACGGAACGGCGGCCTGCCCGCTGGTGATCGACCTGGGCTTCGGGGCGCGGCCGACGACGGCGGTGGAACTGCACACGCGGGTCCGCTCGGTCGCCCCCGGCGCCCAGACCCTGGGCCTGGAGATCGATCCCGAGCGAGTCGCCCACGCCCGTCAGAGCGCCCCCGCAGCAGCGGGCCTGGACTGGGCCGTGGGAGGGTTCGAGGTCCCCGCGCCACGGTCCCCCACGGTGATCCGTGCGTTCAACGTGCTGCGACAGTACCGGGAGGAGGACGTCGCCACCGTCTGGGCCATGCTGAGCTCCCGTCTCGCACCCGGCGGGGTCGTCGTCGAGGGCACCTGCTCGGAGAACGGCCGCCGAGCCGCCTGGGTGCAGCTGGACGCCGGCGGCCCCGTGAGCCTGACGATCGCGGTCCACTTCGGCGACGTCGACCACCCCTCGGACGTCGCGGCACGACTGCCCAAGGCCCTCATCCACCGCAATGTGCCCGGCGAGCGCGTGCACGAGTTCCTCTCGGCCGCGGACTCGGCGTGGGCCCTGCACGGGCCGCTCGCCGCCTACGGCAAGCGCCAGCGGTGGATCGCGATGGCGCAGTCACTCAAGGACGCCGGCTGGCCCGTGCTCGGGCGCGTCCACCAGTGGCGACGCGGGGAGCTCTCGGTGGCCTGGTCCGCGGTCGCCCCAGGCGCGGGGAGCTCTGCCGATCAGCGGCGGTAGCCGCTGTACAGATTGAGCTGCTCACGAGGACCGGCCAGGTACACCGCGCTGATGCACAGAGCGATGATGCCGAGCATCCCCATGCCGGAGCGAAAGGCCACGCTGAAGGCGGCGACGGCCAGCGCGGCCACGTTCAGCAGGGTCCAGAAGTTCTTGTCGCGCAGCCCGGCGCGCACGAACAGCTCCGCCGGGCGGCGGACGCAGTCGATCGTGGCCCACAGCGCGAGGCCCGCACCCACGACAGCGAGGGCGATGAAGAGCCAGTACTCGACGGCCAGGGCCGGAAACAGAGCGAGGGAGCGCATGCCCACCAGTGTACGAAGCGCCCGCACGGTTCGACGCCCGTCGGCGTCTCGGCGCGGCCGATAGGCTGGGCCCGTGATCCAGGACGCCGCCTCGACCCCCGCCGCACCGCTGTTCCTCGCCGTCGAAGGCCCCGACGGGTCCGGCAAGTCGACCCAGGCCGCCGCGCTCGCCGACGCTCTGCGTGCACGCGGCGCCTCAGTCGTGCTCACGCGCGAGCCCGGCGGCACGGATCTGGGCGAGCGGATCCGTTCCCTCGTGCTCGATCCGGCGCACGCGCCCATCGACGCTCGCACCGAGGCACTGCTGTTCGCCGCGGCCCGCGCCGCGCACGCCGAGCGCGCGATCCGCCCCGCACTGGCCGCCGGATCGTGGGTGGTCAGCGACCGGTACGTCGACTCCTCGATCGTCTACCAGGGCCGCGGGCGCGGGCTCGGCCTCGAGCCGATCGCCACGCTCAACGACTGGGCCACCGGCTCCCTGCTGCCCGATCTGACCGTTGTGCTCGACGTCGCCGCGCGCACGGCCGAGGCCCGGCGTCGCACCAGGGAACAGGGGGCTGGGCACACGGCCGATCGCATGGAACAGGAGACGGCGAACCAGCATGAGCTGCTGCGCTCGGCCTTCCTCGAGCGCGCCGCGGCCGATCCCGAGCGCTACCTCGTGCTCGACGCGAGCCGGCCGACGCAGGAGCTGACCGATGCGGTGCTCGAGCGGGTGTGGCACGCATGAGCGCCCCGGTCTTCGACGAGCTCGTCGGCCAGGACGCGGTCGTCGAGCAGCTCGGCCGAGCGGCGGCCCAGGAGCGCCCCACCCATGCCTGGCTGTTCACGGGCCCGCCCGGCTCAGGACGGTCGACGGCGGCCCGGGCCTTCGCCGCGGCGCTGCAGTGCGAACACCCCTCACCGCAGGAGCGCGGCTGCGGCCGCTGCCACGCCTGCTCCACGACGCTCAGCGGCACGCACCCGGACGTCACGGTGCTGGCGACCGAGGCGGTCAGCTACAAGATCGAGGACGTGCGCGCGCTCGTCGAGGCCGCTCAGTCGCGCCCGGCCGCCGGACGGTGGCGGGTGTTCCTGATCGAGGACGCGGACCGCATGACCGAGCGCGCCACGAACGTGCTGCTCAAGGCGATCGAAGAGCCTCCCGAGAAGACGATCTGGATGCTCTGCACTCCCTCCCCCGCAGACGTGCTGCCGACGATCCGCTCACGCTGTCGCGCCGTGACCCTGCGCATCCCCGCCGTCGAGGACGTGGCGGCCCTGCTGCATCGCCGCGACGGTCTCGACGAGGCGACGGCCCTGACGACGGCGCGGGTCTCGCAGTCGCACATCGGCATGGCCCGACGACTGGCCCGCGATCCGGAGGCGCTCGCCCGTCGCGAGGAGATCCTCTCCCTGCCGATGGGCACGGCGGCCGTGTCGGATGCGATGGAGACCGCGACCCGGCTCGTCGACGTGGCCAAAGCCGAGGCCGAATCCTCCGCGCAGGCCCGCGACGCGGACGAGCTGGCGGCGTTGCGCCGTCAGCTGGGCATCGTCGACGGTGAACCAGTCCCGCCGAAACAGCGCCACCACGTCAAGCGCCTCGAGGAGGAACAGACCCGACGTCGGCGCCGCAGCGTGCACGACAGCCTCGACCGGGCCATGATCGACCTGATCGGCCTGTTCCGCGACGTCCTCACCGTGCAGACACGGGCGGGCGTGCCGCTGATCAACGAACACCGCCGGGCCGAGATCGAGCGGTACGCGGCCTCCTCCGCCGGCGACTCAAACGATGTGCTCGCCCGACTCGACGCGATCAGCACGGCCCGCGAGCGTCTCGCGGCCAACGTCCCCGAGCAGCTGGCCGTCGAAGCGATGATGCTGGCCCTGCTGCCCGCTCGGACCCGCCGTCCGCGCGACACACACGCCGGCCTCAGGCGCTGAGCCCCGCGACCAGAGGCGGCACGTCCGCGAGCCCGGGCACGACCGCGTCCGCGCCCGCACCCCGCAGGGTCGCCTCGTCGTCCTCGCCGGAGAGCACTCCCACCACGAGGCCGGCCCCGGCCCGCAGACCGGCCTGGACATCGGCCGTCGTGTCCCCCACGGTGACCACCGAGCGCACATCGTCCAGGTCGAGCGCCAGCAGGGCGGTGAGGATCATGTCCGGGTAGGGCACGCCGCGGCCCGCGTCGTCGGGGCAGAGACTGAGGTCCGCCAGGCCCATCCAGCCCAGCGAGTCCAGCAGCGTGTTCTGCGTGTGGCGGGCATACCCCGTCGTCAGGCACAGAGCCAACCCCTGATCACGCAGCGCCTGAAGCGCCTCCGATGCTCCCGGTTGCGGCGTCGCCCCGTGCTCGGCGACGAGAGCGTCGAGGTGCCGTTCGAACGCCTTGGTCGCCTCGGCCGCCTCGACCCGATCCGGGATGATCGCGCGGAACGCTGCGGTGCGCGAGGTCCGTCGGTGCAGCCGGAACGCGGCCTGGAACTCGGGCATGCGCGGATCGTCCTCGGCCACGCCGTGCTCCGCCAGGGCGCGGGCGAACGCCCGATCCTGCAGACCCGACTCCACGATCGACGTGCCGGACATGTCCACGACCGCCAGGCTCGGGCGCGTCGGGCCCCGGCTCGGTCGGGCTGCGGGCTCCGGGCGCGGCGCGTCCGTCGGGGCGGTGGGGGCGGGTGCGTGCTGCGGCATGGCCGACTCCTCTCCTGCTGGTGACCCTCACAGCCAACCCGAGCCACTTTGCGCCCGTGCATCCCCCAGATGAACGCGACACGAGGATTGACCGACCGGCGCCCGACCTGGGCGTTTTGCCTCCGACGACCACAAGCCGCTAGAGTTGCCAGCCGTGGCCGCAGGCGGCCGCGTGCCTCCTTAGCTCAGCTGGCCAGAGCAGCTCCCTCGTAAAGAGCAGGTCGCCGGTTCGAATCCGGCAGGAGGCTCGGCAGAGAGAACGGCCCCGCACCCAGGTGCGGGGCCGTTCTCGTGTCTGAGACCGTTCGCCTCTCCCGCTGCGCTCATGCGGGCCGGGGCGCGGAGCGCTCCGCCTGCGCGACGTGTTCGAGCGTGCGCTCGGCATGGCGGCCGACCGAGTCCAGACTCCCCTGGCCGAGGCGGAACATCGCCGCCGCCTGCGCCGTGGCGGCCAGCTCGTGGGCGGCGCGGGAGAGCTCCCGATGTGCATCCGCCGTCGAGGGCGGGATGTGCCCGCCCTCGCCGCTGGGATGCCGACGATGCAGCGCCGTGCACAGCGTGCGGACGCGGTCTCGGGCGTCGGCGAGCGCGTTGCCGGCGTGTACGAGCCCATTGAGCTCGTCCTCCCCCACGTTCCCCGCCTCCCGTGTGGCCTCGACGACCTGCCAGTAGCGGTCGAGCGCCCGCGCGTAACGGTCGTGGCCGCGGCGCCACAGGCCGAGCCCGAGCTCCCGGTCGTCGGCGCGGGACTGACGGAAGCGCGCGAACGGTCCCGCCATCACCGGGCACCGCCCGCACGCGGCCCCGAGTCAGCCCGGGCCGGGTCGGTCACGAGCAGCACTTTGCCGGTGCGCTCTGCCGAGTCGAAACGTTCGTGAGCTGCCGCGGCGTCGGCGAGCGCGAACCGCGCGCTCACCGCCAGGTCGATCCGCCCGTCGGCGACCAGCGGCAGCACGGCTTTGGCCGTCTGGGCGACGATCCGTGCCTTCTCCTCGCGCGGCCGGGACCGCAGCGTCGAGCCGGTGAGCCAGCCGCGCTTGGCCACGAGCCGCATCATGTTGAAGGAGTCGGCCTTCGCTCCTCCCTGCACCGCGATCGTGACGATGCGGCCCTCCGGGGCCAGGGCCGCCACGTTCTGGGCGAGGTAGGGCCCGCCCACGACGTCGAGCACCGCGTCCACGCCCGCGCCGTCGGTCAGCTGGCGCACCACGGAGGCGAAGTCCGGCTCGCCGTCCGCCGTGACCGCCCGGGTGTGATCGATCGTCGCCTCCGCGCCGAGGATCCGGGCGCGCTCGGCTTTCTCCGTCGAGCCGACCGTCGCGATGACGCGGGCACCGACCGCAGCCAGGTACTGCACCGCGAAGGAACCGATGCCGCCGGTCCCGCCGTGCACGAGGACGCGGTCACCGGGGCACACACAGGCACGATCACCCAGATTCGACCACACGGTGCACGCGACCTCGGGGAACGCCGCCGCCTCGACCAGGTCGACCTCGTCGGGCACACGCATCAGCTGCCCGAGCGGCACGGCCGCGTACTCGGCATAGCCGCCGCCGGCCAGCAGGGCGCACACGCGGTCCCCGAGGGCGAACACGGCCCGCGGGTCGGCCCCGGCGGCCTCGGGGTCGGTACCTGGGCCGTGTGCGACCACGATCCCGGACACCTCGAGGCCGAGGACCTCCGATTCCCCCGGTGGCGGAGGGTACGTCCCTGCCGCCTGCATGAGATCGGCTCGGTTGAGCCCGGCCGCGGCGACCCGCACGAGCACCTCGCCCGCCCCGGGCACGGGCACGGGTTCGGGTCCCACGCACAGGGAGGCCGGGCCGCCCTCACCCGTGGTGCGAACCGCGGTCATGGTCGTCGGGGTCTCACGCTCAGGAGCCGGGGTTGTGCTCATTCCTCCATGATGCACCCACCGGGTCCGCCGACGGACTGTCTTCGCTCCCCAGCGACGGCGAGCGACCGGCGCGAGGCCGGTAGAGTGGACTCGCCGGAGGCACGCCTCCGGTGGGGATGGTTGTCCGAGCGGCCGAAGGAGCCGGTCTTGAAAACCGGTGTGCGGCGATCCCGTACCGTGGGTTCGAATCCCACACCATCCGCATGAATCCGCCGTCAACGGGCGGCCCGGCAGATCCGCCGGGCCGCCCGTTCGCGTGGGTGCCCCGCCACGGCGCCTCCGGCGGCCTCACTCGATGGTCACGCGGACCACCTCTGGGGTTCATCTGAACGACACGTGGACATGGTCGGATCGCCGGAGCGTTCGGGTCGGCCCGGCCTTCGACCGCGGCACAACGCGATGCCGTGGCTGGCGAGAGCCCGACGCACCCCGTCATCGCACTCGTCCATATCTGCCCAGAGGGATTCCATGTCGCACGTCTTCCTGCGTCGCTGCACCGCGACCATCGCCTGCACCACCCTCGTCCTGGCTCCGGCCAGCGCGGCCCCCGCCCTCGCCGTCGAGGCGGCCGCCGAGGAGAAGACCATCTCGATCATGTCGTTCAACGACTTCCACGGGGCACTGTCCGAGAAGTACTCCGGCACGCAGTTCGCCGACACCGTCGAGGACTACCGCCGCGGCTTCGAGAAGACCCACGGCGCCGACACCACGCTGCTGACCAGCGCGGGCGACCTGATCGGCGGTTCCGCCTCCGTGTCGAACGTGCAGCAGGACAACCCGACGATCGACGCGATGAACGCGCTCGGCCTCGACTCCCTCGCCGCCGGCAACCACGAGTACGACAAGGGCCTGGACGACCTGACCGGCCGTGTGATCCCGCGCGCTGACTTCCCGGTGCTCTCCGCGAACTTCGTCGACCCGACGACGAAGGAGCCGGTGCTCACCTCGCACAAGGTCTTCGACGTCGACGGCGTGCGCGTGGCCGTCATCGGCGCGTCACCGAACGACCTGTACTCGACCACCACCGGCGCCGGCCTGCAGGGCAATGAGGTGCAGGACATGGTCGAGGCGGTGAACCGCGTGGCCGCAGACCTCGAGGCGAACGACGAGGCCGACGTCATCGTCGCCTCCTACCACGATGGGGCCGCCGGCAGCGGCGAGCTCGCCGACGAGAAGGCCAAGCGGGACATCTTCCGTGCCGCCGTGGAGGACACCCACCCGGCTGTGGACGTGATCTTCAACGGCCACACCCATCAGCTCTACCAGTACGAGACGGACAACTCCGGCGCCCGCCGGCACGTGATGCAGGCCGGCCAGTCGGGCCAGCACCTGGCCGCCGTCGAGCTCACCGTCGACGGTGCCGGCGAGGTCACCTCGGCGACCGGGAAGATGCTCGAGCGCTCGACCCAGGACCCGGCCGAGGCCGCCGCGGAGTCGGCCGTCACCGCCGAGGTCTACGCGATCGAGCAGAAGGCCGTGGACGTCTTCCGCGACAAGCAGTCCACCGTGCTCGCCGATCTCGACGGGTCGATCACGACCGACTATGCGAAGCTGCTCGCCGACGGGCAGTCATGGCGTGCCGGCGGCACCCGCAAGGCGGAAACGACGCTGGGCAACTGGGTCGCCGACGCCCTGAAGCACTCCGCCGAGAGCACGAACCCGGGCGTGGACCTGGGCGTGATCAACCCTGGCGGGCTGCGTTCGGAGCTGCTCGAGTCCCAGTTCACCGACGGCGGCGCGTTCACGCCGAAGCCGGACGCACTGGCCGGCAAGCTCACCCTCGGCGAGCTGCTGGACATGGCTCCCTTCGGCAACACCGTCGTGCAGTTCGACATCCCGGGATCGTCGATCAAGCAGGCTCTCGAGCAGAACTGGCGCGACGGCGTCCGCCAGCACAACCTCGGCTGGTCCGAGAACCTGAACTGGACCTACGACGACTCCAAGCCGCAGGGCGAGAAGGTCACCGGCGTGTGGGTCGACGGCGAGCCGCTCGAGGAGGACCGCATGTACACGGTCGCGACCGTCTCCTTCCTCGGCGACAGCACCTGGAAGGACCTGGGCGACCCGTCGAAGGCGCCCGACGGGTTCACCGCGTTCGCCGAGGGACGTCAGAACTTCGTGGACCTGGGCCTGCTCGATCAGCAGGCGCTGAGCTCTTACGCCGAGGCCCAGGCCGCCGAGGACGGCGCCGTCAACCCGTCCTTCTCGAAGCAGGGGGTGCCCGTGGCCGGCCCGGCCTCCCTCGGTGCCGGGGACCCGCTGGCCGTGAGCCTGGATGATCTCGTGATCGACTCCGACGGCGTCCCGGCCGCGCAGCAGGTGAGCGTCGCTTTCGAACCGGCCGACGGCTCTGCCCCGGTTGAGCTGGGCTCGGTGGACGTGCCCGCCGGCCAGGAGAGCGTCGACCTGTCCTCGCTGTCCGCCCCTCGGGCCACGGGCCCCGGCGAGCTGGTCATGACCGTCACCCACACCGACGGCACCGTCACCACCGTCCGCCACGCGCTCGAGGTCGGCGCCGCCGCCGACTGCACCGACGCGAACTTCTCCGACAACGCCGAGGGGTCGGCCTATTTCTCGGCCGTCCGCTGGATGCAGTGTTCGGGCCTGACCACCGGCTACGCCGACGGGTCCTTCGGCAAGTCCGACGACACGACCCGCGCCCAGGGCGCCTCTTTCCTGTACCGGTACCTCACGGACGAGGGCTTCACCCCCGCCGGCCAGACCTTCCCTGACGTGCCGACCTCGAACACGCACTTCGAGCCGGTGGAGTGGACCGCGGCCGAGCAGATCGTCCGTGGTTACGTCGACGGCACGTTCCGCCCGAAGCACTCGGTGAGCCGCGGCGAGTTCGCCTCCATGCTCTACCGCGCCGCCCACCCGGAGTACACCGCCCCGGCCACGCCGGACTTCCCGGACGTCTCCGCCGCGAACCCGCACTACGAGGCGATCCAGTGGGCCGCCTCCGAGGGGCTGGTGACCGGCTACCACGACGGCACGTTCGCTCCGGGCCAGGACATCACGCGCGGTGAGATCGCCGTGATGCTGCATCGCTTCGACGCCGTCAACGCCGGCGACGCGCGCTGATCCGCACCGCACCACCGATTCGCCCCGGGAAGGACCGACTCATGCCGCACCCTCACTCCACCCGCTCGCGCACCATCGCACGCACCGCCGGCACGCTCGCCGCGCTGGGCTTGCTCGCCCCCGCCATCACCGTCCAGGCCACCGCCGCCCCCGCCGGGGACGGTCTGGTCATCAACGAGGCGTATACGAACGGCGGCTCCGCGAACGCGAAGTTCACCCACAAGTTCGTCGAGCTGTACAACCCGACCGACAAGCCGATCTCCCTGGACGGCTGGTCCCTGCAATACCGCTCGGCCACCGGCACCGGCGGCGCGAGCTCCTCCGTCGCCCTGAACGGCACCGTCCCCGCCAAGGGTCATTTCTTGATCCGGGGCGGCTCCAACGGCGACACCGGCGCCGCCCTGCCGGCCCCGGATCTCGAGGCCGGCGGGCTGAACTTCTCCGGCACGAAGGGCACGATCGTCCTCTCGAACCAGGCGGAGCGGCTCGCCGAGCTGCCGACCGGCTCGGTCGTCTCCGAGGACGACACGGTCGTGGACCTGCTCGGCTATGGCTCCTCGAACACGTTCGAGGCCGGGGCGGCGACCGCGCCCAGCAGCAACTCCGATGCGAAGTCGCTCCACCGCCACGGCGGAGCGGACACCGACAGCAACGCCGCGGACTTCACGCTGCGCGACGAGGTGACCCCGACCAACTCCGCCGGTGACGCGCCGGAACCGACGCCGGAGCCCGAGCCGGCCCCGCCTGCGGGCCAGAAGACCATCGCCGAGATCCAGGGCGAGGGCGCCGAGACCCCGTTCGCGGGCCGGCAGGTGACCACCAGTGGCGTCGTCACGGGCGTCTACTCGACCGGGGGCTACAACGGCTACTACATCCAGACCCCGGGCGCCGAGAAGACCGCCGGCGCCTCCGACGGCCTGTTCGTGTACTCCCCGGACACGGCCGGTGACGTCGCCCTGGGCGACAACGTCACCGTGACCGGCGAAGCCGGCGAGCACTACGGCATGACCCAGGTCTCCGTCACAGCCGGCGGCCTCGAGAAGTCCGACGGCACCGCGACCGTCGAGCCGACGCCGGTGGCCTTCCCGATGGACGAGGCGGCCCGCGAGGCCCATGAAGGCATGCTGCTCGCTCCGCAGGGCGAGTGGACCGTCACGGACAACTACTCGGTGAACCAGTACGGCTCGCTGAGCATCGCCCCGGGCACCGCCCCGCTGGACAACCCGACCTCGGTGGCCGCCCCCGGCGCCGAGGCCCAGGCCGTGATGGCACAGAACGAGGCCGCGAAGATCGTCCTGGACGACGGCGCCTCGACCAACTTCATGCGCTCCCCCGGCAATCAGGGCCGTCTGCCCTACGTCGACGCCGACTCCCCGGCCCGCGTCGGCTCGGGCGTGGAGTTCACCTCGGGCGTCGTGCTGGACTACCGCTACGGTGCCTGGAGTTTCCAGCCGCAGGGCCACCTCACTGACGAGAACGCCGCCGAGGTGCAGCCGGTCGCGATCGAGAACACGCGCCCGGCCGAGGCCTCCCGCGATGACGTGGGCGGCAACGTCACGGTCGGCAGCTTCAACGTCCTGAACTACTTCACGACGCTCGGCGAGCAGTTCCCGGACTGTGACGCATACACCGACCGCGAGGGCACGCCGATCACGACCAACTACTGCCAGCCGCGCGGCGCCTACACCCCGGAGTCGTTCAAGCGCCAGAAGACGAAGATCGTCGAGGCGATCAATGGCATGGACACCTCCGTGGTGGCGCTCGAGGAGGTCGAGAACTCGGCGAAGTTCGGCAAGGACCGCGACGAGGCCCTCAAGAACCTCGTCGACGGCCTCAACGCTGCCGCCGGTGAGCAGAAGTGGGCGTACGTGGCCTCGCCCGAGCAACGCCCTGCTGTCGAGTCCGAGGACGTGATCCGCAACGCGTTCATCTACCAGCCGGCGGAGGTCACCCCCGTCGGCGAGTCCCGGATCCTGGACGACCAGGTGAACTTCGACAACGCTCGCGAGCCGCTGGCACAGCAATTCCGCCGGGCCGACGGATCCGCCGAGGGCGTGGCCGGCACCGAGTTCGTGGCCATCACGAACCACTTCAAGTCCAAGGGCGGCTCGGGAGCGACCGGCGACAACAAGGACTCGGGCGACGGCCAGGGCAACTACAACGGCGACCGCGTGCGCCAGGCGCAGGCCCTCGTGACCTTCGCCGAGGAGCTGAAGACCGAGCTCGGCACCGAGCGTGTCCTGCTGCTCGGCGACTTCAACTCCTACGAGCAGGAGGATCCGATCGCGGTCCTCGAGCAGGCCGGCTACGTCTCGCAGGGCGCCAAGTCCGAGGAGTACTCGTACGTGTTCGGCGGGGCCGTCGGCGACCTGGACGGCGTGTTCGCCTCCCCGGCCGCCGACGCGACCGTCACCGGCCAGGACATCTGGATGATCAACGCCAACGAGTCCGTGGCGTTCGAGTACTCCCGCCACAACTACACGGCGGAGGACCTGTACGCCGCGGACCAGTGGCGCTCCTCCGACCACAACCCGATCGTCGTGGGCATGGACGTCCAGCCGGTCGAGGGTCCCGTCGCTCCGGAGGACTGCCGGGACACCGCGGACTTCGCGGACAACCCGGTGGGCTCGCGCTACTACTCCGCGGTGCGCTGGATGCAGTGCGCCGGAATCACCACCGGCTACGCCGACGGCACGTTCCTCAAGGGCCAGGACGTGACCCGCGCCGAGTCCGTCGCGTTCCTGTACCGCTACCTCACGGACGAGGACGTGGCCCCGGGCGAGGCACGCTTCCCCGACGTCCCGGCCACGCACACCCACTTCGAGTCCGTGCAGTGGGCCGTGCAGGAGATGATCACGCGCGGCTACGCCGATGGCACCTTCAAGCCGGGCCAGGACATCACCCGCGCCGAGTTCGCCTCGATGCTGCACCGCGCCGTCGACCCGGAGTTCACCGCGCCGACCACGCCGGACTTCCCGGACGTGGCCGCGTCGAACCCGCACTACGAGGCGATCGCGTGGCTCGCGGCCGAGGGTCTGAGCACCGGTTACCGCGACGGCACGTTCAAGCCGGAGCAGCAGATCAGCCGCGGCGTGACCGCCGTGCTGCTGCACCGCTACGAGCTGATGCTCGACGAGCAGGCCTGACCCGCTCCTGAGCCGACGCCCCGGTCGCGGTCCCCGTGGGGTCCCGGCCGGGGCGTCGGAAGTCGGGGCGCCGAGGTCAGCCGCGCAGCCGCGCCACCACGTCGCGCGCGATCGCGTCAGCGTCCCCGAGGGACGCCGCCCGCCCCGAGGCGGACTCGCCCGCTTCCGCGGCGATCGCTGTGCCCCACTGCACGCCGGAGAGCTGCAGGCCGATCACGTACACGTCCTCGCGGACGGCACCGTCGGCACCGCGCAGCCGGTGCGGCCGCGGGGTGACGTCGAAGCCCGAGGACGGGCGCAGCTCACCGTCTTCGTCTTCCCAGGTGCCGACCGCGGCCACCCCGTCGGCAAGCAGCTGACGCATGAGGGGGGCCGTGCCAGCATTGACCCGGTTGGGCGGCATCATCGCCTCGACCAACCACGTGCCCGTCACCGCTGCGGGGTCCTGCCCGTGAGCGTCAGCGACCTGCGGGCTGACGGCCACGAAGCGGTCGTCGACAACCTGCACGGCCGGCGCACGGCCCACCCAGTCGGCGAGTCCGGCCCGATGCAGCGCCAGCATCTGCTCCACCCGCCAGCGCGGCGGCCCTGAGGAGAGCCCTTCGACGAGCGGCTCGAACCAGCCCTGGACGTCGCGGAGGCGCGAGGCCTGACTGATGTGTCCCTGCGCCACGAGCTGCTTCACCAGCAGCCGCCCCGCGTGCAGGGCGCCGACGGCCATCATGAACGGTGAGTCTTCGCCGAGCACCGCCTCGGCGCAGGCCTGTTCGAGCAGGGTGGCCACGGTTTCGTGGTACTGCTCGGCGGAGTCGAACACGTCGTCGCGGTAGGGGTCCGCGTAGGCGACGATGTCGAGGAACCGCCGTCCCGGAGCGAACTCCTGCAGCAGCTCCTCGGCGTGTCGTGAGGTGACCGGGGCGCCGCGCCCGGCCTCCTCCAGCAGGCCGACGAGCTCGCTGAGGAAGGTCCGCGCCCGCACGGGTCCGCCGAGGAACTCCGGCTGCGTCCGGGCCATCGTGGCGTAGTAGTGGCGGACCACGTCGCGGTGCAGCAGGGGCCACAGATGGGCGTCGAAGTCGAGCAGCCCGTGCTCGGCGATCAGCCCGTCCACCGCCCGGTCCGACAGATAGCTCAGGGACGTTCCGTGCGGCACGAACGACATGAGCTCGGCCTTGGGCAGGTAGGGCACGCCGCGACGGGACATCAGATGCAGCACCGGTTCCCTGCCCGAGGGCTCATAGCGCAAGGCGCGCCCCGGCGTGGCTCCCGCGACCCGGTGGAACGCCCCGCCTCGGCCCTGGGTCAGCTGGGCCATCAGATCGAACGCGTTCAATCCCATGCCCCGCACGAGCACCTCGGCGCCGGCGGGCACAACGCGCCAGTCGACGTCCGAGGGGATCTGCGGGCCCTGGTAGTGCAGCGCCGGTGAGGCGGACGCGGCGGAGGCGAACCGTCCCTGGGCGCTGCTGAGCGCGGCCTTCTGGTGGCCGAGGGCGAGCACCGCCGCGTCGGCCTCGAGGAGGTCGGGGACCGACACGGCGGTGCGCCCGGCCTCCTCCCGCCCGTCTGCCGGCCGCAGCCGGACCCGCACGCCTCCGCCCGGCAGCGGTTCGAGAGCCGTGGCCTCGGCGCGGTGCGTCATGACCGCGCCGACTTCGGGGCGGGCCTCGAGCGCGTGACGCACCTGCTCGAACAGGTCCGTCAGATACCGGCCGTAGACCATGCGGGAGGGGTACTGATTCCGGCCGACTTTGAGGCTGCGCTCAGGGTTGACGCGCCGCCACTGGTCGAAGGACAGCGCCGCGGTCGACGGGTGCAGCCCGGGGTTGTCCGCGGCCGAGGCGGTCGGGAAGAACGAGGGGGTGTTCATCAAGTACAACTCGGACTGGTCGGTCCGCCACACGCGCCCCGGTCCGGCCGGGTAGGGGTCGACCACGTGCACCTCCAGACGGCGTCCGGGTGCCGTGGGTTCCCCCGCCTCGAGCTGGGCCAGCAGCCGCTCCAGGACCATGACTGCACGGGGGCCTGCGCCCACGACGACGAGTCGGACGGTCTTGGATTCGTGGCTCATGCGGTCCCCTCTGGTGATGTCGCGGGGTCACCCCCGGGCGTGATCTCTGCCTCCTCGGACGGCGCGGAGCTGACCCGTCGGGCGTCTGGTCGAAGCCGTCTCGACGCGTCCACGCTGCAGTATGTTCGCGCGCGCGAGACGCCCCACCAGCCTACTCACCTGCAGGCTCTCAGTGTTCCCTGGGCGCTTCCTGGCAATCGAGGTGGAGCGGTCAGCGGCCGTTGACGCCGCCACGACGCCTGCGACAACGTCGGCTTCATCGCTCGGGTCACCGGGCACCGTTGCACAACGGACACGGCGTTCCAGACAGCGCAGACCGGCGGTTGACCCCGCCGCCCGCGCTGAGGAAACGTCGGGAACACGCACCGGGGCAGAGGGCCCCGGATCGACACGAAGGAGACAGCGATGGACCGCAACATCGACAACACCCAGGGCCGTACCAACCAGACCGGCGGCCTGGACCGTGACTCGCTGGACCAGCTGCAGAACGCCACGGTGTTCTCCAACGACGGCGACAAGATCGGCTCCGTCGGCCAGGTCTACCTCGACGACCAGACCAACCAGCCGACCTTCGTCACCGTGAAGACCGGCCTGCTGGGCACCAAGGAGAACTTCGTTCCGCTGAACGAGGCGCGCACCACCGCCGACGGTGTGACCGTGCCGTTCGACAAGAACTTCGTGAAGGACGCGCCGAACGTCGACGCCGACGGCAACCTCTCCCCGGAGGAGGAGCAGCGCATCTACGAGTACTACTCGATGGACTACGGCCACGCCGGCGACCGTGACGGCCTCCGCGATGGTGACCGTGACGGCCTGCGTGACGGCGACCGTCGCCACGATGCCGGTGTCGGGGCTGCAGCGGGCGCGGCGGGTGCCGCTGGCGGCCTGCGCGACCGCGATGGGGACCGCGACGGCCTGCGTGACGGTGACCGTGACGGCCTGCGCGATGGCGACCGTGACGGCCTGCGTGACGGCGACCGCGACGGACTGCGTGACGACGATGATTCGGTCGTCGTCCGCGACGAGAAGCTGAACGTCGGCACCGAGCGCCGCGCCACCGGCCGCGCTCGTCTGCGCAAGCACTCCTACACCACCACTGAGACCGTCGAGGTCCCCGTGGAGCGTGAGGAGCTCGTCGTCGAGCGCGAGTCCATCGACCCGAACTCGCCCGAGGCCCGTGCCGACGGCCGCGACGATGAGGCCTCGGTGACCCTCCACGAGGATGTCGCCGTCGCCGACAAGAGCGTCGACGCCGAGAAGGTCTCGCTGGGCAAGCGCACCACCCAGGACACCGAGCGTGTGTCCGAGGAGGTCCGCCACGAGGACGTCGAGATGGATCGCGACGGCGCCCGCCGCGACGACATCGACGGCACCCGCCGCTGACCCACGGACGTCGGCCGGTCACCGCGCAGGTGACTAGGCCCACGTCGCCGCAGCAGGGCCCCGCACCGTCTCGGTGCGGGGCCCTCGCGTTGCTGACGTCGCTGTTCGAGGCCGAACCGTCTCATTGAACCCGCGGTCCGGGACGCGCTAAGCTGTCGGAGTCCGCAGACGGGGTTCGCTCCGTTCACCGCGGATGGGGAGACGTGCCAGAGCGGCCGAATGGACTTCACTGCTAATGAAGGGTCCGGCGAAAGCCGGACCGGGGGTTCAAATCCCCCCGTCTCCGCCCGACGCCGTGAGCCGGGTCATCGTTCGCACGATGGCCCGGCTCACGGCTTTGTCACGTCGGCACCGGTCTCCGCGGCCCGCACCTGGGCCGGCGGCGGTTCGCCCCGATCGCTGACACGTTCGCGGGGCGAGGCGCCCGTGGGTGCTCAGCGCTGTTCGTCGCGGAGCCGCTGCAGCAGCTCGAACGACTCCGGCACCGACAGCTCGGTGTGCGATGACAGCTGCACGGCCGCCGACTCCAGGTCTCCGTCACGCAGCATCGCGGCCAGCTGATCACGCAACCACGGGGACAGATCCTCGCTCGAGAGGCGGACGCTGCCCTCAGGCCGAATGAACTCGACCTGGAAGTGCTGTTCGGCCGCAACCGGTTCGGCCGCAGTCCACTCCGCCGGGACGGTCAGCTCATCGGGCAGCACCGCGGCTCCGGCGTCATCGCCCACATCCGATGACGCGTCGGCGCCGTTCTCACGACGGCCCTCCCCCTCGGCCTCAGCCCGGTCGGCGTCGACCGCGGTCTGCGGCTCCTCGGCCGCAGTCGTGCCCGTCTCCGGCGCGGACCGCACACCGTCGTGCCGGGCGCCGGCAGAGGACTGAGCGTCGCTCACGCGCTGCTGCGGCGCAGACGCCTCGTCCGCATCGTCCTGCCACGGCGCTGAGACCGTGTGGACCTGGGGATGCGAGGCCAGAGACTGCACATCGAGGACAGCCTCGGTCAGGGACCGGCCCGTGTGGCGTCGGTACGCGGCGACCGCGTCCACGGTCCGGTTGGTCGCGATGAAGCCGTACACGGTGCGATGCGCGTCCTCGTCGAGCAGACCGGCGGCCTGCTGCGCGCGGTCCGGGCCGACGCCGGACCCCGCCCCTCCACGTTCCGACACGGCCCCGGACGACCGCCCGAGCCATCGCGTCACACCCCAGACGAGGGCGCCGATCAGCACGACAGCGAGCAGGGGGAACACGTATTCCATGGGCCCAGTCTAGGCACCCGACTGGGCGGCACGGCGGGGGTCTTCCAGGTCCCAGTCCACGGCGTCGAGCCGGTCCCGGAACGAGGACGAGCACACCACCACGGCGACACCGGGATAGTCACGCAACACGCCCTCCAGCACACGCCGTCCGTCATCATCGAGGTCCGCGTCGAGGCCGTCGACCACGAGCAGCGGCGGGTCGCCCAGCAGCGCCCGGCCGAGCTTGACCCGCGAGCGCTGTGAGACGGTCAGCGGTTCTCCCCCGTGACGCACACGGGTACGCACGCCGTCACGCAGCTGCGCGAACACGCCCGTGAGACCGACCCGCATGGCGACCGCATCGATCTGCTCGTCGGCGACGCCCGGTTGTCGCAGGCTCAGCAGGCGGCGGATGCTTCCCCGCTCGAGTCGCACCCGGGCGCTGGCCACACCGAGCAGCCGCCGGCGCACCCGGTCCGGGGCTCGGGTCAGGTCGTGACCGTCGATCAGGACGGTCGGCACCGTGTACCCCAGACCCAGACCGCCCTGGTCCTCGGGGCCCGCCCCACCCTCGGTTCCGAGGGCATCGGGGCCGTCGGCGGCGACCGACCTCGCCGCCACCAACTCGGCGACGGCGCGGTGAGCCCGTCCCGGGTCAGCGCAGCGGACCGCCACCACCTGACCGGCACGGGCCTGCAGCCGCGGAGTCGGCACCCCGTCTACCACGAGTCCCTCAACAAGCAGCCCACCGCGACCGGTACGGTCCCGGTGCACCGGCACGGACTCCCAGTCCCGTTCCCGTCGGCGCTCGGTCGCCTCGACGGAGTCCGCATGGCGCATCAGGGGCGCCTGGATCCGCCGAGCGGCCTTGTAGTTCTGCCGATACTCGACGACGCGCCCGAGTTCGGACAGCGGCGTCGTGATGATGCCGACCAGCGTCAGGCATGAGGCCACCTCGGCGTCCCCGAGGACCCCGAACGCTCCGCACAGCACGATGCCCGCGGTCGCGGCCGAGGCCGCGGCGAGGGCGGCCGCGCGCACGGCTCCGGTCGCCCGGGCTCGCGCGACAGCGGCGCCCACGACCTTCGCGGAGTCGCGGTCCAGGGCCGCCAGCTCGCGACGGACCGCGCCGGCGGCGCGGACGGACTCCCCGGCCAGGACGGTGTCCGAGATGCGCCCGGACATGCGGCCGCGCCGACGTCGCAGTTCCCGGGCCCGCCGGTACGTCAGCCGCGACAGCGGCACCAGGCACAGGACGAGCACCACGACCGGCGTCCCGACGGCGGCGCCCGCCACGGGAGAGGCGACGGTGAGCGCGACGAGGATGACCGCGATCAACGGCACCGCGGTCAGCAGGGGCACGATGCCCTGGGAGATCCACATGCGCACGGCCGTCAGGTCGTTGGAGGCACGGGTGACGGTCACGCCCAACGAGGAGCTGCCGCCGCCGGTGAGCGCCGAGCCGATGAGCTTGCGGCGCATCTCATAGACGTAGTCCTGCCCCAGGTCCTCGCCGACGACGCGCTCGGCCCAGCGAGCGCCGGCCAGACTCACCACCGACAGCAGCAGGACGGTGATCGGCCAGATCTGGGCGGACGCCGCACCCGAGGCACCCACGTCCGCCGCGTCCCCGCCGAGCAGAGCGGAGACGGTCATGGCCATCGTCAGGGCCATCGCCGCTTGGAACACGCCCAACAGGAACAGCAGGGTCAGCAGCGCCCGCCGCCGACCGCGGAACACCGGCGGCATCCGGCCCGGCCGCGGGACGGCGGGCCCGTGCTCCTCCTCGTCGCCCAGACCCGCCTCCGCGAGGGGCTTCTCCGCCCGGGCGTCCTGGCCCGGATGTCCCCCGGTGACGCTCATGCGTCGGCAAGCAGGCCCGCGGCGATCTCGGGCCGGGTCAGGTCGAAGGTCGCCTCGACGCGCGTGTCGAGCGCCTCCCGTGCCTCCTGCGTCGCGAGCGGGGATGAGGTGAGCACACCGGAGACCCCGAGGACGCGGTTGCCGCCGCCGGTGAGCACGTCCACGCCCGCGGCCGCGCCGAGCGCGTCGGAGGCCGCGAAGAGCACACCGTCGACGACGGACTGGAACAGCGGGTCGGCGAGCAGTGCCGCCGTCTCACCCTGGTAGACGCCGTCGGCGATCTCGACGACGATCACGTCGGGGTCGTCCTGGCTGAGCACGTCCACGAGCGAGACGGTCAGCGCACGCACATGAGCCATGTCGAGCCGGAACGTGGTCGGGTGCCCGAAGTCGGTGAAGTCCCGGACGGACACGGCGCCGCCGTCGATGTAGAGCATGGGGTCGTTACCGGCCCCCGTGCCGGTGGCCTTGCCCGCGTTGACGTGCAGACCCGCAGCGGTCAGCCCGTTGACCAGGCAGGCCATGGCGGTCGACTTGCCCGAGTTCATCGAGGTGCCGAGCACGGCCACCACACGCGGCCGATCCGGCAGCACGGCGGCGATCTGCTCAGCCGGCGCGCCGATGGCGGGCACCTCGGTGAGCGTGCACGGGGCGAAGTCGCCGAGGTTCACCGGGCCGGAGTCGTCGGCGAGCACGCCGATCGGCTCCAGCCGGGTGGGCTCGTCGATCCGGTCGTGCTGCGCCGTGACGGTGCCGGCCAGACCGCCCGCCGCGACCAGATCACACGGGGCGAGCGAGCCCGGCACCTCGGAAAGGAACTGGTCGGCTGCGTAGCGGTACCCGTAGGCGAGCATCACGAGCGCGCCCTCGAACAGGATCGCCTTGCGGGACGACGGGGTCTCGACGCGCTTGTGGTTCAGGACCTCGCTGACGCGTGCGATCACGACCGTGCCGACCTGCGGCACGACATCCGCTCCGGAGAGCAGGTGGAACCGGCCCGGATCCGCCTCCAGGGCCTGCTGGACGAAGCGCGTCGTGTAGGAGGCCTGATACCGCGCCGGCAGCGGAGCGCGGCGCAGCGGCCCCTGCCCGGCATGCTGATGCGACGGCGATCCGGTGCGGTCGAGGGCGGAGGCTCCGCCCACGGTGCCGCTGATGGTGTGCTCGGCGATGGGTGCGACGGTCATGTCGTGGTCCTCTCCGCCGCCTCGGTGTGCAGGCGGCCGATGTCGGTGCGCTGGACGCGGTCCGGTGGGGCCGGTGCCGCGCCGGGGCTGCTCGCCCCGCGATGCCTCCAGCAGACACCCGGCGGATGACACCGGCATGAAGCACAGATGAGAGTGCTCTCATCTGTCGGCTCGAGCACGGTCTGTATGCCCTGTGGCGGGCCGTCCCGGAACGGGGTCATACCGGCCTGCGGTCACGGTCGCGTCGACGGACTCGGGAGCTGCACCCGACCACCGTGGTACGGTCGCGGCGCTACGGTCGCCGTGTCCGCCCTTCGTCGTCCTCTCGCCCTCGCCGTTCTCACAGGAGCCGTATGCGCACCCTGTCCTCGCGCCCGTCGTCCGCTGCCCGCCTGCTCTCCGGGACCGCCCTGGCCCTGACCCTCGCCGCGACCGGCGCCGGTTGCTCGGCTCCCCCCGAGGAGCAGCAGTCCTCATCGTCAGCCACGGGAGCCGCCCCGGAGCCCCAGAACGCTGAGGCCTCCGAACACGGCTCCTCCGCGCCGGGCACGCACGAGTCCGGCTCAGCCGATCCCCCCGCACCCTCCTCTTCCAGGGACGCGACGGACACCACCGAGCCGAACTTCCCGATGCGCAAGCTCAAGCCGGGCGAGACGCCGCCGCAGTTCATCCTGTTCTCCTTCGACGGTGGCGGCATGCACGAACGCTGGGACTCGTTCCTGGCCGCGGCTGAGGAGACGGATTCCCGGTTCACGGTGTACCTGGCCGGCCTGTTCCTGGTGGAACTGGAGAACCGGGAGGCCTACCAGGGCCCGGCCCACGCGCCCGGTGAGTCGGACAACGACTTCGCCCCCGACGTCGAATTCGTCTCCACGATGATCGACGATCTGAACCGCGCGCACCGGGGCGGGCACGAGATCGGGACCCACTACAACGGCCACTTCTGCTCCGTCGACGCCTATGGCATCGACCAGTGGACGACCCAGGACTGGGTCGAGGAGATGGAGATCTTCCACCGGATCGTCGACGACCCAGAGACGTTCAACGGCTACCCGGAGGGCACCCTCCCCGAGCTCGAGCTGGAGCCGGAGGACATCGTGGGCACCCGCACGCCGTGCCTGCAGGGCCGATGGGACCAGATGACGCCCATGTGGAAGGAGGCCGGCATCACGTACGACACCTCCCAGACCTCGCAGCGCGGCGTCGGACTGCAGTGGCCGTACGTGAAGGACGGCATCTGGGAGTTCGAGATGCAGACCGTGAATTCTCCCGCCTTCAGCGGCCCGGACAGCCTCGCCCGCCCGGGCGACGATTCGCCCGCCGTCACGGCCATGGACTACTCGTTCTGGGCGAAGACCAACAACCTGAAGGACGAACCGGCCGATGCCCCGCGCCTGAAGCAGGCCACCCTCGAAACCTACCGGTACATGTACGACTCGGCGTTCGCGGGAAATCGGGCTCCGCTGGTGATCGGCAACCACTTCAACGACTGGTCCGGCAACGCGTTCAACTCCGCAACCGAGGAGTTCATGCGCGAGACCTGCGGCGAGCCGGACACCCACTGCGTCACCTACAAGGACCTGATCGCGTGGCTGGAGCTGCAAGACCCCGAGGTTCTCTCCTCATGGCAGGAACAAGAGCCGTCCGGCCTGGGCGACGACGTCGCCGAGCTGGGCTACTGAGCCGCCGCGCACCGCGATTGCCTTCTCCCGTCGGCCGGTCCCAGCTCGTCCCAGTACGATGGCGGGCGTGACTGAGACGCATGAGATCGACCTGACCGCATCCTTCAAGGCCTACGACGTCCGCGGGATCGTGGGCGAGACCATCACCGCCGAGTCGGTGCGCGCCGTGGGCGCCGCCTTCGTCGACGTCTTGGGCCTGGCCGGCCAGAAGGTCCTGGTGGGCGGCGATATGCGCCCCTCCTCCCCCGAGTTCATGGAGGCCTTCGCCGAGGGCGCTCGGGCCCGCGGCGGTGACGTGCTGAAGCTCGGCCTGATCTCCACGGACATGCTCTACTACGCCGCCGGCGTGCAGCAGGCGGCCGGTGTCGTCTTCACCGCCTCGCACAACCCCGCCGAGTACAACGGCATGAAAATGGCCAAGGCCGGTGCCGTGCCGGTCTCCTCGGACACGGGGCTCTACGAGATTCGCGACGCCGCGCAGGCCTATCTGGACGCCGGGCAGATCCCCGCCGTCGAGCGCACCGGCACGCTCGAGGAGTCGACCCTGCTGGCCGACTACGCCGCCTACCTGCGTTCGCTCGTGGACCTCTCCGGCATCCGCCCGCTCAAGGTGGTCGTCGACGCCGGCAACGGCATGGCCGGTGCCACCACCCCGGCGGTCCTCGGCGACGCCGAGCTGGAGGCCCTGCCGCTGACGATCGAGCCGCTGTACTTCGAGCTCGACGGCACGTTCCCGAACCACCCGGCCAATCCGCTCGAGCCGGAGAACCTGCGCGACCTGCAGGCCGCGGTCGTCAAGCACGGCGCGGACATCGGCCTGGCTTTCGACGGCGACGCGGACCGTTGCTTCGTGATCGACGAGAAGGGCGAGCCCGTCTCGCCCTCTGCCGTGACCGCGCTCGTCGCGCGCCGTGAGATCGCCCGAGCGAAGGCCGACGGCGAGGACACCCCCGTGATCATCCACAACCTGATCACCTCGAAGGCCGTCCCGGAGCTCGTCGCGCACGACGGCGGCCGCGCCGTCGTCACGCGCGTGGGGCACTCGTTCATCAAGGCCGTCATGGCTGAGGAGTCCGCCGTGTTCGGCGGCGAGCACTCCGCGCACTACTACTTCCGGGACTTCTTCAACGCGGACACCGGCATGTTGGCCGCGATGCACGTGCTGGCGGCCCTGGGCGAGCAGGACCGTCCGCTCTCGGACCTGGCCGAGGAGTACGAGCCGTACGTCGCTTCGGGCGAGATCAACTCCGAGGTCGAGGACAAGGCCGCGATGATGGACCGGGTCGAGCAGCAGTTCGGCGTCGAGGGCACCACGACCAGCCGCATGGACGGGCTGACCGTGGCCGCGGACTCCGGCGACTGGTGGTTCAACCTGCGCCCGTCGAACACCGAGCCGTTCCTGCGCTACAACGGCGAGGCGAAGGACGCCGCGACGATGCAGCGGGTGCGCGACGAGGTGCTCGCCGTCGTCCGCGGCTGACGCCGCTCGTCGGCCTCACCCCTGCTGGGCCAGCACCAGCGGCAGCACGCCCTGGGCCCCGGCGTCCCGGAGCACACGGGACGCCTCGGCGAGGGACCACCGGGAGTCGACGAGATCGTCGACGAGCAGCACCGGCCCGTGCCGCCCCGCGGCGGGCGCCGAGGCGAGCGCCTGCACCATCGGATCGGGCACGGCGATCCGCTCCCACACGGAGGCCAGCCGGTACGCACTGTTGCCGCCGGGCCCGGCCGTCGGGCCGCCGTGCCGGAGCTCGAGCGCACCGAGGAACGGCAGCTGGCCGATCCGCGCGACGCCCTCGGCGAACGAGCCCACCAGCCGCGGCCGGCCGCGGGAGGCCATCGCGACCACGGCGATGGGCCGTTCCTCCCACCCCCATTCGCGCAGGACCGTGACGGCGGCCTCCAGCACCGCCTCGGGCACGGGGGCGTCGTCGGCGTCGAGCAGCTCGCGCAGTCGGACGCCCCAGCCGAGGTCGGACAGGCGCGCGAGGGCGCGCCCCTCCTCCGCCTGGCGCGCGGGCGGGATCGTGCCTTTGACCGGGACGCCGAGGCGGTCCATGCCGCTCGGGTAGGACCGGCGCGGCTCGATCGGCACGCCCACCTTCTGGGCCGTGCGCCGCGCCTTGGCGCGGGCTTCCTCGTCGAGGCCGGTCGGGTACCAGGGGCCGGCGCAGGTGTCGCAGCGACCGCAGGGGGCGGCGGTCGGGTCGTCGAGCGTGCGGGCCAGGAACTCCATGCGGCAGGTCTGCGTGGTCTCGTAGTCGAGCATGAGCCGCTCTTCGGCGCGCCGGGCCTCGGCCACACGGGCGTAGCGCTGCGCGTCGTAGGCCCAGTCCCGGCCGGTCGCCCGCCAGCCGCCGCCGACCTTCTCGACCGCCCCGTCGACGGCGAGCACCTTGAGCAGCAGCTCGAGCTGGCTGCGCTTCGCCGAGACGGAGGTCTCGAGGACGGGCACGCTGAGCGGTCGGCCCGCCTCGCGCAGCGCCTGCAGCACCGCGTGGGCCTGCTGCTCGTCGGGCATCGATGCGGTCGCGAAATACTCCCAGATCCGCCGATCCTCGGGGCCGGGCAGCAGCAGGACTTCCGCGTGGTCGGTGCCGCGGCCGGCGCGGCCGACCTGCTGGTAGTAGGCCACGGGCGAGGACGGGGCGCCCAGGTGCACGACGAAGCCGAGGTCCGGCTTGTCGAAGCCCATGCCCAGCGCCGAGGTCGCCACGACGGCCTTCACGCGGTTGTCTTTGAGGTCCTGCTCGATCTGCGCCCGCTGCTCGGGGTCCGTGCGCCCGGTGTAGGAGATGACGGCGTGCCCGGCGTCGGCGAGGGCGCGGGCGGTGTCCTCCGCCGCGGAGACCGTCAGCGCGTACACGATGCCTGAGCCGGGCAGCTCGTGCAGGTGGGTGAGCAGCCAGGCCAGGCGCGCCGACGGGTCCGCCATGCGCAGCACGCCCAGTTGCAGGGAGGCGCGGGCGAGCGGGCCGCGCAGCACGAACACCTCGTCGGCGCTGTCCACGCCGAGCTGCTCGACGACGTCGGCCACGACGCGCTCGTTCGCCGTTGCGGTGGTGGCCAGCACGGGCACCGGCTCGGCGCGCACGGCGGGCAGACGTCCGATCAGGTCGCGGATCCGCCGGTAGTCCGGGCGGAAGTCGTGGCCCCAGTCGGAGATGCAGTGCGCCTCGTCCACCACGAGCAGCCCCATGCGGGCCAGCAGGTCCGGCAGCTGCTCGTCGCGGAAGCGGGGGTTGTTCAGCCGTTCCGGGGAGATCAGCAGCACGTCCACCTCGTCCTGGGCGAGCGCGGCGCGCACCTCGTCCCATTCGGTAGCGTTCGCCGAACTCATGGTCACCGCGCGCACTCCGGCGCGGGCGGCCGCCGCCACCTGGTCGCGCATCAGCGCCAGCAGCGGCGAGACGATCACCGTGGGGCCGGCACCGCGGGCGCGCAGCAGCAGGGACGCGACGAAGTAGACGGCGGATTTGCCCCAGCCGGTGCGCTGCACCACGAGCGCGCGGCGTCGGCCCCGCACGAGGGCGTCGACGGCCTCGAACTGGCCGTCCTTGAACTCGGCGTCGGGCCGGGAGGTCAGGGCGCGCAGCACCTCTCGCGCTTCGGTGTGCAGGGCATCGTCGGCGGGCTGGGCGGCGCAGGGTGTGGCGGCGGTCTCGCTCATGCCGGCCAGTATGCCAACGCGTGCGGAGGCGATAATGGGGCCATGAAGCTCAACGCCTACACCGACGTCTGCCTGCGCGTGCTGATGTCCCTCGCCCGCGGCGGTGGAGGACGGCGCATGACCAGCCAGCAGGTGGCCGACTCGATCGGCGTGCCCTACAACCACGTGATCAAGGCCGTCTCGGAGCTGCGCCGCCGCGAGCTCATCCACGTCACGCGTGGGCGGCTGGGCGGCGCGGTGATCACCGAGGCGGGCCTGGACCTGCGGGTCGGCGCGCTCGTTCGCGATCTCTCGACCCGGCCCGAGGTCATCGACTGCGACGGGCTCGAGTCGGGGCACCCGTGCCCTCTGGCCGCCGCGTGCTCACTGCGTGGGGCGCTGGCCCGGGCGCGCGAGGCCTTCCTCGCCGAGCTCCACGGGGTCCGGATCCGAGACCTCGTGCCGGGCGCCGAGGTCGCCCTAGGGTTGCCGGCGATGCCGACGGAGGGCGCCGAGGTGCCCTCCGAGGGGATCGACATGTAATCTTGCTTCTGCAAGGCAATATAGCCCCCGGCAACATCGATCTTCAGGAGGATGCCGTGCTGTCCGAGAAGTCCCGTCCCGTCATCGAGGCCACCGCAGGCGTCGTCGCCGAGAACATGCCCCAGATCACGCCGAAGTTCTACGGCCACATGTTCGAGGCCCACCCGGAGCTGCTCGACGGCGTGTTCTCCCGCGCCAACCAGCGCAACGGCGAGCAGGCGCAGGCCCTGGCCGGCTCGATCGTGAAGTTCGCGGTGCACCTGCTCGAGCACCCGGACACCCTCCCGGAGGCCGTGCTCGCGCGCATCGCCCACAAGCACACCGCCCTGGGCATCACGCCGGACCAGTACCAGATCGTCTACGAGAACCTGTTCTGGGCCATCGGCGACGTGCTCGGCGAGGCCGTCACCCCGGAGGTCGCCGAGGCGTGGACCGAGGTCTACTGGCTCATGGCCGACGCCCTCATCAAGCTCGAGAAGGACCTGTACGCGAAGCAGGCCAACGACAAGATGTGGACCGACTGGAAGGTCGCTTCGAAGGAGCCGACCGGCAACGCCGCCATGACCTTCCGCTTCGTCCCCGCCGACAACACCCCCGTGACCCCGGGCGAGCCCGGCGGCTACGTCTCGGTCCGCATCAAGGTCGAGGACGGCCTGCGCCAGGCCCGCCAGTACTCGCTGTCCCAGCACGCCGAGTCCACGACGGAGCGCGTCATCACCGTCAAGCTGGACGAGGCAGGCGAGGTCTCGCCCATGCTCATCCAGAGCGTCCAGGAGGGCGACGTCGTCGAGCTGTCGAACCCGTACGGCGAGATCGTCCCGACCCGGACCGAGGCGCCGATCGTGCTGGCCACCGCGGGCATCGGCATCACCCCGGCCGCCTCGATCCTGAACTCGCTCGCCGAGCACCACTCGTCCCGGCAGGTGACGTTCCTGCACGCGGACGCGTCGTGGGACTCGGTCGCCCTGCGCGACCAGGTCATGGAGTCCGTCGCCGCCCTCGAGAACGCCCAGGCCCACGTGTGGCTGGGCCAGGCGCCCGAGTCGGCCCCGGAGGGCGTCGAGCTGCACGAGGGGCGCATGGACGTCTCGGCCGTGCAGCTACCCGAGGGCGCCGAGGTCATCCTCTGCGGCCCGCTGCCGTTCATGAAGTCGGTCCGCTCGGATCTGATCGAGGCCGGCGTGCCCGCCACCGCGATCCGCTACGAGATCTTCGGCCCGGACCTCTGGCTGGCCGCCTGAGCGGAGTCGGCGTTCGCCGACGGCAGTGACGACGCCCCCGGCCCCTCCGATGCCAGGCCCCCTGTGACCTGAGAAGGCCCAGGCTTCTGACTGCGGGCCTCATCCGCCTCCCGGCCATGCTCATCGTGATAAGTCAACCCGGCGCCGGTGATCGCCAACGCCAAACGGTGCAGGCTTTCACCAGTCCGCCCGTGAAAGAGGCCGCCGGGGGCGGAGCCACCGGATGTAGACGAACCCACAGTCGGCCTTGACTCGAGGCCGAATGCCCGGATGTCTTGAGGATCAGCTACAGTCACCGGAGAGGTCGCGAGCGGGACACCGCGACGCTCTCCCCTGGATCGGAGGGGATCACCGTGATCGGAGTGGAGATCGTCCCGTGGGACGTCCACACGGCATTGACGGGCGCACTTACGTCCGGAGAGTCCATGGAGGCCGACGCCCGGGCAGCCCGGGACGGCGGTGAGGACGTCCTGGGCAGCTTCGGGAACGCCGCGATGGCGGATGAGGCATTCCGCGCTTTCTGGGACGCCCGGGACAGTCTGGGTCTGCGCGCCGCTGCGATTCTCACCCATAATGCGAGCCGGGTCGCGGATGCGGCGGGTGAGTTCACGGCTATGGACCAGGACATGACGGCGAAGGCCGCGCAGACCGCGTCCGAAGACAGCGCCGCGCGGGTGAACGACGCCATGGAGTCGGCATGAGCGTCCCGCCCCTCACCACTCTGCCGGACATCCACGTGGACACCCCGGGTCTGCGCGACGGCGCTCGCACCCTTCGCGAAAAATCCACCCAGGTCCGCGAGCACCTCGACGACGCCCACTCCTCCTGGCGGGGACTGCGCAGCGCGTACCAGCACAACGCCACACAGGAGCGCGTGTGGACGGGCCTGGCCCTCCTGGACGACCCGGTGGATGCCTGGCGGCACGCGCTCGACCGCGCCGCCGACCTCCTCAACGACTTCGCCGGGCAGTGCGATGGTGTTCTCTTCCAGCACCGTTCTCTGGAGATCCTCCGGCCGACTGTGGCAGATGAGCGCGCCGTCGCTCTCGCCTCCGAGGATCCGGCCCGGATCGCATCTGCCAGCAGGAGCGTGGAGTACTTCAACGGCGAAGTCGCCGACCTGGAAAGGACGTGGGTCGAGGTCCAGGCCGACTTCGCGGCCGCTCTACGGGCTGTGACCGGCGGCGAGAAGGACGACCTGCCGGAGACGCGCGAGATTGCAGAGCCCGGACGTGGTGTCTTGACGGGGCTGACGGCGTCCCTGGCGACCGAGAGGCAGGTGGCCGATCCCGAGTCGATTGCGGAGGAGCTGAAGGGGAAGGACGCCGATGATCTGCGCAAGTGGCTGGACAGCCATCCCGAGCTCGCGGAGAAGCTGGTGGACAACAAGCTGCCTGAGCATCCGGCACCGGGATCTGCCGAGGCCGTCATGAAGACCGCCATCGACGCCCATGATCCGCGCCATTCCCGTCGAGGTGTTGACGAAGTAGCCGGCGCATGGGAGTCCCTCACGACCGAGGACCGCCAGCGTCTGCTGCTCACCTACCCCAATGTGTTTGGCAACCTGAACGGCGTCTCCCTGGAGGAACGAGCCACGGTCAATGAGATCACGGTGGCAGGGCTCCGACACAAGGTGGGAAAGTCCTTGAAGAAGTATGAGGACGAGCCGAACTGGGGTCAGCTCTACCCGGGCCCCGGAGGTCAGGTAAAAGCCCAGATCGAAAAGAAGAAGTGGCACGCGGAGCGGATACGACTTGAGAGGCAGAGGAATGGCCTAGACATGGCGTGGGAGGCGTATCAGAATGACCGCGAACGTCCCGCGAATTCCCCAAAAACCTCTGGAGAGGAGTACCGAGTCATCAGTGTTTCCCGCGAAGGCGAGGGACAGATCGCTACGATGCGTGGGCATATCTCGCCAGAGACGAAGAACATCGTTGCTTTTACCCCCGGCACTCATACCGACATGGAATCTGTCGGCGACTACAACAACAAAATTAATGCCATGGGGGAAGGGCGTGAAGGAACCGTGGAGATCTACTGGGCCGACGGGCAGTTCCCCGGCAAGACAGACCCTCTGACAGAGGAAGACACCTTCACGTCTCTCATCGCCGACAACGCCACCCCCGACTTCGCCGAGCGCGACGCCACGAATCAGGCAGCCTTCGACAGAGCTCTCGACCGCGAGGCCGTGAACGCCACCCAGACCTGGGTGGCTCACTCTGCGGGAGCATCCAAGCAGGGCACCGCCGAGCGGGAGGGCCTCACCGCCGACAAGGTGCTGTACATGGCGCCGGCCGGCACCGGCCACGAAGTCGGCTCGCTTGCAGACGTTGCCAGCCCGGAGGCCGACCGGGCTCTGATCCAGTCTAGGACGGACAAGATCGACGTCGCGCAGGACCATGGCGGCGCCGCCAACTCCGGAAGCTACTTCTCCGGGGGCCACCCAGACCAGCTCATGGGTGCCATACGCCTGGAGGCCGGCCTAATGGAGGACGATTCCAAGGTCCAGGATCAGGACAACGGGGGACACATGGCCATGCTGGAGCGCGGATCCACCTCCCAACAGAACGCGACCGCTTTCATCTACGGCGAGCCGGTCATTCCTTACCTGGGGGACAACGACCTCTTCTCGGACGCGCTGGGCCGACAGGGTATCGATACCCAGGATGATTTCGAGTCAAAGAAAGTCGCTTATGCTGAAGCGTTCCACACGTAAGTCCATCGCCCTGATTGGCACGCTATCCCTGGCAGGAGGTCTCATTATGGGATGCGCCCCGAACGACGACACTGGAAAGGCTGAGCCAAGCTCCCAGTCGACTGAGTGGCCCCCGCCCCAGGCCAAGCGCTCGAAACAGGAGAACGCGGAGTTCTCCACCCGCCAACTCGAGACCCTCGAACGGGAGATGCCCGACCTCGCCCGCTCCATGGGAGCCAAGACCCTCGACACCCTGCGGGAAAAGACCTGCCAAGCCACCACCCCCTACGAAAAGCGCCCCCTGCTCACGGAGGTCCAGGGAGTCGTCTACGTCGAAGTCCGTGACGAGGACGTCGCCCGAAAGGTTGGTGCCTCCCTGCGTGCCCAAGCCGAGAAGCAGGGCTGGACCACCCGCCCGGAGGAACAGTGGGGCTCCGGCAACGTCACCATGTACCAAGGCTCCCGACCCGACCTGGAACTCACCCTCACGTTGGCCTACGAGGACAGCGGGAACAATCCCCGCCTCACCCTCTACGCCAGCGCCCCCTGCCTGAGAATGCCCGAGGGACACAAGATGACCGTCTCCCGGCTCGACCCCATGGCTCACGCCTTCGTCGAGGAAGGAGGCATCACCCATGCTGTCCCCGACGCCCAACCCGGGCGCGCCCCCCTGCCGGAATCCACTCAGACCCCTGCCCCCACGGGCCCGGAAGGCGTGACAGCCAGAGAACCATCCGACCCGTCGGCCCCCACCCCCTCATCGACCTCCACAAAGGGCTTCCTCGACGACGCCGTCAAACGCCCCTGACAGACTGGGCCGCCCATGCCACGGAACAGACACCAGGCCACGACAGCGACAGCAGGTTGCCTACTGCTGTTAGCCGGGATGCTGACCGGAATCACCGGCTGTGCGCTCGCCCCCACTGCCAACGACGCCCAGTCGACTGAGTGGCCCCCGCCCAAGGCGGACCGGTCTAAACAGGAGAACGCGGAGTTCTCCACCCGCCAACTCGAGACCCTCGAACGGGAGATGCCCGACCTCGCCCGCTCCATGGGCGCCAAGACCCTCGACACCCTCGGCGAAGAGACCTGCCAACCCACCACCCCCTACGAAAAGCGCCCCCTGCTCACCCGGGTCAAGGGCGTCGTCACCGTAGACGTCCGTGACGAGGACGTCGCCCGAAAGGTCGGCACCTCCCTGCGCGCCCAAGCCGAGAAGCAGGGCTGGACCACCCGCCCCGAGGAAGAGTGGGGCTCCAGCAACACGAGGTTCTACCAAGGTTCCCACCCTGAACAGGAACTGACCCTCATGCTCATCTACAAGGACAGCGGGAACAATCCCCGCCTCACCCTCTACGCCGACGGACCCTGCTTGAAAATGCCCGAGGGACACAAGATGACCGTCTCCCGACTCGACCCCATGGCTCACGCCTTCGTCGAGGAAGGAGGCATCAGGCATGCTGTCCCCGACGCCCAACCCGGGCGCGCCCCCCTGCCGGAATCCACTCAGACCCCTGCCCCCACGGGCCCAGAGGGCGTGACAGGCAGAGAACCATCCGACCCGTCGGCCTCCACCCCCTCGCCGACCTCCACAAAGGGCTTCCTCGACGACGCCGTCCAACGCCCCTGACAGACTGGGCCCATGCCACGGAACAGACACCAGGCCACGACAGCGACAGCAGCCTGCCTGCTTCTGTTAACTGGGCTACTGACAAGCTGCGCGCTCGCCCCCACCGCCGACGACGCCCAGTCGACTCAGTGGCCCCCGCCCAAGGCCGACCGGTCGAAACAGGAGAACGCGGAGTTCTCCACCCGCCAACTCGAGACCCTCGAACGGGAGATGCCCGACCTCGCCCGGTCCATGGGAGCCAAGACCCTCGACACCCTCGGCGAAGAGACCTGCCAACCCACCACCCCCTACGAAAAGCGCCCCCTGCTCACCGAGGTCAGGGGAGTCGTCACCGTGGACGTCCGTGACGAGGACGTCGCCCGAAAGGTCGGCGCCTCCCTGCGTGCCCAAGCCGAGAAGCAGGGCTGGACCACCCGCCCCGACGAACAGTGGGGCTCCGGCAACGTCACCATGTACCAAGGCTCCCGACCCGACCTGGAACTCACTCTCACGTTGGCCTACGAGGACAGCGGGAACCGCCCACGCCTCACCCTCTACGCCAGCGCCCCCTGCTTGAAAATGCCCGAGGGACACAAGATGACCGTCTCCCGCCTCGACGACAGCGCAGACATCTTCAAGGACGGGCAGGGCGATACCCACGCCATCCCCGACGCCCAACCCGGGCCCGTCCCCCTGCCCGAATCCACCCAAACCCCCGTCCCCACGGGCCCGGAAGGCGTGACAGCCAGAGAGCCCTTCGACCCGTCGGCCCCCACCCCCTCGCCGACCTCCACAAAGGGCTTCCTCGACGACGCCGTCAAACGCCCCTGACAGACCGAGCACATGCCGCGACCCCCTCACCTCCGCGGAAGTGAGGGGGTCGCGGTCGTCGAGGGCCGGGTGGCCCGCCGTGCAGGTCAGGCCTGGGCGCGGGCCTTCTGCGCCTCGAAGCGCTCCCGCTGCGCGTCGAACTTCGCGCGCACCGACTCCGGCAGGGTGCCGCCGAACTTCTCGAGCCACTCGGCGATGAGCTCGTTCTCCGTCTCCCACTCGACCGGGTCGACCTTCAGTGCATCCTCGAGGTCGGCGTCCTTGACCTCGATGCCGGTCAGGTCGAGCGACTCCGGGGTCGGCACGTGGCCGATCGGGGTTTCGGTCGCGTCGGCCTTGCCTTCGAGACGTTCCACGACCCACTTGAGCACGCGCGAGTTCTCGCCGAAGCCGGGCCAGGCGAAGCCGCCGTCCCGGTTGCGACGGAACCAGTTCACCAGGTAGATGCGGGGCAGCTTCTCCGGGTCGCACTCACCCGAGACCTTGGCCCAGTGCGCCAGGTAGTCGCCGGCGTCGTAGCCGAGGAACGGCAGCATCGCCATCGGGTCGCGGCGAACCACGCCCACGGCGCCGGCGGCGGCCGCGGTGGTTTCCGAGGAGAGGGTCGCACCCTTGAGCACGCCGTCCTCCCAGTCGAAGGACTCGGTCACCAGCGGCACGGTGGTCTTGCGGCGGCCGCCGAAGAGGATCGCGTCGAGGCGCACGCCCGCCGGGTCGGTGTACTCGTCCGCCAGCATGTCGGTCTGGTTGATCGGGGTGCAGAACCGCGAGTTCGGGTGGGCCGCCGGGGTCCCGGACTCCGGGGTCCAGTCGTTGCCACGCCAGTCGGTCAGGTGCGCGGGCTTCTCCTCGGTCATGCCCTCCCACCAGACGCCGCCGTCGTCGGTGAGGGCGACGTTGGTGAAGATCGAGTTGCCCTTGGCGATGGCGCGCATCGCGTTCGGATTCGTGGACCAGCCGGTGCCCGGGGCGACGCCGAAGTAGCCGGCCTCCGGGTTGATGACGCGGAACTCGCCGTCCTTGCCCGGGCGGATCCAGGTGATGTCGTCGCCCAGGGTCTCGGCCTTCCAGCCCTCCACGGTCGGGTCGATGAGGGCGAGGTTGGTCTTGCCGCAGGCCGACGGGAAGGCACCGGCGATGTGGTACGCCTTGCCCTCCGGGCTGGTCAGCTTGAGGATCAGCATGTGCTCGGCGAGCCAGCCCTCGTCACGGGCCATGACCGAGGCGATGCGCAGCGCGTAGCACTTCTTGCCCAGCAGCGCGTTGCCGCCGTAGCCGGAACCGTAGGACCAGATCGAGCGCTCCTCGGGGAAGTGCACGATCCACTTGGTTTCGTTGCACGGCCACGGCACATCCTCCTGGCCGGGCTCGAGCGGAGCGCCCACCGAGTGCACGGCCGGCACGTAGAACGCCTGCTCAGCCGACATCTTCTCGAGCACCTCGGTGCCGATGCGGGCCATGATGCGCATGGACATCACCACGTAGGCGGAGTCCGTGAGCTCCACGCCGTACTTGGGGTCCTCGGCGTCAAGGTGGCCCATGACGAACGGGATGACGTACATGGTGCGGCCGCGCATGGAACCGGCGAACGCCTCGTCCAGGATGCCCCGCATCTTCGCGGGCTCCATCCAGTTGTTCGTGAATCCGGCGTCCTGCTCCTTCTCGGAGCAGATGAAGGTGCGGTCCTCGACGCGAGCGACATCGGCCGGGTCGGAGAACGCCGCATAGGAGTTCGGGAACTTGTCCTCGGCGAGCTTGGTCAGAGTGCCGGCCTCGACGAGTTCAGCGGCGAGGCGGTCGTTCTCTTCCTGCGAGCCGTCCACCCAGTGCACAGCGTCGGGCTGGGTGAGCTCGGCGACCCGAGCGACCCAGTCGAGCAGCTGGGCGTAGTCGGTGGGCGCGTTGGCGGTGGCACGCTCCGCGAACGCGGTGGTGGCGTTGTCAGCCATGGTGGGGATTCCTCCCATTGACGATCCTGGGCCGTTCCGCTCCACACACACGCAGGCGCGCGCCACCACGGGCGCAGCACCACATCATTGTGGTCTCGCGGTACGGGCAATGGTACCTGACGCCACCGGGCGCCCCGCCCGACGTCGGACCGGCAGCGCGCCCGCCCGAGCACGAACGACCAGCCGGTTTTGCATCGAGCGCGAACCCCGTGTAGAGTTTTACGAGTTCGAGGCGGAGACGCCCCGAACCGACAACAGAAGATGCGCCCATAGCTCAGCTGGATAGAGCGTCTGTCTACGGAACAGAAGGTCAGGGGTTCGAATCCCTTTGGGCGCACCATCCATGAAGGCCCCGGCGGTGACCGCCGGGGCCTTCGACGTGCCGGAGTCTTCGACGCGCCGGAGCCTCCTCATCCCTGGCGCGCAGGCGCGGGCCCTCCTCCTCTCAGACGGTCTCGGGCGTCACAAAGCGGAGCAGGTCGGCGTCCCGCCCGTCGAGCTCGGCCCAGACGCCCGGCACGCGGAACACCTGCAGCCCGGCCGGGGGCATCTGTTCGGCCATCTCGAGTGACGCGGACTGCTCCGACTCCACACTGAGCAGACGCAAGCCGAGCTCCTGCACCCACGGCATGTGCCCGATCACCAGCATCGCGCCCACCCGCTCCTCGGTCTCATTGATCACGCTGAGCGCGCGTGCCGCGTCGGCCCCGTAGAGACGTGAGTCGAGCGAGGCCGTCGGCGCCTCCTCCCCGAGCCGCTCACACACCCATACGCAGGTCTGCCGCGTGCGTTGGGCGTCAGAGCAGACGATCTGGTCCGGGCGCAGCCCCTGCTCGAGAATCCACTGCCCCATGCGCTGCGCCTGCTCATGCCCGGCAGCGGTCAGCTCGCGGTCGTGATCGTCGCCGCTGGCCGACCACCCGGCCTGGGCATGACGCATGACGAGCAGGGTCTTGGAGTGTGCGGAGGAGTGCATGGCCCCACCATACGGTCGTCGACCACGCGGACAGACGCCTCCGAGGAGCCGGGTTCGTTCCGCTCAGATGCTGTATTCGGGGGCCGCCCACACGACGACCTCGGGATGGCGGTAGAAGCGGTACCCCTGGCCGCGCACAGTGCGCACGGTGTTGGACAGCCGGCCGAGCTTGGAACGCAGGCGGCGGATGTGCACGTCGATCGTGCGCTCGTTCGGCGCGTCCTCGGCGTCTCCCCACAGGGCCTCGAGCAGCTCGTCACGGCCGACGGTGCGCTCATCGTTGTCGACGAGGTAGTTCAGCAGCTCGAACTCCTTGTAGGTCAGGTTCAGGACTTCCCCGTCGAGTTGGACCTCGCGCCGCGAGAGGTCGATGAGCACACCGGGCTGGCGCGTGGGCAGCGGGTGCGGGGCCCGGGCGAGGTCAGACCGCTCCGCCGACTGCAGGGTGGGGTCGCCAAGCACCTGGCGCACGACGTCGAGGTCGGCACCCTCGGCGCCCGCCGGGGCGATCGCGACGGCGGCATGGGACTGCGCTCCGGGAACGAGGGACTCGACGTAGTGCCGCAGCTCGTTCGCCAAGCGCGTCAGCGAGGTGCCGGCGGCCGAGGCGGCGAGCTCGTCCATCCCGACATAGAGCACGAAGCCGCGCGCCTCGTTCTCCTGAGCGACGGGAGTCAGGCCCGCGCCGCGGCCGCCCAGGACGGTGGCCGGGTCGTCGTTCTGGGGGGCGTCGGCATCCGTGGCCACACGCAGGGACGCACGGCGACCGCGCTCGGCCAACGCGGCGCGGCGCTGCGCCTCACGCACCGAGATGTGCACGTATCCGGCGTTCTCGCTCATGGATCCACTCCTTATGAACCGCGGGCCTGTCGGCACGGGCGGACCGAGCGGTCGCCTCACGCCCACCGTTCGGTCAAGGATGGTCCCGAGCGCCATGCCACGGCAAGTAACACAACGGCACGAATCTCACATCGTGAGCAGAATGAGGCCTTTTGTGCCCAAACTCATAATGCGCAACATCGCATAATCACCCAGGAGCGCGACTCCCCCGCAACCCCCAGACTCTCGGGATTTTCAGCGTGATGCGCTCTCACGAGCGTGACGCGCACGTGGAAAGTTATTCACCGCGGCATCCGATACTGTGCTCTGCACCTCATCCGCGCCGGACTGCAACCGTGAGTCTGCCGCCAGATGGACGAAACATTCCACGCTGCAGCACGGAAGGCATTATCGCCTCACTCCGCCAGCCCGTAGAGACGGTCGCCGGCGTCACCGAGTCCCGGCACGATGTACGACCTCTCGTCGAGCCTCTCGTCGACCGCCGCGAGGTACAGGTCAACGTCCATCTCGCCCGCGCGCTCCTCGAGTGTGGCCAGACCCTCGGGCGCGGCCAGCAGGCACACGCACGTCACCTTCTCGGCGCCGCGCTCGTAGAGGAAGCGGATCGCTTCGACGAGGGTGCCGCCGGTCGCGAGCATCGGGTCCAGCACGATGACGTGACGGCCGGTGAGGTCCTGGGGCAGGCGCTCCGCGTAGGTGACGATGTCGAGCGTCTCCTCGTTGCGGGCCATGCCGAGGAAGCCGACCTCGGCCGACGGGGCCATCTTGACCATGCCCTCGAGCATCCCGAGGCCGGCGCGCAGGATCGGCACGATCAGCGGCCGGGGCCGACGCAGCCGCGTGCCGGTGGTCGTGGCGACCGGCGTCTGAATCTGCACCTGCTCGACGGCGACGTCCCGCGTGGCCTCATAGCCGAGCAGCATCACCAGCTCCTCGGTGAGCTGACGGAAGATCATGGACGGAGTGGTCTTCTCCCGCAGGATCGTGAGCTTGTGGGCGATGAGGGGATGGTCGACGACGTGTACACGCATGGGTCCAACCTATCGCCCGCACCGCCGACGGACACGGGCGGCGCGGGCATGCACACGCGCTCATCGCGGACGCACGGATGCCTACCCTGGAGGCATGCAGACGCCCCGCGCCGCCGCCCCCGAGCCGACCGGTGCGCCCGAGCCGCCGTCGCCGTCGGCTAGCCGGGCGCAGCGGGGCACGCCCTCACCGGACGAGCACACGTGGATGGGCCTGGCCCTGGACGCGGCCCGTCGCGCCGAGGCGTCCCAGGACGTGCCGATCGGCGCGGTGGTCGTCGACGGGCAGGGTGAGGTGATCGCGAGCGCCTGCAACGAGCGCGAGGCCACCGACGACCCGACCGCCCACGCCGAGGTCCTCGCCCTGCGGGCGGCCGTACGCGCACGGCGCGACCACGAGCACGCCGACGGCTGGCGCCTGGCCGACTGCACGCTCGTCGTCACGCTCGAGCCGTGCCCCATGTGCGCCGGCGCCATGCTGCTGGCCCGCGTGCCCCGGGTCGTGTTCGGCGCGTGGGACGCCAAGGCCGGGGCGTGCGGCTCCGTGCTCGACGTGGTGCGGGAGCCTCGTTTCAACCACACGGTCGAGGTGCGCGGAGGCGTCCGCGAGGCCGAGTGCGCGGCGCTGCTGCGCGAGTTCTTCGCGCGTCGCCGCGGCTGACCCGAGCCCGCCACGCGGCGGGTCGAGGCGGCGCCGGGCGGGCAGGACGCGCGAGCGCCCGGCCCCGGCCACGGGGCCGGTTTGGGGAGTCGAGGCCGCCTCGGGTAGGCTGTCCCGGTCTGGTGACGTGTCCGAGCGGCCGAAGGTGCAGCACTCGAAATGCTGTGTACGGTAACCCCGTACCGTGGGTTCAAATCCCACCGTCACCGCCAGTTTCCGAAGGCCTCGACGCTCTCGCGTCGGGGCCTTCGTGGGTGTTTGCCCGGCTCAGCGGTGTTGACCCGCGTACGCGCAGCCGGGCCGAACGCCCCGCGCCTCCCCACGCACCACGGCCTCGCTTACACGACGGCGTCGAGGAAGCCCACCACCGCCTCGGCAGAGAAAGCCGGCCGCCGCACGTGCTCCGGCAGCCCCTGCGAGCGCACCCGAGCGGCCGCCGTGCCGTTCTGGCCGAGGCCCACCACGTGCTCGCCCCCGCGCACTTCATAGTGCGCACTCGGCACCCCGTGCCTGACGAGGGCCTCATACAGCACGGCGCTCTGTTCCTCGGGCACGACGTCATCCCCGGTGCCATGGACGATCAGCGTGGGCGGGGCCTGCCCATGCACATGGTGCAGCGGGCTCGCCTCGTCGGCGAGCGCGAGCGTCTGCGTCACGGGGCGGCCGAGCATCCGGGACTCATACCCGCGGTCGTCGGCGTGGCAGTGCCTCGTCCCGAGGTGCTCATTGAGCCGGCGGCACGCGCCGGGGCGCATGTGCTCGTCCAGGCTGCGCAGGTGCACGGGCGCGTAGAAGTCCACGACGGCCCGCACCGCGCTGGAGGTCCCCCAGTGCCCGCCCACGGTGCCGTCGTAACCGGGCCGTCCGGTCGTGTAGCCGACCATCAGAGCGGTCCAGCCGCCCGAAGAGCTGCCCCCGATCGCGATCCGGTCCGAGTCCAGGTCGAACGTGTCGGCCTCGGCCCGCAGCCACCGGACGGCGGCGTTCGCGTCGTGGACATGCGCGGGGAACGTCGCCTGCGCGGAGCTGCGCGTCGAGTATGCGGCCACGGCCCATCCGTGGGGAACCAGGGCACGGGCCAGGTCCTCACCATCGCGGTTGCCCGCGTCCGAGGTCCACCCCGAGCCGGAGGTCCACATCAGCACGGGGAAGGGGCCGACGCCCGGCGGCCGGTACAGGTCGAGCACCCCGGCGCGGTCGGGCAGCCGGGCGTAGCGCAGCCCGCGACGCGCGACCACGCCTGCGCTCCGCTCGACCGGGGCGTCCGGCCGGGCCCCGCCGACGTGACCGGAGGCGACGCCCACGCCGAGCGCTCCCAACGGCGCTGTCGTCCCGACGACGCTGAGCACGGTCCTGCGCTGCATGCCTGCGCCGCCTCCCTCCTCGCCGGCTCGAACGCCGGCCACGCCCGTCCAGGGCACGGGCTGACCTGCGCTGTTCCCGGTCCCGACGTCATCGTCTCGGAGGCCGGTGCAATGATGGTGTGCATGTCCGTCACGGTGTTGGCCATCGGCAAGAAGCACGAATCGTGGGTGTCCGAGGGGATCACTCGCTACGAGAAGCGCCTCACGAAGCCCTACGACCTGTCGTGGCGCCTTTTGCCGCACTCTTCCCGGCAGCAGGAGGCCGCCCGCGCCGAGGAGTCGCAGCGGATCCTCGCGAAGATCGCCCCGAGCGACCACGTGATCCTGCTCGACGAGCGCGGGACGGGCTTCGACTCCCCCGGCCTGGCCCGGCACCTGCAGTCGGCGTTCGACGTCGGCACGCCCGTCGTGCTCATCATCGGCGGCGCCTACGGGGTCGACGCGAGCGTGCACGAGCGTGCGGACCGCGTGTGGTCGCTCTCGGGGCTCGTGTTCCCCCATCAGCTCGTGCGGCTGATCCTCGCCGAGCAGGTCTACCGCGCGCAGGAGATCTCGGCCGGGCGGCCGTACCACCATGCCTGAGCAGGCCGTCGTTCCGGACGCCGAGGCCGTCCTCGCCCGCTTCTCCGCACCGACCCGCGCGTGGTTCACGGGCGCGTTCGAGGCCCCGACCGCGGCCCAGCTGGGCGCGTGGGACGCGGTGTCCTCCGGCCAGAACGCGCTCGTCGTCGCCCCGACCGGCTCGGGCAAGACCCTCTCGGCGTTCCTGTGGGCGCTCGACGGGTTCGTTCGTGAGGACGGTGCCGAGGCCGTCGGCGCGGACGGCGCCGGGCAGGACCCTGCGGACGCCGCGCCGCGACCGGCCACCCGTGTGCTGTACGTCTCCCCGCTCAAGGCCCTCGGCGTCGACGTGGAGCGGAACCTGCGCTCCCCGCTGATCGGCATCACCCAGACGGCCGCGCGTCTCGGCGTCCCCGCCCCCGATGTGCGGGTGGGCGTCCGCTCAGGAGACACCCCGGCCGCCGAACGGCGCCGGCTCGCGCAGGACCCGCCAGAGGTGCTCATCACGACGCCCGAATCCCTCTACCTGATGCTCACCTCCAAGGCCCGGTCCACGCTGGCCGGCGTCGACACGGTGATCGTCGACGAGGTCCACGCGGTCGCCGGGACGAAGCGCGGGGCGCACCTGGCGGTGAGCCTCGAGCGCCTCGACGAGCTGCTCGATCGGCCTGCGCAGCGCATCGGCCTGTCCGCGACCGTCGAGCCGGCGGAGGAGGTCGCCCGGTTCCTCGGTGGCGTGCAGCCGGTGACGGTGGTCCGGCCCGCCTCGACGAAGCGCTGGGATCTGACGGTGACCGTGCCCGTGCCGGACATGACCGACCTGGCGGGCACGCCCGCCCCCTCCGAGGGGACGGACCCCGGGCCCGACGGCGCGCTCACGGACGCGCCCGGCGGGTCGATCTGGCCGCACGTCGAGCACCGGATCGTGGACCTCGTCGCCGCGCACCGCTCCACGATCGTCTTCGCCAATTCCCGCCGCCAGGCCGAACGGCTCACGGACCGACTCAACGAGATCTGGGCGGGCCGGCACGACGCCGACGACGCGGCCGGGCCGGTCTCCGACGTCGCCCGCGCCCATCACGGATCCGTGTCGAAGGACCAGCGGGCGCTCGTCGAGGAGGCCCTGAAGACCGGGCGCATCCGCTGCGTGGTGGCCACGAGCTCACTCGAGCTGGGCATCGACATGGGCGCCGTCGACCTCGTGGTGCAGGTGTCCTCCCCGCCGTCGGTCGCCTCGGGCCTGCAGCGCGTGGGGCGCGCCGGCCACCAGGTCGGGGAGAGCTCGACGGGCGTGTTCTTCCCGCAGCACCGCGCGGACCTTGTGGACACCGCCGTCGTGGCCGAGCGCATGCGGGCCGGACTGATCGAGCCGCTGCGCGTGCCCGCCCACCCGCTCGACGTGCTCGCGCAGCAGACCGTGGCGGCGGTCGCCGTCGAGGACCTCGACGACCAGGCCTGGCTGGACACGGTGCGTCGCTCGGCGCCGTTCAGCTCCCTGCCGGCCTCGGCGTACGAGTCCGTGCTGGACCTGCTCGCCGGCCGGTACCCCTCCGACGAGTTCGCCGAGCTGCGCCCGCGCATCCTCTGGGACCGCGAGAACGGCGTGCTGGCGGCCCGGCCCGGCGCCCAGCGCCTCGCGGTGACCTCCGGCGGCACCATCCCGGACCGCGGCCTGTTCGGCGTCTTCCTCGCCACCGACGGGGCCGGCCCGTCCGACGCCGCCGACGACGAGAGCGCGGGCCGGAACGGGGCCCGGAGCGGGAACCGGGGCGCGGACACCGCCGGTTCGGCCCGTTCGGGCGGGCGCCGCGTCGGGGAGCTGGACGAGGAGATGGTCTACGAGTCCCGCGTGGGCGACGTGATCCTGCTCGGTGCGACGAGCTGGCAGATCGTCGAGATCACGGCGGACCGCGTGCTCGTGCTGCCCGCCTACGGCCAGCCCGGCAAGCTGCCCTTCTGGCGGGGCGACGCGGCCGGGCGGCCGGCGCAGCTGGGCGAGGCCGTGGGCCGCTTCCGGCGCGAGACGGACGCGGACCCCGCCGCCGCCCGTGAGCGCCTGGAGGCGGCGGGGCTCGACGCCTGGTCCGCGGACAACCTGCTGGCCTATCTGCGCGAGCAGCGAGAGGCCGTGGGCCTGCTGCCGAGCGAGCAGGGGCTCGTCGTCGAGCGGTTCACGGATGAGCTGGGCGACTGGCGCGTGGTGCTGCACTCCCCGTTCGGCATGGGCGTGCATGCTCCCTGGGCGCTCGCGGTCGGGGCGCGCCTGCAGCAGCGCTACGGCATCGAGACGTCCTCGGGCGCGGCCATGGCCGCCGACGACGGCATCGTGCTGCGCCTGCCGTACATGGACACCGAGCCGCCCGGGGCCGAGCTGTTCGAGTTCACGGCCGAGGAGCTGGAGCAGCTCGTCACCGAAGAGGTCGGCGGCTCGGCCCTGTTCGCGGCCCGGTTCCGGGAGAACGCGGCCCGGTCGCTCCTGCTGCCCCGCCGCAGCCCCGGCAAGCGCACACCCCTGTGGCAGCAGCGGCAGCGCTCGGCACAGCTGCTCGACGTCGCCCGGAAGCACCCGTCGTTCCCGGTGATCCTGGAGACGGTCCGCGAGGTGCTGCAGGACGTGTACGACCTGCCCGCGCTCACCGACGTGGCCGGGCGCATCGCCGGACGGCGGATCCGCATCGCGGAGGTGACGACTGCCGCGCCCAGCCCGTTCGCGCAGTCGCTGCTGTTCGGCTACGTCGCACAGTTCATCTACGAGGGCGACTCGCCGCTGGCCGAGCGCCGTGCCGCCGCCCTGTCCCTCGACCCGGGTCTGCTCTCGGACCTGCTCGGGGCCGACCGGCTGCGCGAGCTGCTCGACGCCGACGTGATCGCGGCGGTCGAGGCGCAGGCCCAGCGTCTAGCGCCCGACCGACGGGTCAGCGGTCTCGAGGGCCTGGCGGACCTGTTGCGAATCGTCGGCCCGCTCAGCGTCGACGAGGCCGCCCGGCGCACCGTCGAGCAGGAGGCGGCCCAGACGGCCGACCGGCTGGCCGAGCTCGAGCGCACGGCCCGGGCGTTCCGCGTGCGCTGGGGCGGCGTCGAACGGTACGCCGCGGTCGAGGACGCCGCCCGGCTGCGGGACGCGCTGGGCGCCCCGATCCCCCACGGCGTGCCCGCCGCGTTCCTGGAGCCGGTCGACGACCCACTCGCAGACCTCGTGTCCCGGTACGCCCGCACCCACGGCCCGTTCACCGCCGGCGAGGCCGCCGCGGCGCTCGGGCTGGGCGCCGCCGTCGTGCTGCCCGTGCTGCAGCGGCTGGCCGCGGAGCGCCGCGTCAGCACGGGCGCGTTCCGCCCCGGAGGGGACGCCCCCGCGGCGGGTCCGGACGCCGAGTGGTGCGAGACGAGCGTGCTGCAGCGCATCCGCCGCCGCAGCCTCGCGGCCCTGCGGGCGGAGGTCGAACCGGTGGACCAGGCCGCCTACGCCCGCTTCCTCGCCGACTGGCAGCATCTGCGCCCGCGCCCGGCGGACCGCGAGGGGGAACACCGCTCACCGGCCACCCTCGAAGGCGTCGACGGGGTCGCCGTCGTGCTCGACCAGCTCGCGGGCACGCCGCTGCCAGCGAGCGCGTGGGAGTCGCTCGTGCTGCCCGCCCGTGTGCGCGACTACGCGTCCGGCATGCTCGACGAGCTGCTCTCAACCGGCGAGTACGTGTGGTCCGCCACGGCGGCAGGAACCGGCGACGACGGCTGGATCGCGCTGCATCCGGCGGACACGATCGACCTGACGCTGCGCCCGCCGCAGGCCGAGGCCGAGACCGACGCGTCCGGGCTGAGGGCGCTGGTCCTGCAGGCGCTCGACGGCACCGGAGCCTGGTTCTTCGGCCCGCTGTGCGACCGCGTCGCGGCGCAGGCACAGGCCGAGGGCGGCACCGCGCCGACCCCGGCCGAGGTGCTCGCGGCGCTGTGGGAGCTGGTCTGGGCCGGCAGGGTCGGAAACGACACCTTCGCCCCCGTGCGCGGGCTGCTCTCGGGTGGCCGGACGGCGCACAAGACGGCCGCGCGCACCCCGCGCGTGCGCACCGCCCGGCTCGGCGGGGCTCGAGGCGGACTCGCCGCCGCCCGCGGCGCTCACGGTGCAGCTCCCGCCCGGGGCCGGTCGTCCCTGCGCGCAGCGGGGCGCTCCGGCGCGGCCGGGCTGCGTTCCGGGGCGGCCGACGCGCCGCCGGGCACGGCGTCGCTCACCCCCGCCGAACGGGCCCGTGCGGCCGGACGCTGGTCGCTGCTGCCCGAGGCCGAACAGGACCCGACCGTCCGCGCCCACGCAACCGCGGAGGTGCTGCTGGACCGCTGCGGCGTCATCACGCGCGGGGCGGTCGTCGCCGAGGACGTGCCCGGCGGCTTCGCCGCGCAGTACCGGCTGCTCACCCGGATGGAGGAGGCCGGGCAGGTGCGCCGCGGGCACTTCGTCGACCGGCTCGGCGGGGCCCAGTTCTCGACGGGGGCCGTCGTCGACCGGCTGCGCAGCTTCCAGCACGACGTCGACGCGACGGACAGCCCGTCGACGTCCGGCCCCGTGCCCCGTGCCGGCGGCGCCTCCGCCTCCGCCTCCGCCTCCGGAAGCGTCCCTGCCGCGCTGGCTCTGGCCGCCACGGACCCCGCCAACCCCTACGGGGCGGCCCTCGACTGGCCCGATGTGCCGGCCGGAGCCGACGGGGTCACGCCCACGGGACACCGGCCGGGGCGCAAGGCCGGGGCGATCGTCGTGCTGTGCGAGGGACACCTGGTCCTCTACCTCGAGCGCGGCGGCCGCACCCTGCTGTGCTTCGACGACGCCCCCGACCGTCTGGAGGCCGCGGCGGCGGCGCTCGTGTGGGCTCTGCGGCGGGCCCGGACGGACCGCCTCGCGCTCGAGAAGGCCAACGGCGCGGGCATCCTCGGCACCCCGCTGGCCGAAGCCCTGCTGCGCGCCGGGTTCTACTCCTCGCCCAGCGGGCTGCGGTTCCGTGCCTGAGCGGGTCAGGCCGGGGTAGGTTCACGCCCATGGACGAGACCACCACTCCGGACCGCACCGCAGCCGACGCGCCGTCTCTCACCCCGTTCCTCATGTTCGAGGGCGAGGCCGGCGCCGCGATGGACGCCTACACCACCGCATTCGAGGGCGTCGTCCCCGTCCGGGAGGTGCGCCGCGACCTCTTCGACGCCTCTACCCCGCGCGGGGCCGAGTGGGAGGGCAAGGTGCTGCACGGCGAACTCGAGATCGCCGGACAGCGCCTGAGGTTCTTCGACTCGTTCGCCCCGCACGAGTTCACGTTCACCCCCGCGATCAGCCTCTTCGTCGAGCTGACCTCGCCGGAAGCGGTGGACGCGGTCCACGACGCGCTGCTCGCCGGCGGTGGTCGGGACTTCATGCCCCCGGGCGACTACGGATTCTCCCGCCGCTTCGCGTGGGTCGGGGACCGCTTCGGCGTCACCTGGCAGCTCAACGCGGCCTGACCGGCCGACCTGCCCGTCCGCGGCAACGCCCTCAGCACCGCACGATGGCCCGGCGGGTCACTGCGGCAGCACCTTGAAGGAGATCTCCTCGGTCTCTTCGTCGTACCCGACGGCGGTCACCTTGATGTCGATCTCCTGACCGAAATCCGCCTCCGCCGTGCACATGGTGACCGACTCCTCGTGGTCCTGTTCCTCGGCGTCCGGGTCGAAGCTGATGCCGTCCTCACAGTCCGCGTCCTTGAAGCTGTCGATGGACTCGATCTCCTTCTCGACGTCGTCCGCGGAGAGCGACGGGGTCCCGAGACCGCAGCCGGTCACCGAGAGCATGAGGGAGCCGGCCACGACGGCCAGGGGGAACGCGCGCTTCATCAGATCCTGCTTTCATCGAGTCACGAGTGGGACTCGAACAGTCTTATCCCCGGGCAGGCAGCCCGCAACACGGCACCGCACCGTCAACCCGCTCCGACGGCAGAATCGCGGTCGCAGAAATGAGTCAGAAAGAGGACGCTCATGCCTGAGGGCGACTCGCTCGTCCGCGCCGCCCACCGGCTGCGCCCGGTGCTCGCTGGCCGCGCCCTGACGGCCGCGCAGCTGCGCGTGCCCCGCCACGCGACCGCGGACCTGACAGGCTGGACCATCACGGCGGTGATCCCGCGGGCGAAGTACGTGCTGATGCGGCTCACACCGCCCGGCTCCGGGGACGCCGACGACCCGCGCGGGCTCACCCTGCTCTCCCATCTGAAGATGGAGGGCCGCTGGCGCGTCTGTGCGCCAGGCGAGCGCTGGCCCGCACCCGCCCACCGGATCCGGGCCGTGTTGGAGACCGACGACGTCCAGGTGCTCGGCATCGAGCTGGGCCTGCTCGAGCTGCTGCCGACCGCCGAGGAGGACACGCGGCTCGGCTTCCTGGGCCCCGACCTGCTCGACCCCGCGTGGACTCCCGCGTCGCTGCGGGCGGCCGTCGCGGCCCTGCGATCCCGCCCCGCGCTGCCGATCGGCGCCGCGCTGCTCGACCAGCGGCTCGTGGCGGGGCTGGGCAACATCTACCGATGCGAGGCGCTGCTGCTGGCGGGGATCGACCCGCACCGCCCGGTCGCGGAGGTCGAGGACCTGCCCGGCCTCGTGACGCTCGCCCGCGACCTGATGCGCGCCAACGTGCCGCCCGCCGCCCCGGCCGAAGGGGCCGCCCGCCGCACCACCGGCGTGCGCCCGGACCCCGACGCCCCGTTCGGCGTGCGCGTGCTCGTGCCCCACGCCGCCGCCTGGCCCGCTCCACCCGCTGCGCACGGCACAGCAGCCCCGGAGTCACGTGGCCGCGCCCGCCGTCCGGCGCCGTCGTACTGGGTGTACGGGCACGACCGGCAGCCCTGCCTGCGTTGCGGCGGACCCGTGACGCGAGGGGAACTGGGCGCAGGCGACGGCCCGGCCCGTCGCCTATGGTGGTGTCGCCGCTGCCAGAGCTGAGGGCCGTCGAGCGCGTCAGACCCCTTATCTGAGCCGCGTGCCCGTCACCTGAGCCGAGGAGGACACCCCGTGGCCGACCCGTTCCCCGACGACCCGCGCAGCCAGACCGTCGCCCTCGTCCTCGCCGGTGGCCGCGGCAGCCGGCTGGCCCCGCTCACCGACGCGCGGTCCAAGCCCGCCGTCCCGTTCGCGGGGCAGTACCGGCTGATCGACGTCGCGCTGACCACGCTCGCGCACTCGGGCGTACACGACGTGTGGGTCGTCGAGCAGTACCGCCCGTTCACGCTGAATCAGCATCTGGCTGGCGGCCGCCCGTGGGACCTCGACGGCACCCGCCACGGTCTGCGGCTGCTGCCCCCGGCCCAGGGCCGCGACGAGGAGGGCTTCGCCCGCGGCAACGGCCACGCCCTGCACCAGCAGCTCGCCCCGCTGCGCCAGTTCGGCGCGGGCACCGTGATCATCATGAGCGCCGACCACCTCTACCGGATAGATCTGCGTCCCGTCCTGGCCCAGCACCGCGAGCGCGGCTCCGAGCTGACGGTGGTGACCACACAGGTGGACGAGGACGCCTCGCGCTTCGGGGTCGTGCAGACCGACGCCGACGGCCGCGTCACCGACTACGACTACAAACCTGACGCGCCCGCCACTGACGTGGTGGCGACGGAGATCTTCGTCGCCGACATCGAGGCGCTGACCGAGGTGACCCAGTCCCTGCTCACCGCGCCCGCCGACCGTCCCGGAGAGACGGTGGACGACGACGACCCGGTGGGCGCCGAGCTCGGCGACTACGGCGAGACGATCATCCCCGCCCTGGTGCGGCGCGGCCGCGCCCACGAGTACCGGCACCGCGGGTATTGGAAGGACGTCGGGACGATCGACGCCTACTACCAGGCGCACATGCAGCTGCTGCGCGGTGAGGGGCTCGACCTGACCGACGAGCGCTGGCCGCTGCTGTCGAACTTCCGCGCGGTGCCGCCGGCGATGATCGACGCACGCGCCGAGGTCCGCGGCAGCCTGGTCTGCCCTGGAGCGCGCGTGGCCGGACGGGTCGAGGAGTCGGTGATCGGCCCGCGCGTCGTCGTCGAGCCCGGGGCCAGTGTGCGCCGCAGCGTGCTGCTCGGCTCGGCCACCGTCCCCGCGGGGGCGCATCTGGACGCCGTCGTGGCGGACGTGGGCGCTGAGATCCCGGCGGAGCGCACGGGCGAGTCGAAGCCCGGGCCGGGCAACATCACCGTGCTCGTGCCCGCCGACCGCGACGCACCCGGTGACGAGACCACCGGCGCCGGCGAAGTCCCGCTGGACTGAGCCGCCACCCCCCATCCGAAGCAGGGCGTGCGGAGAGCAGACAAGTCACTCATCACGGCCCGGGATGGAGAAATTCGGCCCGTTTCTCTTCAGCTTCCCCAGCTCCACCATCGACGGATCATCCGAACACGGGCTGTGCCACATCACACGAGAGTGCCCAGACGAATTATCCACCGACAACTGTCGACCATCCGCCGCTCTGCCACCGACGAAGAACGACTTTCTCTGCTCCGCCGAGGACGGGTCCGTGATGTTCCCCGACAATTCGTACCCCGTCAGCCCCACAAGCTCATGACCCTGCCGCAACCGCTTCTGCGGATCCGCCTCCGGCACATCAAACCCCAACGCCAAACGCCACCTGCCCGACCCGCACTCGACGATGTCCCCGTACTGGAGCCCGTCCAGCCCGGCCGAGAACCGTTCCCGCTCACCCGAAGCGACCCCGGGCCCGTACACCTGTCGCGCATGATCGAGAATCAAACGCCCCTCTCCCAGATACTGCTCAGCCTCACTGCCCGCAGACTCTTCCACAGCCTTGACCTCGTCAGGAAGCATCTCGTCTCCTCCGCATCCGGTGATGGCGATCGACGCCAGCACCACGCTCACCCACAGCACTGCCTTCGACCCGTAACTCATCGCACCCACTCGAGCACCTCCTCCTGCTCTCCCTGATAGAGCCTCCGTGTGACGTTGAACGACTGAGTGCCGCGTTCGTCATAGCCCCGCTCGTCATCATTCACGGCGATCCCCGAGACCTGGATGCCGACGCGCCCTACGTCCTTGACACAATGGCCGCGTGGCAGCCTCCTCTCCCCTTCCCGTGCGCGACGGCGTCAATGCGACCCGCCTGCGCCTGCCCGCCTCCGGCTGGGCCACGGCGCAGGACTACATGCTGCACCGGTTCGGGCACGTGGACCCCGACGGAATCCGCCGGCGCTTCGCCGAGGGGGAGGTCGTGGCCGCCGACGGCACCGCCCTGACCCCCACGACGCCGCTCGGGGTGCACGAGGACCTCTGGTACTACCGGGACCTGCCCGACGAGCCCGAGATGCCCGTGCAGCACCGGCTGCTGCACCGCGACGAGCACCTCGTGGTGATCGACAAGCCCCACTTCCTCCCGACGACGCCCGGCGGCCGGTTCGTGCAGAACTCTGCCCTGGTGCGCCTGCGCCGCGAGCTCGGCGTCGACGATCTCGTCCCCTTGCACCGGCTGGACCGCGCGACGGCGGGCGTCGTCATGTTCTCCGCGAACCCGGCCACGCGCGGGGCGTATCACCTGCTGTTCGAGCGGCGATCCGTCACGAAGGTGTACGAGGCGGTCTCCGCACTGCCGACGACCGAGACCGGACCGGCCTCCCCCGTGCTGGACCGCTTCCCGCTCACCGTGCGCTCGCGCATCCGCAAGGACAAGGGCATCCTGCGCTCGGTCGTCGAGCCGATCCCCGTCGAGGCCTCGGGCAGGGCCGCGGGCGCCCCCGTGCGCACGCGTCGCTCCAATCTGTCCCATGCCGGGGCGAACGCGGAGTCCCGCATCGAGCTGATCCGCACCGGCCCCTCGCCCGGGACGCTCGCCGGCCGGCCCGTCGCGCACCTGCGCCTGCATCCGCGCACCGGCCGCACGCACCAGCTGCGCCTCCACCTGGCGGCGCTGGGGCTGGGCATCGCCTTCGACCCCTTCTACCCGGAGCTGCTCGACCCTGCGGACGACGACCTGGTCCGGCCGCTGCAGCTGCTGGCCCGGCAGATCTCGTTCACGGACCCGGTGACAGGGCAGCCGCGTCGCTTCGCCTCGGACGCGACGCTGCAGGAGGCGCCCCGCCCCGAGGACGGAGGGCGGGCATGAGCCCCGCCGAGCTGTTCGAACACCTCGGCGGCTGGTTCTACCTGATCACCGCGGGGCTCGTCGCGCTCGACGCCCCCGTGCCCCCGACGCCCTCCGAACTGTTCGTCATCGGCTCGGGCGCGCTGGCCTCCACCGGCGACGTCGGCGTCGTCCCCGCGATCCTGGCCGCGTGGCTGGGCTGCTGGGCCGGGGACATCGGGCTGTACGCCCTGTTCCGGCACCGGCTCACCCACGTCCTGGACCGCTGGGGCTGGGGCCGCCGCGTGCATCGGGGGATCCGCTCGCTGCTGGCGAAGGCCGGCCCCGCACCGTCGCTGGCGGGCCTGTTCGTGCTGCGCTTCGTCTCCGGCGGGCGCACCGCGTCAATGGCGGCCGCAGGCATCGCCGGGATCCGCTGGCGGGTGTTCCTCTGGTTCTCCGGGCTGGGCGCGTTCACGTGGAGCTGCTACATGGTGGGCCTGGGCTGGCTCACGGGCGAGGCGACCGGCCTGCCGTGGTGGGTGTCTGCTGTCATGGGGATGGTCTTGGGTACCCTTGCCGGGTTAGTCATTGCAGGGATCGTGGCCTGGCGGCGTCGTGCCGAGGCCGGCCGCGGCCCCGGAGAGAGGTGATCGTGGAGACACCGTCGTCCGAACCGTCGAACGGCCCGCGGGAGGCGCGCCCGCGCCGCGCTCTGGCCGCCGACCGCCCGCTGACCCGCCGCGAGCTGCGCGAGCACCGCCGACGGCTGGCCGGCGAGACGGACGCCGACGACACCCCCACCTCACCCGACGCCCGTGTGTCGCGTACCGGGTCGACCGCCGCGCCCGCGCGGGACGACGAACCAGAGCAGGCCCGGCACGACTCTCCCGAGGACACGACGAGGCAGCAGCGGCAGGACGACGCTGCGGACAAGCCGGCGCAGGAGCCGCAGGACGAGCCCGAACGCGAGCGCCGCAGCCTCTCCGAGATGCTGGACTCACTGGCCGGCCCCAACGTCACCCTGGACCGGCTGACCGCGCCCCTGGCCGGCCCGCTCGAGAAGGTCCTGCCCTCCGGCACCGAGGACGACCCGAAGAAGGCGGCCGAGGCGCGGCGCCGCCGAGCCGAAGCAGAGCGCCGCCGCCGCGAGCAGGCAGAGAACCGCCGTCGCCGTGCCGAAGAGACCGCGCGCCGTCGGGCCGAAGAGCATGAGCGCCTCGAGGCTGAGGCCCGCGAGCGTGAGGAGGCCGTCCTGGCGGCCCAGCACGAGGCGCAGCAGCAGCGCCGGCGTCGCGAGCAGGAGCGCCTGGACGAGGCCCGCGCTGCCGAGCGTGAGCGTCGCGACGCCGAGGCCGCAGCCGAGGCACGTCACCGCACCCAGCGCGAGCAGGCCCGCGTCGAGGCGGAGCGTCGTCAACGGGAGGCCGAGGCGGCGAGCGCCGCCGCGGTCGCCGCAGCCCACGAGCAGGCGCTGCAGGACCACGCCCTGTGGCTCGAGGAGCAGGAGCGGCTGCGCAAGGCCGAGCAGATCGCGGCCCAGCGCCGCGAGGAGCTCAAGCGCCGTCGTCGGCTCGAGGCCCAGGTGCAGAAACGGAAGAACGCCGAGCGGAAGCGCCGGGAGGCCGCCGAGGCCGAGCAGGCGAAGCAGGCCGAGCGCGACCGGCGCGAGCGGGAGGCCGCCGTGGCCGCCGAGCGCGCCCGTGTGCAGGCCGAGCGCCGCGCCCGTGAGGAGGCCGAGCAGGCCGAGCGAGATCGTCTCCGCGCCGAGGCCGAGGCCGAGCGCCGCCGACGGGAAGCGGAGGCCGCCGCGGCAGCCGAGGCAGCCCGGCTCGCGCAACTGGAGCGGGCCCGCGCCTTCGCTCGGGCCTCCGCGGCCTCCGCTTTGGGCCATGCCCGCCGCTGGGAGGACCGCCTCATCGCTGCGGAGGCCGCCGAGGCGGAGTACATCGCCGCCCACTTGCGCGAGCACCAAGAGCGAGAGACCCGTGCGCTGCGGGCCGCCGCAGAGCGCCTCGGCGGCTCGCTGTCCATCCCCGCGGCGGAGGACCGCCCTCTGCTGGCCGAGGTGAACGAGGACGTCTCCGACGCCGAGCTTCAGCGCCGCGCCGTCGAGTTCCTGCCCGAATGGCAGCGCCGCGACCGACTCGCGCAGAAGGCCCGAGCGATCGAAGCGGCGGCGTCCGGCCCCCAGGTGGACCCCGCGACCGGAGAGATCGCGCTGCCCTACGTCGCCCCCTATGCACCTCCGGTGTACGAGCCCGTGTCCCGGCCGACCGGCCGCGACCGGCTGCGGCAGATGTTCGTCACGCTGTCGGCCCTCGTCTTCGTCGCGGCGACGTTCTGGACCTCCGGTCTGCTGGACCGCGTGCCCGGCATGGCCGCGTTCGACTCCGGCTCCTACCTGAGTCAGCCCTCGGGCCGTTATCGGGCGGCCGCGTCCGTCGTGTCCCCGCTGTTCCTGCACGCGCTGACGTGGCCGGTGCTGTGGTTGCTCGTGCTCGCGTACGCCGCACACCAATGGACGCGACGGCAGGGGTATGCGCTGCGTCAGCGCCGCACGGGCTGGCTCGTCGGCGCAGCGCTTCTGCTGATGTCCGCCTGGGCGCTGCTGGCGGTGCACTCTCCCGTGGCCGTCGAGGCGATCCCGTGGCTCGCTGCGACCGCGTGCCTGGGCGTCGCGGTGCACCGGCTGAACCTGAGCACCGCCCGCAGCCGCACCGAAGGCCTGTTGACCGACGGGCCGATTGGAGCCCTCACCGGTTTCGCCCTGGCCTTCGCCCTGACGACGACCGCCGCGAGCCTGATCGGCCTGGGCGTGCGGGTCCCGTGGGTCGCCCCCGCCCTGTGGGGCCTGCTCGGGCTCGTGCCCGTGCTCCTGATCGGCGGACGTCTCGCGTGGAGCGAGCGCGGTCGCGTGTCCATCGCGGTGCCGCTGGGCCTGATGCTGCTGTGGATCGGTCTGCCCCGTCTGCTGCCGTCTCCGCTCGGGGCGATGCAGACAGACATCGTCGGCCTGACCGCCGTGTTCGGGGCGTTCGTGGTGTTCGTGGTGACCTGCACGCGCCGCTACCGCATCCTCGAGTCGGAGCGATTCGCCGCCCGCCACCCCGAGGCCGTCGCGCAGGCGGCCGCCCGGGGCGACGTCGACGACGAGGCGGTCGAGTCAGAGCGGGACGAGACCGTCGAGGCCGGGTCGGGCCGCGCCTGAGCGGCTCAGACCGCTCGCCAGCGTCCGCCGTCGCGGCGCAGCACATCGAGCCGGCCCGTCGTGGCCACGCCGGCGACCGCCTCTGCCATACGAGCCGCCGCGGCACGGGCCTCGTCGTCCTCGGCATGGCCGTTGGACGCGTCGACGGTGAAGCGCAGGACGATCCTCGGCACCCGGGCGACTACCTCGATGTCCCTGGCGGCGACCTCGTGCGTGGCCTGCAGAGCTGCCGTGGCCACGTCCATGACCTCCTCCGGACGATGGCCGGGGCGGAGGTCGCCGATCTGCAGGCGGGCGCGGAAGGAAGGCATGGATCCAGGCTACGCACCACCGCCTCGCACGACCGCCTCGCACCACCGCGTGAGGCAGGCCCGCACTGCGGCCGAGCGCGTCACGCGCTGAGCGGAACGGCGGTGACCGGACGTGCCAGCGTCGAGGAACTCGGGTAGAAATTGAGGCATGAGCGTGCGCACCCCAGACCCGAACCCCGGCTGGTTGTCCGAGGAGGACCTATCCGAGGCGCGACGCCGCCTGCCCATGGTCTACGTGGAGGCGCTGCCGGTGCGCGTGGACGCCCTCGGCTATGTCTCCGAGATCGGCCTGCTGTACGTCGCGGACAAGTCCGGCCACTTCGAGCGGACCTTCGTCTCCGGGCGCGTCATGTACCGCGAGACGGTGCGGGCCGCACTCATGCGCCACCTCGAGAAGGACCTCGGGCCCATGGCCTTCCCGCAGCTGCCGCCGTCGATCCAGCCGTTCACGGTGGCCGAGTACTTCCCGTCCCCCTCGGAGACGGGCCTGACGGACGAGCGCCAGCACGCGGTCTCGCTCGTGTACGTCGTGCCGGTCACGGGCGAGTGCAGCCCCCGGCAGGACGCGCTCGAACTGACCTGGCTCACGCCTCAGGAGGCCCTGAGCGAGGACGTGCAGGCGGAGTTCCTCGGCGGCCGCGGCAACCTGGTGCGCCAGGCGCTGGCCCACGTGGGATGGGGGCGCTGAGATGGTGAGCACGCACGGCACCTATCTGCGTCATGTGAAGGCGCAGGACGTCCACCCGGGCGACCGCTTCCTGACCCGCCGCGGCCAGACTGCGCCGGCCGTGGCCGCGGTGCGCACGGTCCGCGACGACTTCGGCACGCCCGCGCTGGTCATCGCCACCCTCGAGGGCGGTCGCGAGGTGAAGATCGCGCACGGCTCCGTGATCCGGGTGCGGACCGACCGGGCGGAGGCCGCTCCCACGCCGGAGACGACGTTCTCGCCGACCGACGCGGGCTCGCCGGAGTCGCGCGTCGTGGCCGTGGGACAGCGGCATCTGGACGACGTCGAGCTCACCGCCACGGCGGCGCGGCTCTCGCACGGGCTGAACCTGCGTTCGGGCGCTCACCTGGAGGATGTGCTCGGGATGGCCGAGCGCATGTACCTGCTGCACGAGGACACCGACGGCGCGCTCGAGGCGCTCGGCCTGCTGACGAACCTGCCGTGGGACGGGGCCGTCGGGCGGTGGAAGTCCGTGCAGGCGGCGCTCGGGCTGGCCGCGCAGATCCTGCGCGAGGACGACGACCACATCACCGCGGCGAACCTCGGCCGTCGGCTGCACGAGGCGGACGAGCTGCCCAGCGAGCCGGGTCGGGCCGCGCGCGTGCTCGAGGTGCGCCAGCGCCAGCTCAATGAGCCGCAGCTCTACGACCGGGAGATCTCCAAGGCGTTGCAGGCCGATGACACCGCCGCAGAACTGCGCTGGCGGCGCGCCCGCTGGACGACGCTGCTGTATCTGCGTGCCCGCGGCGGCTCGGAGACGTTCACGGACACGGACCTCGAGTCGCGGATCGCGCGCGAGGTGGAGACGATCCGCAGGCTGGAGCGGGAGGTCGAGCGGAACCGGTAGGCGCGGTGCCGCGGGGCGAGCCGGGCGCGGTGGCAGGGCGGTCGCGGAGCGGGCCGGGCGCGGTGGCAGGGCGGTCGCGGCGTCGGACCCGTCGCGGCCGCCGGTCAACCGCCGCCCTGCCCCACCCCAAGAGCGAACAAGTCGACTTCTTACGGTTATGAGCGCTCTCAGAAGCACGATAACTGTAGAAAGTCGACTTGATGCGGCCACCATCACACCGTCGGCGGCAGCGTGAGAGGCGATCCCGCCAGAGATCCGCAGTGGCGAGGAGCGCGCCACTCGCCACGCGCCACGAGCCGCTGACACCCTGTGCGCAGCCGGCGGCTACGGTCCCCGAGCCCACAGACCGCCACGTCCGAACGCGCACGTCCTGCACAACCACACGGGTCGGCCCTCTGATCCACTGCGCTCCCAGGGTGCGGACCGTCGACGGCACAGCCCGCAGCACCATGAGTGCATGCCCCGTCACCCTGCGCCTCTGCCACCACACCTCGCTGCCACGACGTTGACCCGCACCGACCTGGTTGACGCTGGCCTGAGCCCCCGACGGGTCGAGGCCAGTGACGTTGTGCGCGTCACCCGGGGCTTGTACCGACTCCGACAGCCGCCCATCAGACAATCCGTCGCGGAGGAGCCCCTTCCCGGCGGCACCTCCGAGCCTGGCCGGGCGAGGCATGAGACGGCGTCGAAGAATAGGCCCGCGCGTCAGATGCACGGCGGGTCGCGTCGACCGGCACGGTCCTCCACGACGGCGTCCACGACCCCAGCCGCACCGTGGACGCCCGATGACGCGGCCGCCCTGCAACGTCTTCACCCGCACCTGGTCCTGTCGCACCACACCGCCGCCCGCGTGCACGGCTTCCCCTTGCCAGACTGGGTGAACTCCCAGCGCACACTGCACGTAACCTCCCCGGCCTCACACTCGAGCCACCGAACCGACGTGGTGACGCACCGGCGACCGCTCGAGGACGCGGACGTGCAGTCGCACGGGGGACTGCGCACGACATCGCCGATCCGCACGCTGTGGGACCTGTGCGAACCGTCGTCGGGGCTGGACCACACGGATCTGGTGATCGCGGCGGACTCACTGATGCGGCAGGAGTGGGTCCCCGGCTTCGGGCTCGGCGAGATCCGGACGACGCGGGACGACCTCGAACGGGTCCGCTCACGTTTGGGTCGGTTCCACGGGTCACGACGCGCCCGCGCGGTGGCGTCGGACATGCGCGAGGCCGTCGCCTCACCACAGGAGACACGCACCCGGCTCATGCTCGTCGAGGCCGGGTTCCCCGTGCCCGAGGTGGCGTACCGGCTCCTGGACGAACGGGGATTCTCTGGGCCCGTCGTAGACCTGGCGTGGCCTCAGTGGCGCATCGTCATCCAGTACGAGGGGGCGCGGCATCGGACGCGGGAACAGCAGGAACGGGACGTCGTCCGGGACCGCTGGTGCGAGGAGCACGGCTGGTGCGTCGTGAAGGTGACGGCCGCGGACCTGCGCAACGGGTTGGTCGAGGTGGCGCCGTTGGTGCGGCGCCGCATCGCGCTGTTCGAGGCAGGGCGCGTGTGATGTCGGCTCGTGCGAGTCTGGCAGGGCGGACGTCGTGATGTCGGCTCGCTACGCCGACGCCTGCGCCCTCACTCCGACGCCCCCGCTATCACGCGGCCCCCACAATGGGTAGCCTCCCGCGCGGGACCGGCCCACAATGGGTAGCCCCCACGCGGGACCGGCCCACAACGGGTAGCCCCCACGCTGGCCCCATGCCGCCCCCACGCCGGAATCTTTGTGTCGACTTCCTACGGTTATGCCCCGCCCCTCGCTCTCCATAACCGTAAGAAGTCGACTTGTTCGGGAACGGGGTGCGCCCCCGGAGTGCACCCCTCCTGTGACGCCGGTCGCCCGCCGCGTTCTGCCGCTCCAGTACTCTGACCGGCATGCCGAGCACGCCCGAGACCGACGACGCCCACCGCACCGCCCCGGCCCGCAACGCTCCCGCCAACGCCACATGCGCGACCACCCCGGCCCGCCGCGACCCCGCTGACGCCACCCGCCGCACCCCCGGCACGTTTCTGCTGATCCAAACGCGCCCCGAGGACGACGCCGCGGCCTCCGAGTTCGAGGCCGTGCAGCGGCTGGGCGGATTCGTCGCGGATCAGCTGGTCCCCCTGCGTCTGGGCGCCGAGCTGCTCGACAGGCCTGCCCCCACGCACGACTGGCCGGCGCTCGTGGCCGAGCACGCGGGCGTCGTCCTCTCCGGCAGCCCCTACACGACCTCGGATGCCCCGGAGACGAAGTCCGCTGTGCAGCACCGAGTCGAAGCGGAGCTGCGGCTTCTGCTCGAGGCCGTCACCGCGGCCGACTCCCCGTTCCTGGGGTGCTGCTACGGCGTGGGTACCCTCGGCCGGTTCGCCGGCGGCACGGTGGACACCACGTACGGCGAGTCCGCGGGTCCGGTCGAGGTCGCCCTCACCGATGACGGCGCCGCCGACCCGGTGCTGGCCGGGCTGCCCCCGCGGTTTCATGCCTACGTCGGGCACAAGGAGGCGCTCACGACGCCCCCGCCCGGGGCCGTGACGCTCGTGCGCGGTCAGGCGTGCCCCGTGCAGATGTTCCGCCTCGGCCGCCACCAGTACGCCACGCAGTTCCACCCCGAACTGGACCAGGCCGGCGTGCTCGAGCGGCTGCGCATCTACCGCGACCACGGCTACATGGCCCCGGGCGACGCCGCCGCCACGTTCGCGCGCATCGAGGCGATCGACGCGGATCAGCCGCCGCGCGTGCTGGAGAACTTCCGCCGCGTCTACGAGTCCCGCGCTGACTGACCTGCCTTACCCGCCCGCGCCGGAACCCACGACCCGAGACACCGCACCCGAGCCGCCCCGCCTGACCCGCCCGCCTCAGCGCCGGATCATCGGGATCTGCATGGTCGGAGCGTCGGACTGCTGCACCCACTTGCGCCAGAACCACGGGAACAGCACGCACGCCACGCCCACCACCGAGCCCGTCACGGTCTCGGCCGCCCGATCCCAGATCAGGCCGGACCTATCGACCGATCCCGGGGCCAGGGCCGCGGCGGACAGCAGCGTCGAGAGCAACGCCAGCGGCGTGACGAAGACCTGCCCGAGCATGTACTGCCGCACGACGGTCAGCTCGGCGGCGAACTGCAGCAGCGCGACGATCAGCACCAGCAGCGGCAGCGGAGGGTTCAGGAACATGAGTCCCGCGGTGAGCGCCAGCCCGACGAACGTGCCGATCACGCGCTGCAGGCCGCGGTTGATGCGGTACCGCGTCGAATGCCCCGCCAGCGGGACGATCGCGGCGACCATCGCCCAGTAGCCGTGCTCCATGTCGAGCACCGGCCCCAGGGCCGCGGAGAGCGCACCGGCGAGCACGACGGCAACAAAGTGCCAGAACGCCTCCCAGTGGACCATCGTCCGCTCAAGCCCGACGACGCGGTCGGGGGCGGGCCAGCGGAAGCGCTCCACCCGGTGTGGGCGCAGCCACCGGGAACTGATCCCCACGGTGAGCGCGAACAGCACGGTGGACACGGCCGTCACCATGCCTTCGAGCACCGGCGGGTGCTCCGGCAGGGAACTGATCGCGCCGAACGCGAAGATCTGGAACAGCGACCCGGTCGGGCGCATGCGCCACAGTCCGGCGAGCCACGCCGAGCCCGAGGCGACGATCGCCGTGGCGAGCACCAGCCACGGGGTGTTGCCCGGCTCGGCGATCCCGGCGTGCCCGGCCACGGAGGCCAGCAGCATGACGACGATCAGCAGCGATCCGGCCCGCGCCTGCATGCGCACGCGCTCCCCGTGGGAGATGTTGCGTCCGTAGATGCCGGTGAACGCGCCGAAGGAGACGAAGACCGCGAGGTCCAGGCGTCCGAGCAGCAGCAGCGTCATCAGGGGAACGAACAGGGTGACGGCGCAGCGCAGCCCCGCCTCGTGGTCGCGGGCGGGCGGGCCCATGGTGAACAGCGCAGGCAGCGGATTGATGTCGGAGAGCCGGTGACGCTGCGCGGAGGAGTCCATGTCTCTTGGAATATCACTTTCCCGGTCTGCCGGTCAGGGCCTCGTGGCGGGGGTCACCGGGCCGAAGCTGTCTTGTCGATGTGCCGGCTACAGTGAGTGACATCATCGACGGATTTGACACGGGGGCGGCATACATGAACGACGAGCGACTGACACAGCTAGCAGCTACGTATGCGCGCGACGTGCGTCAGGCAACGTCCATGGGCGTCGCGGCAGAACCTGAGGCTCAGCTCACGGTTCCGATTGCCAACTTTCTGAGTCAGGTGGCAGAAGTGTCGGGGCTCGGTGAACTCGTTCTCCTGCGTGAAGCTCAGCTAGACGGCATACGACCTGATTTTGCGGCAAGTATCGACGGGCGGCCGTGCGGCTGGATCGAGCTCAAGGCGCCCGGCCACACCGTGGCAGGCGAGAAGTGGCGAGGACGGGAGAAGCGCCAGTGGGAGCTCCTCGCCCAGCTGGACGCCCTGCTCGTCACGAACGGCGAGGAGATCGCCTTGTACGTGTCCGGCACGCGGATCGAGACTGCCACTCTGCCCATCGATGGGCACGAGGGGTGGACGCCGACACGGTTGCGGACGGTGCTGGAACAGTTCACGCTTGCCCAGCCCCGGCCGATCACCCGGGTGAGCCAGCTCGCCGACCGTCTGGCCCCGTTGGCCCGCTTCCTCCGGGAGCGGCTCGCCGAAGGTCTGGAGCACCGGTACGCGTCCGTCCTCGAGGCCAAGGAGGCCTGGGATCGGACGGTTCACCAGACGACGACGGACGCCCAGTTCGCCGGTGACGTCGCCCAGGTGGTGGCGTACTCCATGGCGATCGCGGGCCTCTCCGGCCAGGCGGACCGGAACGCGGACGGTGTGGTCACGCTGGAGGAAGCGAAGCGGGCGCTGGAGACGGCGCATCGCAACGTGCTGGCGGCCTCCCTCGGGCCGATCCTGGGCATTCCGGCGCTCATGGAGTTCATTCAGCCTGAGGTGGGCGCCATTATGCGGCTCGTCTCGAGCATGGACGTGCCTGCCATCGAGCGCTCCACCGACTCCCGCGGCGAGCCTTGGCTCTGGTTCTACGAGGACTTCCTGCAGCGCTACGACCCCGCAGCCCGCAACCAGGCAGGTGTCTACTTCACCCCGATCAGTGTGGTGCAGTGCCAGGTGCGAGTCATCGACCAGCTCCTCCGCGAGCGCTTCGGCCAGTCCCTCGGCTTCGGTGCCCCGTCCGTGGTCACACTGGACCCGGCGACAGGCTCCGGCACGTATCCGCTGGCGATCATCGACCGGGCCGAGGCAGTCGCGCGAGAGGAACGTGGACCCGCCGGGGCCAAGCAGGTGGCCAAGAACCTCACGAAGAACCTGTTGGCCTTCGAGCTGCTCCCGGGCCCGTACTCCGTGGCACATCTGCGGATCGGCCAGCGGCTCGCGGAGACACAGGGGCACGCTTTCCAGGCGGAGGAGATCGGGGTGTACCTGACCGACACCCTGGAGGACCCCTCCGCTGGCATGGCGCCGGGACTGTTCGGCGACGCACGGGTCCTGGCCAAGGCTGCGGAGGCTGCCCGTCGGATCAAACGGGACCGGCGCATCACCGTGGCCATCGGCAACCCGCCCTATGACCGGGCGACCTCCGGGACGGGAGGCTGGGTGGAGCAGGGGGACGCGGGTGGATCCGCCCTCTTCGACGACGTGATCGGGCCCGCCAAGGAGCAGGGTGTGATCTTCTCCGCGCAGGCGTCCCTCTACAACCTCTACGTGTACTTCTGGCGATGGGCCATCTGGAAGGCGTTCCAGCAGGACCCCGGGGACCGGGCGGTCATCTCCTTCATCACCGCGTCGTCGTGGCTGACCGGCCCGGCCTTCGTGGGCCTGCGTGACCTGGCCCGTCAGACGGCCAGTGAGATCTGGGTGATGGACCTCGGCGGTGAGGGCCGCGGCGCGCGCCAGGAGGAGAACGTCTTCGACATCCAGACCCCGGTGGCCATCGTGACCCTGGTGCGCACCGGCAAGGCGGCACGGGAGGCGTCCGTGTACTACCGGCGCTTCCGGGGCACCCGCGGGGAGAAGTTCGCGACCCTCGACTCCGTGTCCCGCCTGGATCCCGACGACGGCACGTGGCAGCGCCTGCCCGGCACCGCGGGCGACCCCCTGGCCCCGGCCAGCGGCGACGAGGCGTGGGCGGCCATGCCGGCCCTGGCGGACCTGTTCCCCTGGCAGCAGCCGGGAATCAAATACAACCGGGCGTGGCCAGTCGCCCCGGATCAGGAGACGCTTCGGAGGCGATGGCGGGAGCTGCTCGTCGATCCGTCTGCGGACGCTCGGGCTAAGAAGTACGTGACGGGAAACTCCGGGCGCACCATCCACACAGCAGTGGCCGGCCTGACCCCACTGGCAACGCTGCCCGCCGAAGCCCCGCACCAGCCGATCACCAGGGTGGCGTGGCGGTCCTTTGATCGCCAGTGGACGTTCGACGACCCCCGATTGGCCAAGACCGACAGCCCAGCATTGTGGCAGTCGCTCTCGGACCGGCAGCTGTTCCTCATCTCCCCCAAGACGGCCCGCATCAGCGGCGGCCCCGCCGTCACAGCGGCGACGGCCGTGCCGGACCTGCACTACTTCGTCGGCTCCTACGGCGGCAAGGACGTCATCCCGCTGTATCGGGACGCGGAAGCAACCCAGCCGAACGTGACGGCGGGACTGCTCGAGGTGTGGGGCGGGCGACTGGGCCGAGACGTCACACCGGAGGACCTGGCCGCGTACGTGATGGCGATGGTGGCCCACGACGGGTACGTGCAACGTTTCGATGAGGCCCTGGAGGGCAGCCCGGTCCGGGTCCCGCTGACCGCGGACCCGGCGCTGTTCGCCCGGGCAGTACAGCTGGGCGAGCGGCTGCTGTGGCTGCAGACCTACGGTGAGCACTTCACCGGTGAGGGCCGCCCCGCCGGCCGGGTGCCGCGGATCCCCGGCCTCGGCTGGGAGCAGGCGGTCACAGCTCTGCCCGCCTCGCCGCGCGGGGTCACCTACGATCCGGCGGCGGAGAAGCTGAGGGTGGGGGACGGCGTCGTCTCGGGCGTCTCTCCGGAGGTGCGAGCGTTCAGCGTCTCCGGGATGAACGTCCTGGACAAGTGGCTGGGTGCCCGCACGGCCACGGGCATCGGCCGCGCGGCGGGGAAGGCCGCCACCCCGCTGGACCGCGTTCGCCCCACCGTGTGGGCGGATGAGTGGAACGACGAGCTCCTAGACCTGCTGCGGGTGCTCACAGAGACCGTGGCCCTGGGCGAGGAGCAAGCGACGCTTCTCGACGCCGTCCTAGCCGCCGAGCTGATCCGGACCGACGAGCTCCCCGAGCCGAGCACCGCCGAGCGCACGGTGCCGAAGACCATCCGGCAGGACCGGCGTTCCGCCCAGGGGGAGATGTGGTGACGACAGACCCCAGGGAGAAGTCCCTGCGCCTCTGCTACCTGGACGAATCCGAGCAGCACAGAGCCGACCGCTACTACGTCGGAGCCCTTGTGGTCGATGCAGAACAAGTCCGCTCCATCGACCGAAGTCTGGACAAGCTCCACGAACAGTTACGGGCAGACCACCCCTCAGCAGTTCCCACTGAACTCGAGTTCCACGGTCACGCGATGTTCCAAGGCGAGGAGGGCTGGTCAGGCGTGGACCCGGGCACCCGAGCCTGGGCCAGCCAGAAGGCCGTCGAGCTGATCTGCAGCCATGAGCCGTGGTTCGGCTTCCAGGGAGTCGACACCGAGGGCCTTCGTCACCGCCCGGGCTGGGAAGACCAGGAACCGTATCTGGTGGTCTCGGGCCAGCTGTTCAACCGGATCCACCGGCGGTCCCGGTTGGTGTCAGGTGGACTGATGGTCATCGCCGACGAACATCACCTGCGGGAGGACAGCCGGTTGCGCTACCAGCGCATGCGGTCGGAGTCGGTCAAGGGGCTCACGGACGGCAAGCTGGGCCAGCTCTTGGACACGATCTACTTCGGTCCGTCGAACCGGAGTCGGCTGCTGCAGGCGGTGGACGTCCTCACCTACTTCGAGCAACGCCGACGACATGTTCAGGAGAAGCACCCAGAGGCGGTACGGCGCATGAACAACATTGGGAAATCGCTGGATTCCGTCCTCGCTCATGACTACGTCTGGCGCCCCTGAGCCTCGACACACGAAACCCCCGCTCGAAGGCGGGGGCCCGGTTGGATGGAAGACGCCGAAGCGCGTCCCATGTGTGTAACCATACACGACATCTCCGGTGTTGTCCCACATGCCGCGCGCCGAGGCGACGCAGGACGTCAACAGATGGCGTCGGGCCGTCCGGGGCTCCCCACTACTCTGGACGCCATGTCCAACACTGCGCAGACCCATGCCGAAATGCGTGCGGCAGCCGCACCGCCTCCGTGTCCTCAGTCCGCCGCCCCGTCACCCGAGGGCTTCGCCCCCGCCCACCCGGCCGAGTTCGGCTTCGAGGTGACCCATCGCATGGAGCCCGTCGGCGGCGCCCCGACGACCGGGCAGGGCGCGGGCCTGGGCCGGACCGGCGTCATCACCACCCCGCACGGGAGCATCCAGACCCCGGCGTTCATCCCCGTGGCCACGCAGGCGACCGTCAAGGCCGTGCTCCCGGAGTCGATGGCGCAGCTCGGGGCCCAGGCCCTGCTCGCCAACGCGTACCACCTGTACCTGCAGCCGGGCGACGACCTGCTCGACGAGGCCGGCGGGCTCGGCGCGTTCATGAACTGGCCGGGCCCCACGTTCACGGACTCCGGTGGATTCCAGGTGATGTCCCTGGGCTCAGGGTTCAAGAAGGTCATCGACATGACCGGCCCCGACGCCCCCTCCGGCGCGGGCGCGGACGACGCGGTCGCCCCCGGCAAGGAGCGCCTGGCGAACGTCGACGACGACGGCGTCTGGTTCAAGTCCCACCTGACCGGGGACCGGCACCGGTTCACCCCGGAGCGCTCCGTGCAGATCCAGCACAACCTCTGTGCGGACGTCATGTTCGCCTTCGACGAGCTGACGACGCTGCACAACTCGCGCGGCTACCAGGAGGAGGCGCTCGAGCGGACCCGTCGCTGGGCCCAGCGCTGCCTCGACGAGCACGCCCGGCTCACCCGCGAGCGCGCCGACCGGCCGTACCAGGCGCTGTTCGGCGTCATTCAGGGCGCCCAGTACGAGGACCTGCGCCGGAGGGCGTGCCGGGACCTGTCCGGGATGCGCGCCCCGTTCGCGGCCGCGGGCGAACACGGGGCGGCCGAGAACGGGTTCGACGGCTACGGCATCGGCGGGGCGCTGGAGAAGGCGAATCTCGGCACGATCGTCGGCTGGTGCGCCCAGGAGCTGCCCGAGGACCGGCCCCGGCATCTGCTCGGCATCTCCGAGCCGGACGACCTGTTCACCGCGGTGGAGAACGGCGCGGACACCTTCGACTGCGTCTCCCCCACCCGCGTGGCCCGCACGGGCGCGTTCTACACCCGCGACGGCCGCTACAACCTGCCGGGAGCGAAGTATCGGCGGGACTTCGGCCCGCTGGACCCCGAGTGCGACTGCTACACGTGCGCCCATTACTCGCGGGCGTACCTGCGGCACCTGTTCAAGGCGAAGGAGATGGTGGCGCACACGCTGATCTCGATCCACAACGAGCGGTTCACCGTCTCCCTCGTGGACCGCATCCGCGCGGCCATGGCCGACGGGAGCTACGCCGAGCTGAAGGCCGAGACCCTGGGGCGGTACTACGCGCCGAAGGGCTGAGTCGGGCGCGGGGGGTGAGGAGCCGCTGTGCGTGATGTCTCCGTCCCGATACCGTCAGAGGTTCGCGGTGACGTAGCGCCGCCAGCCGATCACGAGGGGCAGCACGTACCAGAGGGACAGTGACGAGAAAACGGCGAGTGCGGGCGGCATCTCGACGCCCTGGTCCGCGACCGCCAGGGACAGCGGGGTGAGGCTCTGCAGGTAGCCGTCGTGGTCGTGCAGAACGCTGGAGGCGAAGAGGTTCCAGCCCAGCGTCACGGCCACGACGGCGAGGCTCGAGAGCAGGAACCCGCGGATCAGGGACACCATGCCGTATCCGAAGAAGGACGCCAGTAGCGTTGCGACCAGGCCCGCGTAAAGCTGCGACCAGCCGCCGCCCCATTGCACTTCTCCGCCTCGTGCAAGGCTTATGCCGACGGCACCGAGTGTGACGGCGGCCGAGGCGAACAGGTAGAGCCCGACCGCGACGATCAGCACGGCCAGGAGTTTCGCGACGAACAGAGCTGAGCGCGAGGAGACCATGGGGACGGTGGTCCCGGCCGTACCGTGAGTCCACTCTCCGGATGCCGCGAGCACGACGACGAGGGCGATGGTCAAGGGTGCGACGAGCACGACCATGCCGAGCGCTTCTGCCACGGGGACAGAGCTCGACTCACCGTGCAGGAGGAAGACGACGCCGGCGACGAGGCCGAGCGTCGCCAGCGCGGCGAGCACCAGGGCCACGAGACTGCCGCGGGTGTCGAGGATATGGCGCACTTCGTGGTGCAGGAGAGCACGCATCATCCGTCCTTCCGGTCGGTCGTCATGGACATGAACAGCTCCTGCAGGTCGGTGCGGGCCTGGCTCAGATGGAGCAAGGGCACGCCCGCCTCGAGCGCGGCCTGACCGACGGCTTCGGGCGAGGCCTGCACCGTCGCCGTCTCTGCGGACCAGGTGTGTTGCATTCCTCGCGCGGTGAGTGCACGAGTGAGGGCGTCCGGGTCGGCGGCGGCCACGTGGGTTCCTCGCAGCCGGAGCAGGTCGTCGGCGGCCCCGTCCGAGACGACTCGGCCCCGGTCGATCACGACCAGGTGGTCGGCCACGACCTCGACGTCGCGCAGCAGGTGGCTGGAGATGAGTACGGCCGCACCGGACTCGGCTGCGGAGCGGATGGTGTCGTGGACCCATGCCGTGCCGTAGGCGTCGAGGCCGTTGGCGGGCTCATCCAGGACGAGGGCGCGGGGGTCGCCGATCAGGGCCACCCAGAGGGCCAGGCGTTGTCGCATGCCCAGGGACAGGGCCCCGACGCGCTTGCGTCCTTCGCGTCTCAAGCCGACGCGGTCCAGCATGGGGCCGACCCGGTCTCGTCCCACACCGGCGAGGATCGTCGCCAGGCGGAGGGTCTCGCGAACGCTGCGTCCGGGGTGCAACGCGGTGGCGTCGAGCGCGAAGCCGATGTGCTGGGCGGGCGGCTGTCCTGATCGCAGGCTCATGGCGGGAGAGAACACTCTGCCCGCATCTGGCCGGACGAGTCCCGCGATGCACTTGAACAGGGTGGTCTTGCCGGCGCCGTTGGCCCCCAGCAAGGCCGTGACGTGCCCCGGTTCGGCTCGGAACGACACGTCACTCAGCACGTCCTTGCCGCCGAACGCGTGGCTGAGCTGGGCGACTCCGACCGCGCCGTCGTTCGTGGACATCCCCGTTACTGCCATGTTCCGCACCCCCGTAGCACCGTTCGAGTCCGACACTATCCGAGCCCGGTGACCCACCGATGGCTCCGGCACAGCACCCTGCACACGCTCCTTGGATCACGATCATGACCTTCACCGAGTGGCCGCGCGGGACCGCCCCGTCCCGACACGACCAGCGCCCGCCCGGCTCACAGCCGGACGGGCGCCGTGGTGTCGGTCCTGGAAGCGACGCGAGGAGCCGATGCGCGGGACCGACGCGAGGAGCCGACGCGGTCAGTCGATCTGGATCTCGCCCATCGGGCCAAAGCCCTCGGCGTCGATCTGCTCAGAGATGATCTGCGGGGTCTTCGCCAGCAGCGGGCGCATCGCGTCGATGCCCTCCTGGAAGTGCGGCGACTCGACGTGGGCCTTCGCGCCCTCATCAGTGAATCCCTCGAGCAGGAAGTACTCGTTCTTCTCGCCTTCGACGGGCTGGTACCACTCGAAGAACATGTTGCCCTCCTCCGAGCGGACGTTGGCGGTGTACTGGGCGACCGCGTCCATCCACTGGTCGGCGAGCTCGGGCTTCACGGTGAACTTCAGGTTGATCAGAATCATGCGTCCTATTCTGGCCCACGACGAAGGGAGCATGTCCATGACCACCCTGCCCGCACCCCTGCGCCTCAACGACGCCGCCCGCGCACGCATGCACGAGGACTACCGGCACCTGCATGCCCACCCCGAGCTGTCGATGCAGGAACACGAGACGGCCGCCTGGATCGAACGGCAGCTCGCCGAGCTCGACGTCCCGCACTTCCGCTGCGGCGGCACCGGCGTCGTCGCCGTCCTGACCAACCCCGAGACGCCCGACGGGCCCGTCGTCGCCTTCCGCGCCGATACCGACGGCCTCCCGATCGCCGAGCAGACCGGCCTCGAGTACGCTTCCGCGGCGCGCTCCGCCCTCCCGGACGGCACGCAGGTGCCGGTGATGCACGGCTGCGGCCACGACACGCACATCGTCAGCGCCCTCACGGCCCTGCGCCGTCTGCACGCCGCGCCGCAGGTGTGGCAGGGCACGGTGGTGTTCGTGTTCCAGCCCGGCGAGGAGACCGCCGCCGGGGCCCGCGCCATGCTCGACGACGGCCTCTGGGACCGGGCACCCCGGCCGCAGGTGCTCCTCGGCCAGCACGTGATGCCGCTGGCCGCGGGCTCGGTCTTCGTCACCCCGGGCACCGCCATGGCCCGCGCCGATTCCCAGGCCATCACGTTCCACGGCGTGCAGGCGCACGGCTCGCAGCCCCAGGCCTCGATCGACCCGATCCTCCTGGCCTCCCACGTGGTCACCCGGCTGCAGGGGATCGTCTCGCGCGAGGTCGACCCCCGGGACATGGCCGTCGTGACCGTCGGCACGTTCCACGCCGGCGTCAAGGAGAACATCATCCCCGCCAGCGCGGAGATCGCCCTGAATGTGCGCACCTACTCCAGCGAGGTGCGCGAGCGGGTGCTGGGCGCCATCGAGCGCATCGCCCGCGCCGAGGCCGAGGCCTCGGGAGCGCCCGCGCCGACCTTCCGACGCCTCTCGAGCTTCCCACGCTGCCACAACGACCCCGAGCACGCCGAGGCCGTGGCTGGGGCGCTCCGCGCGGAGCTGGGCGAGCAGAACGTGACCGCCCCCGCCCCGTTCACCGGCTCGGAGGACGTCGGCGCGCTCGCCGACGCGATCGAGGTGCCGATGGTCTACTGGTTCTTCGGCGCCTTCACCGGCGACGACCCCGAGTCGGTCCCGGGCAATCACCACCCGGGGTTCGCCCCCGAACTCGCGCCGGCCCTGGACACCGGGCACCGCGCCGCCCTCGCCGGGCTGCTGGCCTATGTCGGCCGCTGAGGGTCCCATGGTGCAGACCGAGCCGACGGCCAGCTTCATGCCCCACAATGGGGCCATGACTTTCCCCTCGCTCCCGGGCGCATCCGCCCGTCACCACGAGTTCGGCGTGTTCCCCGAGGCACCCCTGACCGACGAGGCCGACCTGTCCGGCCTCCGCCCGGCTGCGCTCGCCCCCGGCGGCCGGCTCTACGGCGTCCTCGCTGCGGCGGCCGCCGCCGGCCTGACCCTCGTGGACCCGCGCGAGCTGAACGACCTCGAGCGCACCGGCCTGCACCGCGTTCTCGCCGGTTTCACGGGCGTCTACGCCGCCGCCGAGACCGCCTCCGCGGCCCGGACCGCGTCGCTGGCCTCCGGCCGTGGCCGCGGCCTGGTCGGTGTGGTCGGCCGTACCCTGCTCGGTCTCGGCGCGGGTGTCGGCGCCGGCGCGCTCACCCTGAAGGGCGCCGGCCTGAACGACCGCGTGGACGCGACGATCACGCAGGCCCTCACCCGCTGGGGCGTCCCCGCCCCGCGGCTGCTGCTGGCCGGCGTCAGCGCCGTCGCCCTGCTCGTGGCAAACCGCGACGCGCGACGCGCGCGGACCGAGGCGAATCTGACCGCGCTGCTGGCCGACGCCCAGCCCCAGGACCTCGAGGATCTGGAGCAGGATCTGGTCGAGCTGCCCGTCGAGGCCCGCATCCTGCTGGACACGCTGTTGGATCCCGCGCTGTTCGACGGCACGGTCCTGCCCGGCGCCGCCGCTCTGCGCGCCCAGCTGCCGCACGCGAAGACCTCCGCCGCCGCGCTGGGCGACCCCGAGGACGATGAGGTCGCGGACTGGCTGCCGATCGTCGTCGACACAGACCAGCCGGTGGATCATGCCGTCCCCAACGACGCGACGTGGCCGGTCCGCGGCCGATTCACCTCCGATGGCGCCGAGTTCGAGGTGACGCTGCGCGTGATCGACGGCGAGCTGGGTGCCCTGGCGATCGAACCGGTCGACGCCCAGGACCCGGATGCCTGGGACGCCCTGCAGTCGCTGCTGGCCTGGCCCGCCGTCGACGGGCTGGCCTTCCACGTCGACAGCACGGGACGGAGCTGAGCGCATGACGACCCCCGCACCGGTCAAGAGCACCACCCGCGCACGCCGTCAGGCCCGTCGCCGCGAGGCCGCCGCCCGACGCCCTCGCCTGCGCATGAGCCTCTACGGATTCCTGCTGGCCTGGCTGCTGCCGAACCTGATCATGGCGGCGATCGTCATGGTGCTCGCGATGATCCCCGAGCTGCAGGTCTACGGCACACTGACTCCGCTGCTGGTCGTGGTGGGCATCGCGGCGCTCGTCGTGGGCCTACCTCTGTGTCTGCTGGTGAACTGGGCGTTCCGCCACGTCCTGAACCAGTGGGTGCACGTCCTCGGCTACGCGCTGGTGGGCATGCTGTTCGGTCTGGTCGTCCTGACCCAGGGTGTCGGCGGCGTGCTGCCGATGCTCATCCCGGTGATCGGCTTCCCCGCGGGCATCCTCATGGCCCTGGGCCGCACCGCGGCGCAACCGTTCACCCGCGTCGTCGAGCCAGCCGGGACAGAGCCCGACCCGGCCGACTGAGCGCGGCGACGCGTCTACGTCACGACGCAGCAGGAGCGATGACATACGAGAGGCGACGGGCCGTGCGGCCCGTCGCCTCTCGTCGATCCACGGCGGCCCTCCCGCATCCCCACGGGGGCCTGCCGCCGGATCATCATGCACTGCGCACCGTCTCATGGAGCACTCGTCAACTGTAGAGCGACCGTCCCCTCCGCCGACACTGGACCTTCGGCCGATCAGGCCGTCCGAAAGTATCGCGCATCACGTCTCATCGGCCGAGAAGCGCACCGGAACGCGGGCGTACACCCGCCACCGGTCGTCCCCCACCGGCCCCGCCGTGACCGTGCCGTCGAACGCCGAGACCCGCTCCCGCATGCTCGTCAGCCCCACGCTGGAGGAGTTCCACCTCTGCCGGTCACGCCCCAGGCGCCGGTGCCGCCGGTCCTTCTCCGGCTCCCGCGCCAGCACCCCGTTCTCGACGACGAGCACCAGGTCGCCCTCGTCCAGATGCACGTCGATCAGGCACGGGTGTGCCGGGTCTCCGTGTTTGACGACGTTCGTGACCGCCTCCTGCAGCACCCGGTAGACTGTGCCCTCCACACTGAGCGGCACCTTGCTGTCGGCCAGGCCCCAGCGGCGCTCCACCGGGAACCCGAGGTCCTCCAGCCCGTGCACGAATCGGGCCACGCCCAGTTCGAGGTCCACGGACGGGGCCGGCGCCATGCCCCGTTCCTGCACCGCCTCGTCGCCGACCTCCACGACGCCCTCCTCCCGCATCAGCGCGAGCATTCGGCGCAGGTCCACGAGCGCGTCCTGCGCCGATTCGTCCACGACGGCCAGCGCCTTCTGGGCCGCCTCGCCCGTGCCGACGAACTGGGCGGTCGAGGCCTGCATCGTGATGATCGTGAGGTTGTGGGCCAGGATGTCGTGCAGGTCCCGGGCCAACACACGGCGCTCCCGCGCGGCGGATTCCCGGGCCTGCCGCCGGGCTTCGGCCAGTCGCGCCTGGTCGGCGTCCCGCCGTGCCAGGTTCAGGCGCACGAACAGGCCTGCCCCGCCGCCCAGGACGACCAGCACCACGGAGAACCAGGCCGCGTTGTAGGCCTCCGCATCGCTGAGGTGCGCGCTCGCCGCGAAGGGGTAGGAGATGCTCCAGGCCAGCGTCAGTCCGGCGGCGGTGGCCGCGAACCGCCGGTTGGCCGTCGCGACGACGCCGCCCAGGATCACCGGACCGTAGACGACCAGCACGAGGGCCTCGACGCCGGCGAATGTGAGGGCGAACATCGGCACCAGGCTCGCGAAGGCGAGCGTGCTCGAGAACCACTGCAGCGAGTACGCGACGAGCACGAACGCGTACATGAGCAGGCCGTCCGCCCCGAGCTGGAGTCCGCTTTCCTGCTCGAACACCCAGAGGTCGGAGCCGACGGAAACGAAGGCCAGCACCGTGACGATGCCCAGGTACCAGGGGCTGAAGTCCCGGGACTGCCACACGGCACGCCATCGGCGCTGCCACGCCGTCGGGCCGGGCTCGACGCCGTCGAAACCCTGTGCGGACGACGACGGCCCCCACCCCGATCGGGGCAGGGGCCGCGGAGGCCTCGGGGTCACCTCCCGAAGTCGCAGTAGAGGCCCAGGTGCTTGCAGATCTGGTCGCGGACACCGGCGCCCCAGCCGGCGGGAGTGGCGACCTGCTCCGCCGAGGACACGGAGGCGGAGGTGGCCGGAGCGGTGGCCGGCACGGCCGAGGCGGCGGGTGCGGAGACGGTGCAGAGGGACAGCAGCAGCGCACCGACGGCGGCCACGGTACGGGTGCGAGTGTGATCAGTCATGATCACCATTATGCGGCAGGCCTCACTGTGCGCCAATAGGTGATATCGCTCCCGCGTCAGGCCTGTGGCGGGCCCACCCTCGGCACGTCACGAACCATCACGCGGGCCTTCGATCCTCCGCGTGGACGTGAGCCGCCTTATAGACTGCCGCGGTGACTGAAGATCTTCGCGTACTGATCGTGGACGACCAGCCGCTCATGAGCGGAGCACTGCGCACGCTGATCGACTCGGCGCCGGGCATGACCTGTATCGGCGTGGCCGCCAACGGCGCCGAGGGCGTCGAGAGCTGCCTCGCCACCCAGCCCGACGTCGTGCTGATGGACATGCAGATGCCCGTCATGGACGGCGTGCAGGCCACGGGGCGCATCACCGCTGAATCGCCGTCGACGCGCGTTCTGGCGATCACCACGTTCACCTCGGAGAACTACGTCGTCCCGGCCCTGCGCGCCGGAGCCGCCGGGTATCTGCTCAAGGACGCGGCCCCCGCGACGATCATCCACGGAATCCGCGCGGTCCGGCGCGGCGAATCGGTGCTCTCCCCCGCCGTGACGCAGCAGCTGCTCACCGCGATCGCGGAAGACGAGCCCGCTGGCCCGCCGACGGACGCGGGCGCCCCGGACGGTTCCGACCTGACCGAACGCGAGCTCGAGGTGCTCGCCCTGCTGGCCCGGGGGCAGTCGAACACCGAGATCGCCCAGAGCCTGCACCTGTCGGAGTCCACCGTGAAGGCGGCCCTGACGCGGGCGATGGAGAAGCTCGAGGTGCGCGACCGCGTCCAGGCGATCATCCGTGCAGCGCAGCTGCGTCTGGTGACCCTCTCGCTCGACTGAACAGCGAGCGAGCCGCCGAGAACCGGCTCGACCGCGTCGACACGCCGACCGGACCACGGCGGACCGCGTCCGTCAGCCGGCGGTGATCTGGTTTCGCCGGTCGTTGAGCTCGCGCAGACGCTGCAGACCCTTCTCGGCCGCCTCGTCGGCCTTCTGCTTCAAGTCCTCCTTGGCCGGATGCCAGGCGAGGTCCTCAAAGTCGCCGCCGTCCTTCTCGAGCGCTTCGACGTCCTCCTGGATCAGACGGATCTCGTCGACCGCCTCGGCCACCTCGCGGGAGCGTTTGTCGAGCGCCTTGACGGTGTTGTCCGTCTTCTCCGGGATCGAGTCGAGCTTGTACTCCGCTTCGAAGAGCATGCTGTTGTAGGTGCAGCTCTCCTCGACGTCATAGAGCCCCGCACCGGTGCTTCGGGCCAGCTCGTTGGCCTCGTCGATCTGACTGGCCGTCGCGTCGTCCACGCCCGTGTCGGTGGGCGCCGCCATGCCCGCCTCGGCCATCGACGTGTTCACGTCCTTGCCCGCGAGGTGGAAGGTGGCGTACTGCTGCCCGTCCTCGCCCTCCTCCAGGTCCACCTCGGCGGTGGCGCCCTGCACGAGGCGGTCGCGCAGCCAGCCGTGGGACTTCTCCCCCAGGCACATGTTCGGCCCTCCCCGCAGCCCGTCGGGGTTGCGGATCGAGGACTGGACCCCGGCCATCTTCACGGTCTTGTGCTCGCCGTTCGCGTCCACGACGACGGTGTTGCCGTCGAGGACCTCCACGACCTGCATCCGCCGGCTCTCATGCACGATCCCCCGCACGACGGACACGGCCGCCAGACCCAGCATGATCGCGGCCACGACGGCGAACACGATGAGCGCCTTCTTCGGGACGCGGGCGCGGGCGGCGACGTGGGTCATTCGGAGATCCTGACGTGGGCGGACAAATTGTGTCAGACGCCGTAGCGAGGGGGCGTCCGATCGCGGAGCGTGACGACCAGGGCCGCGCACCGGTGGCCCATCCTAGCGAACGAGCCCTTGCGCCCGACGGAGGGGCCGGGGCGACGCCGACGCGGCCACACGCCCCGCCGCTCAGCGCTCCCGACGGTAGAAGGGCAGCGGGACGACCGTGAACGGCTCGGCTTTGCCGCGCAGGTCGACGGTCAGCTCGGTGCCCTCGGCTGCGTACTCCCGGTCGACGCGGGCCAGCGCGATCGGGTGACCCAGCGTCGGCGACGGGGCGCCCGAGGTCACCTCGCCGATCACGGCGCCCTCGGCCGTGGACACCGCATAACCGTGGCGCGCGGCACGACGGCCCTGCCCCCGCAGCCCCACGATCACCTGCGAGGCCTCGTCCTTCGAGGTGAGCGCGGACCGACCCACGAAGTCCGCCTGCTTCTTGGCGGGCACGGCGAAGGACACGCCGGAGGCGTGCGGCTGGTGCGCGGTGTCCAGCTCATTGCCGTACAGCGGCATGCCGGCCTCCAGGCGCAGCGAGTCGCGCGCGGCGAGGCCGCACAGCGTGAGCTCGATGCCCGCGGCCTCCGCCGCCTGGAGCATCGCCTGCCACACCGCCGAACCGCGGTCGCCGGCCTGCTCGGTCGACTCCGCGCCGAGAAACAGCTCGAAGCCGTCCTCACCCGTGTAGCCGGTGCGCGCCACCGTGGCCGGCACGTCACCGGCCTCGGTCGGGATCACGACGGCCAGGTGCGCGTAGTACTTCAGCTCGGCCAGCGCCTGAGCGGACTGCGGCATGGCGGTCGCCAGGATCGTCTCGGCCTTGGGGCCCTGGACGGCGACGAGGGCGGTGTCGGCGGACTCGTCGACGACCTCCGCGTCGAAGCCGGAGGCGCGCTGGGCCAGGGCCGTATAGACCGCGCCGGCGTTGCCCGCGTTCGGCACGACGAGGAACTCGGGCGTCGTGCCCGCCTCGCCGTCGTCCATGCGGTAGACGATCAGGTCGTCGAGGATCGTGCCGGCGTCGGTCAGGCACAGGCCGTACTTGGCGCGGCCGGGCTTGAGGATCGACATCGTGCTGCTCAGGGCGTGGTCGAGCATCTGCGGGGCCTCGGCGCCACGCACGCGGACCTCGCCCATGTGGGAGAGGTCGAAGAGGCCGGCCGCCGAGCGCACGGCCTTGTGCTCGGCCAGCTCGGAGCCGTACTTCAGCGGCATGCTCCAGCCGCCGAAGTCCGTGAAGGACGCCCCGGCCGCTTCGTGGACGGGATGCAGCGGTGAGGTACGAATCGAATCGGTCATCGTCGTTCTCCTTGTCGGTGCTGTCTGCTCAGGCGTCGGCGGCGGAGTCGCCGGACTCCTCGAACGCCTCGGGCGGCGGGCACGAGCACACGAGGTTGCGGTCGCCGTAAGCGCCGTCGATGCGCCCCACCGGGGGGAAGTACTTGTTCATGCGCAGTGACTCCACCGGGTAGGCGGCCTGGCTGCGGCTGTAGTCCCGGCCCCACTCGTCGGCGGTGAGGGCGAGCGCCGTGTGCGGGGCGTTGCGCAACACCGAGGCCTCGACGGTCTCCGGTGTGGTCGCGGTGATCTCGCCGTGGATCGCGATCATCGCCTCGATGAACCGCTCCAGCTCACCGAGGTCCTCGGACTCGGTCGGCTCGACCATCAAGGTGCCAGCCACCGGGAACGCCAGGGTCGGGGCGTGGAAACCGTAGTCGATAAGGCGCTTGCACACGTCCTCGGCGGTGACGCCGTGCTTCGCGGTGAGCTCGCGCAGGTCGAGGATGCACTCGTGCGCGACCAGGCCCGCGTTGCCCGTGTAGAGCGTGGGGTAGTAATCGGCCAGACGCCGGGAGATGTAGTTCGCCCCCAGCAGCGCATGCTCGGTCGCCGCACGCAGGCCGGCGCCGCCCATCATCGCGACGTAGGCCCAGGAGATCGGCAGCACGCCGGCCGAGCCGTGCGGGGCGGACGTCATGAGGGTCTGCTCGTTCGGCAGGTACGGCTTCAGGTGCTCGCCGACCGCGACCGGGCCGACGCCCGGACCGCCGCCACCGTGCGGAATGCAGAAGGTCTTGTGCAGGTTCAGGTGCGAGACGTCGCCGCCGAACGCGCCCGGCTGGGCCAGGCCGACGAGAGCGTTCAGGTTCGCGCCGTCGATGTACACCTGCCCGCCGGCGGCGTGGACCTTGTCACACACCTCGCGCACGTCAGCGTCGTACACGCCGTGCGTCGACGGGTAGGTGATCATGATCGCCGCGAGCCGGTCGGCGTTCTCCTCGATCTTGCGGTCGAGGTCCTCGGCGGAGATCGTGCCGTCCTCGGCCGTCGCCACGACGACGACCTTGAGATCGGCGAGCACGGCGGAGGCGGCGTTCGTGCCGTGGGCGGAGGCGGGGATCAGGCAGACGTCGCGCTGCTGCTGGCCGCGGTCCTTGTGGTACTGGCGGATCGCCCAGAGACCAGCGAACTCGCCCTGCGAGCCGGCGTTCGGGGTGACGGAGACCGCGGCGTAGCCGGTGATCTCGGCCAAACGGGACTCGAGGTCCGCGATCAGGTGGCGCCAGCCCTCGGTCTGATTCTCCGGGGCGTACGGGTGGATCGAGCAGAACTCGGGCCAGGAGATGGACTCCATCTCGGCGGTCGCGTTGAGCTTCATGGTGCACGAGCCCAGCGGGATCATCGTGCGGTCCAGCGCGAGGTCATAGCCGGAGAGGCGGCGCAGATAGCGCAGCATCTGCGTCTCAGAATGGTGGGTGTTGAACACCGGGTGGGTCATGAACTCCGACGAGCGCTGCGCCTCGGCCGGGATGCCCGGCAGCGCGACGGCGCCCTCGTGGGACTCGGCCGGCAGAGCGTCGGCCGAGGCGCCGAACGCCTCCAGCACGGCGGCCAGGTCCTCGTCGACGGTGGTCTCGTCGCAGGCCACGCGTACCGTGTCGGCGTCGACGACGCGCACGTTCACACCGTTCTCCTCGGCCGCCGCGCGGACCTTCTCCGCGCCGCCGGGCACGGAGAGGGTCAGGGTGTCGAAGTAGGCCTCGTGCGCGACGCTCACGCCCGCCGCGGCGAGGGCCGTCGCGAGGCGGTGCGCCTGACGGTGGGCGTGGCGGGCGATCCGCGTGATGCCCTCGGGTCCGTGGTAGACCGCGTACATCGAGGCGACGACCGCGAGCAGCGCCTGCGCGGTGCAGATGTTCGAGGTCGCCTTCTCGCGGCGGATGTGCTGCTCGCGGGTCTGCAGGGCCAGCCGGTAGGCCGGCTTGCCGGCGTCGTCGTGCGAGACGCCGACGAGGCGACCGGGCATCGAGCGCTGCATGCCCTCGCGCACGGCCATGTAGGCGGCATGCGGGCCGCCGAAGAACAGCGGGACTCCGAAGCGCTGGGTCGAGCCGACCGCGATGTCCGCGCCCTGCTCACCCGGGGGCGTGATGAGCGCGAGGGACAGGATGTCCGCGGCGACGGTGACCAGCGCACCGGCCTGCTTGGCCTCGGCGATCACGGCGCTGTGATCGTGCAGGCGGCCGGAGTCGCCCGGCTGCTGCAGCACGACGCCGCACAGCCCCTGGGACTCAATGCGCTCGCGCGCCTGGGCCGGGATGCCCGCGGAGAGGTCGGCGACCAGCACGTCGATGCCGACGGCGGCCGCGCGCAGCTGCACGACCGAGAGGGTCTGCGGGAACAGGTCCGCGTCGAGCAGGGTGACGCCCGAGGCCTTCTTCTTGTTCGCGCGGTGCATGAGCAGGACGGCCTCGGCCGCGGCGGAGGCCTCGTCCAGCAGCGAGGCGTTGGCGATCGGCAGGGCGGTGAGGTCCTGCACCATCGTCTGGTAGTTCAGCAGCGCCTCGAGCCGACCCTGGGAGATCTCGGGCTGATAGGGGGTGTAGGCGGTGTACCAGGCAGGGTTCTCCAGCACCTTGCGCAGGATCACGCCGGGGGTGACCGTGTCGTAGAAGCCCTGGCCGAGCATCTGGGTCTTCACGATGTTGCGGTCGGCGATGCGGCGCAGTTCCTCGAGGACGGTGGCCTCGGTCATCGGCGCCGGCAGCTCGAGCGGGCGCGGCTGACGGATGTCCTGCGGGACGGCGGCGTCGACGAGGGCCTCGAGCGAGTCGTAGCCGAGCGTGTCGAGCATGTGGGCGACGTCCTCGCCGCGCGGGCCGATGTGGCGGGCGACGAACGGGGCTGATGCGGTGTCGCGAGGCGCGTGCGACGCGGGGGCGACGCCGTCTGCGGTCTGGCGGGTGTGACTCACGGGTACCTCCGGGGTTCCTGCCGAGGGCCGGCACGGGAATAGGTCGGCTCCCCGCTCTGTCATGGACCTGAGAGTTTCCGCCTCGCGCACGGGCGCGGGGGCTTGCACCGTCGGTGGCGGCGGAACGGGCCGAGCGGGGCGCGGCGCGCGTCCCGACGCGCTTTTCAGAGCGCCGGTCCCCCACGCGGTACGGATGCCTGAGAGATTCCCGGGGAGGTCTTGCTCCTTCGGCGGCCGACCAAACGGCCCGCCGAGGGGCCGCGTCGACGCTCTCCCGCGCAGGGCAATGCGACGTACACCTCAGTATTCCACACGGGAACGCGGGGCGAGAGGGCGCCGCGCACCTCTTGAGCCTCGCGCACGGCCTGTGTCTACCGTCGGGGCACAGGCGGCGGGGAGAGTTCCCGCCGCATCCGCGACGGAAAGGATCCGCCATGTACACCCGCAGCCGTGAGGACGTCGAGAAGGTCCAGTGGGGCGCAGGCACCTCAGAGCGCCTGCTGACCTCGGCGGACGGCATGGGATTCGCCCTGTGCCACACGATCGTGGAGGCCGGCAGCTCCTCGAAGCTGCAGTACCGCAACCACCAGGAGGCCTGCTACTGCGTCGCCGGGAACGGTGCGGTCGTGGAGCCCGACGGCACCGTTCACGAGATCGTCCCCGGCACTGTCTACGTGTTGCCGAAGCATGAGAAGCACGAGCTGCGCGGCGGCACCGAGGACATGCACCTGGTCTCGGTGTTCAACCCGCCGATCACCGGTGACGAGAAGCACGAGCTGACCTCGGACGGGTACTCCAGCTACTAAGGCCCGAAGGGGCCGCCGGAGTCGTCGGCCGAACGCCGATGACGCCCCTCACATCGGCCCGTGGCGTCGCCATGGTGTCGGTTAGCGTCTGATGTCGTGACGACTCCTCAGCCTGACGCCTCGATTCCCGCCGCCGACATCTCCGCATCGACACCGGAGCGGACACCGGTCCCGGCGCCGCCGTCCCCGCATGCACTGGGCGCCGAGACGGCCGAGCTGACCGGTCCGCGCACCCAGCCCTCGGGCCGCACCGAGCGTCTCTTCGGCCTGCGCCGGCACGAGAGCGTGCGCCGCGGCCCAGCAGGCGACGCCACGGCGGGGCAGGACGCGGTCTCCTGGAACCCGGCGCGATTCGAGGTGGGGCCGTGGACGATCGGTCTGGACGGACGCCCGACGGGTGCCGCCGCGACGATCATGATGGACAACGCGACGGCCGTTGCCGTGCATCACGCGGCTGCGGGGGAACTCGAGGCGGTCGTCACCACGGAGCTGCAGGTCAACGTGCTGCGCCCGCTGCCTGGATTCGACCCTTCCGCCGACGCCGATCCCGCCGACGCGCCGCAGCTGGAGTGCTGGTACGCGCCGCTGCACGGTGACGCGCTCGGCGGCGCGGCCCGCGCCTGGCTCGTGGATGAGGCCGGCGTGCGACACGTCGAGGCGACCGGGTGGTTTCAGGCCGTCCCGGCGGCCACGCCCGCGGCCTTGGACGCGTTCGTCGCCCACAGCCGGCTGCCCGTCGACGCTTCCACCCGCGTGCCGATGGCCTCGCTGCTCGGCGTGGACGAGTCGACCGTCCCGGAGGCCGACCCGGCCGCGCGACCGCAGGTCGACCCGGCTCCGCGCCCGGGCCTGCGGTTCGCCGACGGCTCCGCGCTGGCGAACCCGCAGGGATCGATGCACGGCGGCGCGATGACGCTGCGCGCGGTGCTGGCCGCCCAGGCCGCGATGCCCGACCGGGAGAAGTACGACGTGCAGGCGATCCGCACGATCTTCACCCGGCCCGGGCACGGCGAGATGGTCGCGATGACGCGGGTGCGGCACGCCGGCCGGTCGCTGCGCCTGGTGGACGTGGACCTGGTGCGCCTCGACGAGGCGGGCGAGCCGGTCGCGGAGAAGCCGATGGTGCAGGTGCAAGTCACCTTCCGGGCGGCCCAGGGCTGACATCCCCCCGGCTGGCCGCCCGGGCTCAGAGTTCGAGGTCGCCGGAGGCCGGCTCGAGGAAGTATGCGTCGACGTCGTCGGCGGTGACCTCATCCAGCGTGCCGGGGCGCCAGTGCGGGGACTTGTCCTTGTCCACCAGCAGCGCCCGGATCCCCTCGGGGAAGTCGTGGCCGCGCACGTGTGCGCAGGTCGTCCGGTACTCGGTCTTGAGCACGGTGCCGAGGCTGCGGGCCTGACGAGCGCGGCGCACGGCGGCGAGGGTCACGGAGATCGCGGTGGGGCTGAGCGACTCGAGCCGGTCGGCTGCCTTCTGCGCCTCCGGCTCCTCGCGTTCGCGCAGCCGCGCGATGATCGCGGCAGGCGTGTCGGCCGCGTAGCAGTGGTCCACCCACGGTCGCTGCGCCCACAGCGGGGACTCGCCGGGCTCCGCGGCGAAGCGGGCCAGTGCGGCGTCGGGTTCCTGGGTCTCGAGGGCCTCGGTGAGCGCGTCGAGGTCGGACGAGGCGACGTGGTGCGTGCTCAGCCCCAGGGCCATGACGTCGGCGCCCGTGATGTGTGAGCCGGTCATCCCCAGGTGCAGCCCGAACTGCGAGGGCAGCCGGGAGATCAGCCAGGTGCCGCCGACGTCCGGGACGAATCCGATGCCCGTCTCGGGCATGCCCCAGCGCGTGCGCTCGGTGGACACGCGGTGGGAGGCGTGCCCCGAGATGCCGACCCCGCCGCCGAGCACGATGCCGTCCTGGAGCGCGACGATCGGCTTGGGGAACTGGCTGATCATGTGGTTCATGCGGTACTCGTCGGCGAAGAACGCCTCGGACTCCTCGAACCGGCCGGCCTTCGCGGCGTCGTGCACGGAGACGATGTCGCCGCCGGCGCACAGGCCGCGCTCCCCGGCGCCGCGGATCAGGACGGCCTGGACGGCGTCGTCATCGCGCCAGCATCGCAGCTGGGCGGCGACGTCGCGCACCATGGCGTGGGTGAGGGCGTTGATGGCCTTGGGGCGGTTGAGCGTGATGACGCCGAGGCGGCCTCGGGTCTCGACGAGCAGCTCGTCGGTGCCGGTGGCGTCATGGGTGCTGGGCTCGGTCATGCTGGTCTCTCCTGTCGGTGTGGGGCCGCCCGGTCAGCGGCCGACGGTGCCGAACTTCGAGGCGACGGGGGCGAGGAACTGGGGTTTGAGGAAGAACCACCCGACCGCGATGACGGCCACGGAGACGAGGAAGACGATCAGCCCCCACACGTCGGCCGAGTCGCGCCCGGTGTACATGTAGTTCAGGTTCCGGGTCAGGCCCGTGAAGAGCACGAGGAACACGTGCACCACGAGGAAGCCGATGAAGAACAGCAGCACCGGGAAGTGCACTCGGCGGGCCGCCTCCATGGGGAACGCCTTGGCCAGGCCGGACGAGTTCGCGGGGAACCAGCTGGACATGCGCCAGCCGGTGAGCGCGGCCAGCGGCGCGGCGACGAACACGACGAGCGTGTAGGAGATCATCTGCAGCGCGTTGTAGTGCACCCAGCCGTTCTCCGCAGGCCAGTCGAGCGAGAGGTACTGCAGCCCGGCGGACAGCGCGTGGTGGAACACGAACGGGTCCGTGGGGATGATGCGCATCCACTGCCCCGTCAGGAACAGCAGGACAACGAACACCACGCCGTTGAGCAGCCAGAGCAGGTCGAGCGCCTGGTGCGTCCAGATGGTGAGCGAGTATTTCTTGGGCGGGGCGCCCTTCGCGGAGAACAGCGAGTTCTCCTTCGGGGTGAAGTGCGCCGGAGGGCGCTGCTCGCGCCGGATCTGCAGACCCGTGCGAATGATCAGCACCATCAGGAACATGTTCAGGAAGTGCTGCCAGCCCAGCCACGCCGGCAGCCCGATGGGGGCGGACTCCGGGTGCCTCGGGTGCCCGTCGTACTGGGCGATGAACTGCTGGACCGGCTCGAGCGTGCGCAGACCACGCGCCGCGAGCACCGCAACCAGGGCCAGCAGGACGACGGAGGCGACGGTGACGAGCAGGCGCCGGCGTGACGAGGAGGTCTCCGCGGTTGTGCCGGCCGAGGCCTCGCCCGTCGCGGGCGACGTCGTCGTGGAGGGCTTCGTCGCGGACGGCGGCGTCGTGGCGCCGGCAGCAGCAGCGTGCGGTGCGGCCTGCTGGCCGCCCATGCGCTGCTTCGGCGCGGCGGAAGCTGGCCGAGCCTCGGCAGGCGACGACGCAGTCGTGGCAGACGCGGCGGCCGTGGGCCCCGCATCGGGGGTCGATGCCGGGGCCTGCGGAACGGCCGGGCGCTTGAGCGGGGTGTACCCCTTCATGCGCTGACCGGTCGGGGCCGCGGACTGGGCGTCAGGCCGCGCCGCGCTCTCAGCCTGCGACTCAGGCGCGGCCAGGGCCGCGCCTCGGTCCGTTGACGGTGCGGGCTCCGGCACGGTGCCGGCGGCGACCTCGCCGGGCTCTGCGGCGCTCGACGCGTGCTCGTGCTGCGCACCGCCCGGCGACCCCGTGCCCACAGCAGCGGCCGGGGCGGCGCCAGGGCTGGCGCCGCGCAACGGGGTGTACCCGGCCATGCGCTGCCGCTGTTCGTACGGCACACCGGTCATGCTGGGCCCCTCGGCGGGGCCTGCCTCGGATCCGCCGTCGGTCACGCCCTCCGGACCGGCTGCCGCCCCCGGCGCCGTGGCGCGGTCGTGCGTCGCGTCCGCGACCGACGGGGCCGCCGCACCGCGCACCGGAGCGGGAGCTGTCTCGTCGTGCGCGACTCCGCCGGCGGCCATGCCGATCGGCTCAGGCGCACCCTTCAGCGGCGTGTACCCGGCCATGCGCTGCTTGCCCATGCGTTCCTCTCTCCGCGGCGTGCCGCCGTCAGCGGCGAGCGCGGATCTGCTCGATCAGCTGCGGGACGACCTTGAACAGGTCCCCGACCACACTGAAGTCCGCGATCTCGAAGATCTCGGCGTCCTCGTTCTTGTCGATCGCGACGATCGTCTTCGCGGTCTGCATGCCGGCGCGATGCTGGATCGCGCCCGAGATGCCCAGGGCGATGTACAGGTCCGGGGAGACGATGACGCCGGTCTGCCCGACCTGCCGCTCCGCCGGGGTGTAGCCGGCGTCGACCGCGGCGCGCGAGGCGCCCACGGCGGCGCCCAGCTCGTCGGCGAGCTGCTCGACGACCTGGAAGCCCTCCTCGGAGCCGACGCCGCGACCGCCGGAGACGACGGTCTTGGCGCTGCGCAGCTCGGGGCGGCTCGACGTGCTCTGGTGGGCGCTGACCTCGCGGATCTGCGCGCCGGCGCTCACCTGCGGCAGCGCGCCGGCCTCGAGCGTGATCGTCTCGGGCGAGGGCACCGCCTGGGCCCGGGCGTCGATGGACCCGCCGCGCATCGTGATGATGCGGGGTCCGCCCTCGCCCGTGGACTCGGACTGCACGTCACCGCCGAACACGGAGTGCTGGGCGATGACCTCGTCATCGGCCCAGCGCAGGCCCACCGCGTCGGCGCAGACAGGGCCCTTCACACGCACGGACAGGCGCCCGGCCACAGCGCGTGACTCAGGGGCGTTGGGCAGCAGCACCGCGACGGGGGCGGTCTGCCGGACGGCCTCGGCGAGCGCGGCCACCGCCGCGGAGCCGAGGACGTCCCCGGCGTCGGGGGCCTCATAGACGAACACGCGAGCGGCGCCCAGCTCACCCACTCGGGCGACGGCCTGCTGCGCGGCGCCGGGCTTCGCGGCGACGACGGCCACGGGCGTGCCGACGGTGGAGGCCGCCCCGAGCAGCCCGGCCGCGTTCGAACGGACGGCACCGTCGGCGTCGAGCTCGGCGAGGACGAGGACGGTGTTCGCGGACAGGTCCTGGGTGCCGGTGTCGGCAAGGTTCTCAGTCATGGTCATAGCTCCTCGGGATTCCGTTCACTCCGGCTCAGATCAGGCGGTTCTCGGCCAGGAAGTCGGCCAGCTGCTCGGCCGCCGTCCCGTCGTCGACGACCTTGGGGCCGGCTTCCTTCTCCGGACGGGCGTTCGCCGAGACCATCACGGACCGGTATTCGGCCTCGATGGGGCCGGCCACGATGCCCAGATCCGCCAGCGAATGCACGGTGATCGTCTTCTTCTTGGCGGCCATGATGTTCTTGAAGTTCGGGAAGCGCGGCTCCGGGGTCTTCTCGGTCAGCGAGGCGACGGCCGGCACCGGCGCGGCGGCACGCACATCGGCGTCCTCGGTCACGATCGTGCCGACGATCTCGGACTCGGTGATCTGCACGTCCTCGGCCTGCGGCAGATAGGGGCGGTCCAGCAGCTCGGCCACCATGGCCGGCACGACGCCCGAGTTGCCGTCCGTGGCGAGATTGCCGGCCAGCACCAGGTCGGCGCCCTCCCGCTCGATCGCCGCGGCCAGCACGCGCGCGGTCTGCACCGCGTCCGAGCCGGCGAGCGCGTCGTCGGTGATCTGCACGGCCGAGTCCGCCCCCATCGCGAGCATCTTGCGCAGGGTCTTCGAGGAGTCCTCGGGGCCCATCGTCATGGCGACGATCTCCGCGTCGGCGCCGGCGTCGCGGTGCTGCAGGGCGATCTCCATGACGCGCTCGCTGATCTCGTCCGGGACGGGCTCGGCAGCGCCGTCACGCACCAGCATCCCGGTCTCCATGTCGAGCGTGCGCTCCTGCCAGGTGTCCGGGACCTGCTTGGCCAGCACCATGATCTTCACAGTCGGTCTCCTCCTCGACATTCGCCTCGCCGCGGCCTCGCACCGCGGTCGTCGGCGTCCGCCGGTGTCCAGGGCCGGCGGGCGGGTCCATCACTTGCGTGTCACCGTATCGAACGAGCGTGACACGTTACGTCCGTCACACACTATTCCAGTTCATCGTGATTCACTGAATACCCTGACTCCCCCAGCAGAACCGGAGAGACCCATGACGCCGCAGCCGCCCGACGAGACGACCGTCCCGGCCCGCCCCGCGGCCTCCCTGCTGCTGACCTGCGAGGACGGGCGCGCAGCCTCCGAGGTGTTCACGCTGCGCCGGGCCGGCTCGATGGCCTTCTCCGCCCATGCGACCGCCTTCCCCGGCGGGCGGGTGGATCCGAGCGACGCGCTGGACGCGGCGCTGTGGTCGGACGTCGACCTCGCCGACTGGGCCCGCCGCCTGGGCCTCGACGCCGCTGCCCCCGAGGGCGCCCTGAGCGAGCTGGAGGCGCTCACCCCCGCTGAGGCCGCCGGTCGGCTTCTCGCCGCGGTCGTCCGCGAGACCTATGAGGAGACTGGGGTGCTGCTCGCCCGGGACGCCACGAGCGGTCGGCCCGTCCGCCCCGAGGTCGTCCACGCGCTGCCCGAGGACACCCGGTCCCGGCTCGAGGCCCACGACCTCGGCTTCGGCGAGCTGCTCGCCTCCCATGGGTTGCGCCCCGACGTCGAGGCCCTCGTGCCGTGGTCGCGCTGGATCACGCCCCCGGGCGGCCCCCGCCGCTACGACACGGTGTTCTTCATCGTCCGCCTCCCCGCCGGGCAGGAACCCGCTCGACTCTCCTCCGAGGCCGCCGACCACGGCTGGCACCGACCCGAGGAGCTGCTCGCACGATTCCGCGCCGGCGAGGCGAACCTGATGACGCCGACGTGGTGGCAGCTGCGCCATCTGCAGGAGGCGCTGGACGACGCCGAGGCGGGCGCGGCGTGGGCGGCGATCGTCCGCCACGGGGCCGCCCACGCGCCGGTGCGGGCCGTCATGCTCTCGCCCCGGGGCGAGGCAGCGGACCGACGACGCGAGTTCACGCACGCCGCGCAGTACCTGGCGGACCTGGCCGCGTTCCGGTCCGCCGCGCGCGTGGCGGAGTCCCCGGACAACGTGCTCTGACGACCGTCGGATCCCGAACAGCGGCCTCGGCTGCCGTAGCAGTTCCGCATCCAGGCACGTACTGTTGAGGAGATCATGACGGCGGCCCGCATCCGCCCCGCCGTCCGCCTGCAGCACTCGACTCGGAGGGAGCCTCGCATGTCGCTGAGCGTCCTGGACCTGTTCTCGATCGGTATCGGCCCGTCGTCCTCGCACACCGTGGGGCCCATGCGCGCCGCGCGGCGTTTCACCTCGAGCCTCGAGCAGAACGGCCTGTTCGACCAGGTCCAGCGCGTGCAGGCCGATCTGTACGGCTCCCTGGCGGCCACCGGCATCGGCCACGGCTCGGACACGGCCGTCCTGCTCGGCCTGGCCGGCCAGGACCCCGAGACCATCGACCCGGACGCCTGCACAGGCCTGGTCGAGCAGATCGTGCGCTCCAGCGACATGCCGCTCGACGGGCGCCGGCACATCACCTTCGACCGGCAGAAGGACATGACCCTGCACATGCGGGAGAACCTGCCGGGTCATCCCAACGGGATGCGGCTCACCGCGTTCGACGCGTCGGGCGCTCAGATCCACACCCGCGACTACTACTCGGTGGGCGGCGGCTTCGTCGTCACCGCCGAAGAGCTCGAGGCCGAACTCGACGACTCCCGCGACGTCGCACGCAAGGACGAGGACGCCGAGGGCGGCGAACCCTACCCGTTCGCGACGGCCACGGAGCTCGTCGCGCACTGCCGCTCGAAGGGCATCTCGATCGCCGAGCTGATGGAGGCCAACGAGGCCACCCGGCACGACATGACCGAGCTGCGCACGCAACTGATCGCCATCTGGGACGTGATGCAGGAGTGCGTCGAGAACGGCTGCACCCGCACCGAGCCGATCCTTCCCGGCGGCCTCAAGGTGCGCCGCCGCGCCCCCGAGCTGCGGCGCCATCTGGAGCAGCAGACCGGGGACACCGACCCGATGTGGGCCATGGAGTGGGTGAACCTGTTCGCCCTGGCGGTCAATGAGGAGAATGCCTCCGGCGGCCGCATCGTCACGGCGCCGACCAACGGCGCGGCCGGCATCATCCCCTCGGTGATGCACTACTACATGCGTTTCGTGCTTCCCGAGGACGCCACGGTCGAGCAGCAGGAGGACAAGGCCGTCGAGTTCCTGCTGACGGCCGCGGCGATCGGCATCCTGTACAAGCGCAACGCCTCGATCTCCGGCGCCGAGGTGGGCTGCCAGGGCGAGGTCGGCTCGGCGTGCTCGATGGCGGCCGGCGCGCTGTGCGCCGTGCTCGGCGGCACCGTCGAGCAGGTGGAGAACGCCGCGGAGATCGGCATCGAGCACAACCTGGGCCTGACCTGCGACCCGGTCGGCGGCCTCGTTCAGGTGCCGTGCATCGAGCGCAATGCGATCGCCTCCGTCAAGGCCATCAACGCCGCCCGCCTTGCCCTGCTCGGCGACGGCTCGCACCGCGTCACCCTCGACCAGGCCATCACGACGATGCGCGACACTGGCGCGGACATGAAGTCCAAGTACAAGGAGACCTCGCGCGGCGGCCTCGCCGTCAACGTCATCGAGTGCTGACCTGCGCGGCCGCTGCACGAGTAAGGACAGCCCGGCCCGGCCTCCGCTAAGTTGGCCACCACCCCCCGACCGACCTCATGGAGAGGAACCCCCGTGCCCACTCATCCGATGGACGCGACTCTGGAAGCCGCCAATCTCGACCCCGCGGACCGGCAGCGCCGCCTCGAGGGCGTCAAGCTCTCCGGGGCCGGGTGGAAGTACGCCTTCACTAGGGCCTTCAAGGAGTTCGGCAACGACGGCGGCACCGACCTCGCGGCGAAGCTGACGTACTTCATGGTCCTCTCGATCGCCCCGTCCCTGCTCGCGATCTTCTCGATCCTCACGCTGGTGCTGTCCTCGAACCGCTCCGTCGTCGACGATCTGGTGACCAAGCTGACCGAGTCGGTCCCGGCCGATTACAAGAGCGTGGTCGAGTCGGTGATGAACACCCTGATGAGCCAGGCATCGGGCAGCGGCGGCATCATCGCGGCGATCATCGGCATCCTCGCCGCCGTGTGGTCGGCGTCGGCCTATGTCAAGGCCTTCAACCGCGCGGCCAACCAGGTGTACGGGTACGAGGAGGGCCGCGGATTCATCAAGCTGACCCTCGTGAACCTGCTGACCACGGTCATCCTGCTCGTCGGCATCGTCGTGGTGCTGATCTCCCTCGCGCTGAACGGTGCGCTCGTGGACGGGCTGCTTGCCCCCGTGGCCGAGCCCCTCGGCCTCACCGGCGTCGTCACGTTCCTCTCGGAGACCTTCCTGCCCATCTGGGCCTGGGTGAAGTGGCCCGTGGTGATCGCCATGGCGCTGCTGCTGATCGCGGCGCTGTACTTCCTGACGCCGAACGTCCGGAAGCCGAAGGTCCACATGTTCGGCCCGGGCAACACCGTGGCCCTGGTGGGCTTCATCGTCGCAGCGGTGGCGCTCTCGGTGTACTTCTCGACGCTGGCCGGGTACAGCGCCTACGGAGCCATCGGCGGTGTGATGGCGTTGCTGTTCGCGCTGTGGGTCTTCAACATCGTGCTGCTGCTGGGGCTCGAGGTGGACGCCGAGGTCGAGCGTGCCAAGCAGCTGACGGCGGGCATGCCCGCCGAGGACGCGCTGCAGCTGCCGCCGAAGGACGTCAGCGCGCTCGAGAAGAAGGCCGAGAAGCAGGAGCAGCTCGAAGAGAAGGGCTACGAGCTGCGCGCCGCAGGCGAGGCCGAGCGCTGACCCGCCGGCCGCCCGCCCGCGTGAGGGCGCGGCCGACCGCGGCCAACGACGACGGGCCGCCCGCTCCAACGGAGCGGGCGGCCCGTCGTATCAGGTTCAGTCCCGGTCGAGGATCACGTCCCGGGCTTCGCCGGTCGCGGAGCGGTGCGAGAGCCACAGGGCGAGGGCCCAGCACAGCAGGACGACGCCCGCGCAGCCGATGGCCGTCACCGCCACGGAGCCCGACTGCATTCCGGTCCCGTCGGAGCGGCCCACACCGATCCACGCCAACCCCCACGCCAGTGCGGCGGCGGGGCCGATGCGTCCGCCGTCGTACACGCTGATCACGGCCCCCACGATCGTCGCGATGACCAGGCCGGCCAGGGCCCACGTGGCGGGCAGGAACGCCCCGGGCAGCCAGCTGTGGAAGCTCAGCCACGCGAAGACGTTGGCGACCGCGGCCGCGCAGATCCAGCCGAGGTACACGCCCTGCACGCCGTCGAGCAGGATCCGCTCCGACCAGCTGGCATGCCGGCGTCGCTCGAGCCGCAGCAGGGTCGTGACCAGCACGGCCAGCAGGGCGAGGATGACGACGACGGTCAGCCACAGCAGTTCCAGGTGCGCGGCGACGAGCCACACGGAGTTCAGCACGACACCGGTGAGCACAAGCCCGCGCAGCCCGTCATGCCGGCGCGTCTGCGCCGGCGGGAGGAACTGCCACACCGCATAGGCGAGCAGCCCCGCGTAGATCAGCGACCAGATTCCGAACGCGGGCGCGGCCGGGGCCAACCAGGACCCGTCCTCGCCGAGCAGGCCGCCCATTGTGTCCTGGACGCCAGCCCCGCCGAACGCCCCGGCACCCCAGGCCGCGACGGCGACCGAGACCAGGATGACGAACGCGGTGCCGGCCTGGCCGACCCGCGAGGACAGGCCGCGACGATGGGAGGGCCGGGACGGGTCGGTCCACCGGCCGGCCCGGTCGGCACGGTGACCGGCGTCGTCGTGGTCGGGCTCGGCAGGGGCGGGACGGTCCCGCAGTCGATGAAGGCTGCGCTCGGGGACGGTGCTCATGCCGCCAGACTACTGGCACGTAGGCTGGCTCCCATGCGCGCTATCTCCCCGGTCGGACTGCTGCTCGACGTCGACGGCCCGGTCGCCTCGACCGAGACCCGCACGGTGCCCGAGGCCATGCTCGCGGCCCTGCTGCGCCTGGCCGAGCGGCGCGTGCCGATCGGCTTCAACACGGGCCGCTCGGCCGAGTTCCTGCTGCGCCAGCTGATCGAGCCGCTGCGCGCTGCGGGCCTGCCCGATGCGGCCCCGTTCTACGGCGTCTGCGAGAAGGCAGCCGTGTGGTTCCCGTTCTCCGATGTCCCCCGCGGAAGCGTCCCGACGCTCACGGTCGACGCCATCGCCTCCGCCTCCGACGCCCCGAGCTGGCTGCGCGTGGACGAGTCCATGGCGATCACGGCCGAGGTGCGCGAGGCGATCTGGACGCTGAACCGCGAGCGCGCCGGCGACCCCGAGGACGGCGGACTGCAGTTCATCGACCGCACCAAGCTCGCGATGGTGTCCCTGGAGAAGACCGTCGGGGCCGACCAGGGCGCGTTCCTGGCGGTCCGCGACGACGTGGTCGAGGGCGTGCGGGCCCTGCTGGCAGAGCGTGGTCTTGCCGACCGGATCACGGTGGACCCGACCGTCATCTCCGTCGATGTGGAGGATCGCCGTTCCGGAAAGGACCTGGGCGTGCTGCGCTGCCGCGCACTCATGGCCGAGGCGGGCGTCGAGCAGCCCGCCCGCTGGTTCACCGCGGGCGACTCACGGACCGACTATGCGATGGCCGACCGGCTGCACGAGGACGGCGCCCGAGTCGATCACGTCGACGTGCGCCCGAGCGACGGTGTCCCCGCGACCGCCTACCCCGTGCTCACCGCGGCCGACCTCGCCGCGCACGGCCACGGCCGGCCCGACGACGTGCACGAGCGCGTGGGCCTCTCCCTGCTCGAGTACGCCGAAACGCTGCTGGACGCAACCGCCTGAGTCACGCGGCGTCACGGGAGTCAACGCGGAGACACGTCCTCGTCCGGCCCTCGCCTGCGGGCGTCCAATGGACGCATGAACGCTTCCCAGACCACCGCCTCCGAGAACCCCGAGCTCGCGGAGGACGCGGTCCCCACCGAGGTGCCCGTCCTCGACCTGTCCGAGCTCCGCCTACCCGACGGCTCCCGGAACCCCGAATTCCTCGACCGACTGCGCCACGCCGCGCACAAGGTCGGCTTCTTCCAGATCGTCGGCTACGGCGCCGCCGAGGGCCAGGTCGATGAGCTGTTCGACGTGACGGCCCGGTTCTTCGCCCGCCCCGAGGCGGACAAGCTCGCCCTGCACAATCAGAACTCCCCGCACTACCGGGGCTACTCGGCGATCGCCGCCGAACGCACCCAGGGCCGACCGGACTCCCGCGAGCAGCTGGACTTCTCCCCCGAGCGCGCGCCCGTCCCGGCCGAGCAGATCCGCGAGGGCGAGGAGTACTGGCACCTGCAGGGCCCGAACCAGTGGCCGGCCGACATGCCCGAACTCGAACGCGCCGCGATGGGCTGGACCGCGCTCATGGACCGCGTCGGCGAGGAGCTGCTCGGCGCGCTGCTCGTCGCAATCGGTCTGCCCGAGGACCACTTCGCGGACGTCTTCGACGATCAGCGGGCCTGGATGGCGAAGCTGGCGCACTACGTCGGCGGCGTCGCCGAGGCCGGCTCGCAGGGCGTGGGACTCCACGCGGACTACGGCTTCATCACCCTGCTGCTGCAGGATCAGGTCGGCGGCCTCGAGGTGCGCCCCTATGGTCAGGACGAGTGGCTGCCCGTCGAGCCGATCCCGGGCGCGCTCGTCGTGAACCTCGGCGAGATGCTCGAGATCGCCACCGACGGTTATCTGATGGCCACGATCCACCGCGTGCAGTCGCCGCCGGAGGGCATGGACCGCTACTCGGTGCCCTACTTCCATTCCCCCCGCCTGGACGCGGTGATCGAGAAGGTGCAGCTGCCGGCCGAGCTCGCCGCACACGCGCGCGGTGCCTCCGACGACCCGGAGAACCCGATGCTCTCGTCCTTCGGGGCGAACATGCTCAAGGGCTTCGCCCGGGCGCACCCGGCCGTCACCGAGAAGCACCACCCGGAGCTGCTGGCGCGCTGACCGGCCGGCCGCGCGCTGCCGGCTCGCGTCCGGCCGGTCAGCGCGCCCGGTCCCCGCCGCACCGAGCCCCTGTGAGCATCGGAACACCGCTGACGGGATGCGTTCGGAGCGCTCAAGGCGGAAGGTAGAGGGGAAGGAAATCCCCGACAATCCCAGGAGTACTGCATGGCCACAGTTGCCAATCACCTCGTCGAGACCCTCCACGCTTCCGGCGTCCGCCGCATGTACGGCCTCGCCGGCGACTCGCTCAACGGCGTCACCGACGCCCTGCGGGAGCACGGCGGCGTCGAATGGGTCCCGGTCCGCCACGAGGAGACCGCCGCGTTCGCGGCCTCGGCCGAGTCGCAGCTCACCGGCGAGCTGGCCGTGTGCGCCGGCTCGTGCGGTCCGGGCAACCTGCACCTGATCAACGGGCTGTACGACGCGCAGCGCACGCGCACCCCCGTGCTGGCGATCGCCGCGCACATCCCCAGCGCGGAGATCGGCTCCGGCTACTTCCAGGAGACCCACCCGCAGGACCTGTTCCGCGAGTGCTCGGTGTACGTCGAGCACGTCAGCTCCGCCGACCAGATGCCTCGCATGCTGCGCACCGCGATGCGCGCGGCCATCGAGCAGCGCGGCGTGGCCGTCCTGGTGATCTCCGGTGATGTGGCCCTGACCGACGTCGACGCCCGCCCATCCGTCGTCCGGCGCGTGCCCTCGACCGTCCTGCCCGCCGATGAGCTGCTGGACGACGCCGCCGCCCGCCTGAACTCGTCGTCGAAGACGGCGCTGCTGGTCGGCGCCGGCGCCGCGGGCGCCCACGACGAGGTCGTCGCGCTGGCCGAGACGCTGCAGGCGCCGATCGTGCACGCGATGCGCGGCAAGGACTTCATCGGGTACGACAACGAGTTCGACGTCGGCATGACCGGCCTGCTCGGCTTCTCCTCGGGCTACAAGGCGCTCAAGGGCGCTGACACGCTGCTGATCCTGGGTTCGTCCCTGCCGTACCGGCAGTTCTACCCGGAGAACGCGGACGTCATCCAGGTGGACGTGCGCGGCGAGCAGATCGGCACTCGCGTCGACGTCGACGTGCCGCTGGTCGGCGGTGTGAAGGAGACCGCCCTCGCGCTGCTGCCGCGCCTGAAGCGCGCGAAGTCCTCGCGATTCCTGAACGCGATGGTCAAGGACTACAAGAAGACCCGCAAGGAGCTCGACGAGCTGGCCACTCCGGACAAGAAGCGCATCCACCCGCAGTACGTCGCCCGCATGATCGACGAGCTCTCCGACGACGACGCCGTGTTCCTGCCGGACGTCGGCTCCCCGGTCATGTGGGCCGCTCGCTACCTGACGATGAACGGCCGTCGCCGGATCATCGGCTCGATGACCCACGGCTCGATGGCGAATGCGATCACCCAGGCCGTCGGCGCCCAGTCGGTGGACAAGAACCGGCAGATCGTGGCGATGGCCGGCGACGGCGGGCTGTCCATGATGCTCGGCGAGCTGCTGACGCTGAAGCAGAACGACCTGCCCGTGAAGACCGTCGTGTTCAACAACTCCTCGCTGAACTTCATCGAGCTGGAGATGAAGGCCGCCGGGTTCGTCACGTTCGCCACCGACCTCGAGAACCCGGACTTCTCCCTCATGGCCGAGTCGATGGGTATCAAGGGCTTCCGCGTCGAGACCTCGGCCGAGCTGCCGCAGGTGATGGCCGAGTTCCTCGCCCATGACGGTCCGGCCGTGCTCGACGTCGTGACCGAGCGTCAGGAGCTGACGATCCCGCCGGCGATCGAGTTCGAGCAGGCCAAGGGCTTCACCCTGTACGCGGTGCGCACCGTGCTCAGCGGCCGCGGCACCGAGCTGATCGACCTGGCGAAGGCGAACGCACGGCAGCTGTTCTGAGCCGGGTGCCCGGCGGTCGCTCAGACGCTACCGTGATGAGCGACCGCACAGGCCACGGCGCAGGAGGACCGCAATGACGCACACCGAGAAGGCATCCGCCCGGACCGCTCCGCCCGGTCGGGGGCGGACGCCCGTCTGGGTGTGGCCCGTGTTCGGAGTCTGCGTGGCCGCGCTCATCGTGGTCACGGTGATGCTCCTGGGCGATGTGGCCGGGTTCTGGGCCTCACCGCTGTCCGGCCCGGCCGCCCTGCCGATCATCGTGCTGGCCGGCCTGGGCGGGACCGTGGCGGGCCGACGCCGGGCCAGCGGCATGGCTCGCACCTGACGCGGGCCCGGGCCCGGCCCGACGACGGCCCTCCGACACGACGAAGCCCCCGGAACCAGATGGTTCCGGGGGCTTCTCTCCGCGGAGGATGGGGGAATCTCCCCCATTGTTGATCTGACTTGGGGTGATGCTCTCCAGCGTCACCGCCTAGTCAGTCAGTAGGCAGGACAACCCCCACCAGGCCCGCCCACCACGGGCCGGGCCCGCCACCGAACGGAGCACGACGATGAGCACCACGATGACCGACCGCTCGACCACAGCCCCCGCGCTCGCCGACAGGGCGACGACAGGCCCCCGGCCCATGCTGTCGATGATGGAGTCCCTAGGGCGTGTCTGACAATAGCTTTGACCACGCGATGACCGCGTTCAGCACGGCACCGCGCACCCCGCTTTGGCGGAGTGCGCGGTGCGGTGGAGAACCACCCAGACTGAGCCTGACGAAACAGGCGGCGTCGCTCAGCGGGCGATCATGCCGTGCGGGTCGATGACGAACTTCTCCACGGAGCCCTGGTCGAACTCCGCGTAGGCCTGGGGTGCCTCGTCCAGGGTGATCACGCGCGGGTTGACCAACTCCGTCAGGTACGGCATCCGGTCCCACAGGATCGACATCATCAGCTGACGGTTGTAGCGCATGATGGGCGCCTGGCCGCCGATGATGTGGGGCGACTTGATCCAGGCCTTGCCGAAGTCCACCGGGAAGGTGCCCTCCTGCTCGGCCTTCGTCTCCGCGATCGGGTCCGGCCCGTAGATGCCGATGATGCCCGTGGCACCGCCCGGACGGGTGATGTCCAGGACCTGGTTCACGGCGGCGATCGGCTGCATCTCATCGGACTCGGAGCCCAGGCCGTGGGCCTCGGAGCCGACGTAGTCCACCGCGCAGTCCACCATCGGCTCGCCGAGGATGTCGTTCACGGCGTCTTGCAGGTTCTCCGTGACGGAGAGGTCGATGGTCTCGCAGCCGTGCTTGCGCACCAGCTCCAGCCGCGAGGCGTCCTGATCGCCCACGATGATGCACGAGGCGCCCAGCAGCCGAGCGGCGGCCGCGGCGCACCGGCCCACGGGCCCGGCACCGGCGATGTAGACGGTGGAGCCGGGCTTGGCACCGGCCTCCATGAGGCCGTGGAACGCCGTCGGGAGGATGTCCGAGAGCACGGCCAGATCCAGGATCTTCTCCATCGCCTGCTCCTGGTCCGGGAAGCGCAGCAGCTGGAAGTCGGCGTACGGCACGAACAGGTACTCGGCCTGTCCGCCCTGGAAGTTGCCCAGATTGAAGCCGTAGGCGGCGCACGCCTGCTCCGGGTTGGCGGTCTCACACACCTCGGTGCGGCCGGCGCGGCAGTTGCGACAGCGGCCGCAGGCCACGTTGAACGGCACGGAGACGAGGTCGCCCTCCTGCAGGAACTGGACGTCGCTGCCGATCTCCAGCACCTGGCCGGTCATCTCGTGACCCAGCACCATGCCCTCGGGCACGGGGAAGGAGCCGCGGTAGATGTGCAGGTCGCTGCCGCAGATGTTGGTGGCGACGATCTTGAGGATGACACCGTGCGGGGCGGCGGAGCCGTCAGGCATCTCCAGCTTGGGGAAGTCCAGCTCGTCGACGCGCACGTCCTTGATGCCGTGGAATGCCACGGCGCGGTTCTTGGTGGTCATGAAACTGCTACCTTTCTGTCTCCAGCGAGGCCCCCGGCGGGGCGAGAGACGGGGCGAACCCGAGGGGGAGTCCCGGTCTCGGGCCGTACGGAGACACTAAGGGTGGGGAGACACCAGAGGGAAGGTTGGGTCTGCTGTGGTCCTGAACGCTGTGCTCGCGTGGTCCAAACGATTGTCAGACATGCCCTAGCCCTAGGGTTCACGCTGACCGCCCTTCGACCGGAGTGGGACACGCCGGAGAATCGGGCGCGCCTCACCCACTGGGGTGCAACGTGGCACTTCCCGCACGCCCGGGACTTCGCCCACGTGATGCGCGCCGCTGTCTGGTACGCAACCCACACGGTCACAGCGGAGTTCGCGGACGAGGACAACCCCGTGGGTTCCCCGGCGTATCGGAGTCCGGTGCTGTTCCCGCACGCCGGGCCGTGGTGGAACGCCACCGCACCCGCCACCGGAGCCTGAGCCCCGCCCTCACACCCGCGCAGGAGAACCCCAACGGGATGCCTGCCCCTACGGGGAGGGTCGGGCGTTTCGGGGCCGGCGAGCGCCTGCAACGCGCCGTCAGCCGCCACCATGAGGTCCGCGCCGTCGAAGTCTTGGCCGACCTCGACAACGCCATCACCCAGTAAGGACTGGATACCAATCGAGCGCAGCGGCGAGGGTGCGCTCGCGGACCAGTGTCACCCGTCGTGGTCAGGCAGCGAATATGCCCGGGTATGCAGCTCGCAACCGGGCCAACTGCTCGTTCTTCCGCTCCTGCAACATCCGGTTGTCCTCATCCTCGGCAGGGGCAGGGGCAGGGGTGCCCCACCCGGTCCACCGGCCCCTGTTGTCCATGTCGGGGGCCGGGTCCTCTGTCTCGGTGGTGAGCGTCAGTTCCCCCGAGTCACGACCGGGCGGGGCGCTGGGGCCGGTGGGAAGTGCGGCCGCCGCCCCCTTCCCTACTTGATGAAGTTCATTGGAGTGGGTGGATTCGGGGTAGTCGTCACCACTACCCACCGGGTAGTCGTCACCACTACCCACCGGGTAGTCGTCACCACTACCCATCCAGGCGGGGGTCGCCCGGTCCCGTGCTGCTCGCGGATCGCCTCTGGACACCGCGTGCCAGGTGACATCTCTCCCGTCTCCCGACACGTTCACGGGAACGTGCTCGGTGTCGGGATCAAGGTTGAGCGCGTAGACCCCGTTCGCACCCGGACGCGCATTGCCACCGGACGTGATGACTCCTTTCGTCCGCAGCTGGGCGAGGACATTCATCGTGTTGGCGCGAGCGGTGTCTCGGTTGGCTTCCCCGTGGGCGTATCCCAGGGCCACCGAGAGCGCCTTCCACCCTGCCCAGTACACCGGGGGTGTGTGGCGGTCGTGGGCCGTATTCGCCATGTAGACCGCGGCGCACTTCTCCACGGGGCTCAGGTGGGAGCCCCACAGCGTGAAAACCTTCTCCACGTTCTCCCCTCCCATGCCTCACCGCCCCCCACGCGGACGGCGGCCGTAGCCCTGGCGGGCCAGCTCGCGGGCGGCCGCGGTGTAGTCCCCACTGTGGTTCAGCAGCGCGTAGGCGGCGAACCGGTTGTAGGGGGTGCGTTCGCGGAATGGGGCGGCGTTGGTGGAGAACACGTAGAGCCGGTCCTCGGGGGTGCGCCCCGTCGTCGCGGAGGGCCCGGCGGCCGTCTCCTTGCCGGGGCGGGTCCAGTGCAGCAGGTCTCCGGCGGCGCTGTGGAGAGTCCACCCGTGGGGCTCCAGCACCTCGGCCCACGTCGTGCGGGCCGTGTAGTCGTCCCCTGCCCGGACGGCCCCGCTAGGCGGCCCCATGGGTGGCTGGGGCGGCCGCGTCGGGGTCGGCGGCGCATCGGCCGGGGTGTGCCGGTCCTGGGCGCGGAACAGGGCATGCAGGGCGTCCCGCTCGGCAGCGGTGAGCGTGGGCATGGTCTCCGGTCCCCCGGTGCCCACAGTCCAGCCGCGCCCGGACGGGTGCGCCGCTCCAGCTGACGGGGCCATGACGGCCATACCGCGAGCGCCGCGGGTCTCCACCATGACCTTCCCGGTCTCGGTGCGGGCGAGCTGGACGGAGCCGGGCACGTCCTGCCCCTCTACCCGGTAGAACCAGTGGATTCCACCGGAGGGGGAGCGTTCGCTCCACCCGTCCAGCCGGTGCAGCAGGTAGGCATTCCCGGCGCGCTGGGCGTGGGCGTAGATGGGGGCGCATAGGGCGGTGTGGGGGCCCTCTACCTCCAGCATCTCCACGTTGCCCGCCTCGGGGCCGCAGACCATCCCCAGTGCCACGTAGCGCGGAGAGGGACCGCCGAACCATCGGTCGAGGTCGGCCTCGGTGGTCCGGTGCTCGGGCCAGCGCCGGAGGGCGGGGGCCTTCGACTCGTCGGCCTTGACGGGGATCACCCGCAGCCCCGCGGCGTGCAACCGGCGGGCCCCGGTCAGCAGGTCAGCACCGGCCGCGCTCGCGGTCCTGGGAGTGCCGGCGAGCGCGGTCTCGGGGGCGCTCGCCGGTATAGTGGTGGTGTCGCCGTCGAACGACTTCATGAACGCCGCTCCCGGACTCAGGGGGCGGCGTTCTTCATGCTGGGAGTTGGTCACGCGGCATCACCGGCCCGAAGGTCCGCGAGGGAAGTCACGGGTTCACGGAGCGCGGCGAGGTCGGCCGGGTCAATGCGGATCAGCCGGGGGCCGTAGCGGTAGGCGCGCAGCTCACCGCGGGCGATCATGCGGCGCACGGTGTCCGGCGAGCAGTTCAGGGCCCGGGCTACATCGGGGATCGTCAGCTGCGCCGCGGTGACGGCCTTCATGCTGGGGTGGGCGGACATGCTGGGGTACCTCCTGGGCACGACTCTGAGCCCTTCCCCTCGGCCCCTTGACGGGATCACGTGGTTGGTGGCGAGTAGCGCCCCGGCGGAGGTGTCCGCCTAGGTGGGAGCGTGTTCTCCCTAAGCCCTTTTACGTTAGCACGGGGCCGCAGAACCTAGCACTATCCGCGGCTGTTGAGCTGGCGGAGAGCGCGGAGGGACAGTGCGGTGCAGCCCGCGGCGTGGGCAGTGTCCAGCAGGTCATAGAGCCGGGCTTCGGTCACGTCCACGCGGTAGGTGTTGCGGCCCTTGACGCTCCGTTCCTGGCGCTGGCACACCTCGCACAACAGGCCCAGTCCCTCCCGGTACATCATGGGGCGGTCCTCCCGTCTGTCCTGGGGCATGTATCGGACCTTCGGGCCGGGGGCGTGGAGGGCCGCAATCTGCCCATTCCGGGGTGCGTACTGGTACCAATAGCGGGTGTGCCGCCCGGCGTACCCATCACCCCACAGGGGGTGACAGTACGGGTCTCGCTCATTGACCGGCTTGCCCAGGTCGGCCGCAATCGTCAGAAACCACATGTAGGACAGTGCCGCTTCCCCGCCCGCTTGGACGTTGCCAGCGTGCCGGGTGATCTTCACGTCCCGCTGAGTCATTCGGTACTGAGCGTCGTGCAGTGCGTCGAGCAGGTCCGGGCGCATCTCTCCAGCAGCTTCAAGAGCCCGGTAGGCCTTGCGCATCTCCCCCGAGACGGGGGACCGCACGGCCCAGAATGTCCGCCGGTAGCAGGGGCCGCCACCGGCTACACAACCCCCCGTGCAGACCGCCGGGTCGTGGGCCCGGTCCTCCGCGAACCGGAATTGCTCTAGGCGGCCCTCGGGCACGTCCGCCAGACCGAACACGGCCACGCGGTGGCGCTCGCGGTGCCGTGGATGGTCGCAGTACAGCTCCAGCGTCTCCCGGATGAACGGGGGCCGCTCCCACCACTCTCGCGGTGCTACCTCGGCGGTCATCGTCCCGCACCTCCCATCGTGTCCGCGAGCGCGGACAGACGGCCCCGCTCGGCGTGCTGGTAAATCTCGACTGACTTGGAATCTGAGTGCCCGGCGTACGCCTTCAGCTCGGCCGTGGTGGCCCCTGCCTGGCCCAACCGGGTCAGCGCGGTGTGCCGGAGCCCGTGGAACGTGAACTCCTCCACCGGGTGCGCCCCAGCCGCCGTGCGCTCGCGGTTGAGCTGGTCCACGGCAGCCTTGAACCGCTTGCCGATGGTGTTGGGGTTGTGCAGGCGGTTTCCGGGCCCGCGTCGGGGGAACAGCAGCGCGTCGCGGTCCTCGGCGGTGTGCTCGGCCAGGTGGGCGCGGACGTCGGCGCGGATGGTCGAGGGGATGGGGATGATGCGGTGCCCGGCGGCGGACTTGGGTGTTTCCTCGCGGACGCCGGAGCCGCGGGCCTGGACCTGGGATTCGACGCGGAGCCACATCGTCCCGTTGTTGTCCTCTGTGATGTGGCGGCGGCGTACGGCCAGCACCTCCCCCAGCCGAAGGGCGGCCCATCCGGCAAGTAGGACGATGAGGCGGTCTTCCGGGTGGGGCATGAGAGCGGCCAGGCGGCGCACGTCCTCGGGGACCAGGACCTCGCGGTTGCGGGTGGGCAGGTTGGGGCGGCGCAGTCGTCGGGCAGCCAGGGGTGGCACGGGGGAGGTCAGCAGCCAGGGAGTGAAGTTACGGGGCAGGTCGGGCACGTCCCCGGTGGCGAACTTGAACAGGGCCACAACGTCCCGGTGGATACGGGCTGCGGCGTCCATTCCCTTGGACGCTTCGAGCCGGTCCAGCCATTCGGACAGTTCCACGGCGGTCACGCTGCCCACGGGCGCGTCCCCGTAGTCGGGGAGGAAATGGGCCTCCAGGTGGCGGCGGTAGGTGTAGAGGCTGCCGAGCTTGAGCCCGCGGGATTCCTGCCAGGTGAGCCACGCCTCGGCCAGCTCGCGGACGGTGCGGGCGTCGGCGTCGGCCTGGGCCTGGCGGGCGGCCTGCTCGGCCTTGATCTTCTCGCGGCGCTGAGCAGGCGGGATGAACGTGCCCCGGGCCAGCTCGCCGTAGGCAACGTGCTGGGCGGCGCGGGCATCGGCCTGGGTGGCGAACGTCCCCAGGCTCACGGTCAAGTTCTCGGTGAAGACCCTCACCCGGTACCGGCCGGAGGGGTTCACGCTGATGCCCGGGGGGAGCTTCGATTGCTTGCGCGGTGCCATACTTCCTGCCCATCTATGCCTAGTCAGTCAGTAGTCAGGATATATGCTGACTAGCGCCCCCTCATGCACACCCATGCAAAGAGGGGGACCGGCCGAAAACCGCTAGAACATGCGAAAACCCCCGCCATCACAGGGATGACGGGGGCGTAGCGCGGAGGATGGGGGATTTGAACCCCCGAGGGCGTGAACCCAACACGCGTTCCAGGCGTGCGCCATAGGCCGCTAGGCGAATCCTCCTTGGTGCGCCCTCATGCGGCGTACCGCGCAAGGGCGTGGACGACTCTACACCACCGCGCCACCTCGGGCGAATCGCCCGGTCCGCCGCCGACTGGTAGACTCTCGGACGGCCCCTCACGTGGTGTCATCTCGCTGAACTCCCCCAGGACCGGAAGGTAGCAAGGGTAGGTGGGCTCTGGCAGGTGCGTGAGGGGTCTTTGACGTCTCCAGGAGGTCCCATGCCCGCCGGCCGCTACGCCCCCTCCCCCACGGGGCGGCTGCACGTGGGGAACCTGCGCACCGCCATGCTCGCCTGGCTGGCCGCCCGCGCCTCCGGCCGCCCGTTCCTGCTGCGCATCGAGGACCTGGACCGTGTGCGCGCCGGATCTGAGGACTCCCAGCTCGCCGAACTGACGGCCCTCGGCCTCGACTGGGACGCACCTGCCGTCCGGCAGTCCGAGCGCACGGACCTCTACGACGCGGCGGTCGCGGCCCTGCGCACCGCACACGGACCGGACGCGGTGTACGAGTGCTTCTGCTCGCGCAAGGACATCGCCCAGGCCTCCTCTGCCCCGAACGGGCCGGGTCGTCTGCCCGGCCAGGCGCCGACGCCGCTGCGCCCGCCCGGGTTCTACCCGGGCACGTGCCGCACGCTCACTGAGGCCCAGCGCGAGCAGCGCCGTGCCGTCCGGCCCGCGGCGCTGCGCCTGAACGCGGCCCTCGTCGCCGGCCTGCCCGAGGGCGGCCACCCCGAGGCCCGCGCCCACGACCTGCTCACCGGGGAGGTCACCGGACTCGTGGACGACATGGTCCTGCGCCGCAACGACGGGGCCTACGCGTACAACCTGGCGGTCGTGGCCGACGACCTCGCCCAGGGCGTGGACCAGGTGGTTCGCGGTGACGATCTGCTCGACTCGACACCCCGGCAGACGTGGCTCGCGGCCGTGCTGTGCGCGGCCCGTGACGAGCCCGCCCCGCGGACCGAGCACCTGCACGTGCCGCTCGTCGTGAACGGGCAGGGTCGGCGCCTGGCCAAGCGTGACGGGGCCGTGACCCTGGAGGACCTCTCCGGGGTCGAGGACGTGCGCGAAGCAGACCCGGCGCGCCTCGAGGCGATCCGCGACGCCCTGCTGCGCTCGGCGGGACTGCCCGCGGGACCACTGCCCGCGGCGGTGCCGGCCTTCGCCGCCGCCCTCGAGGCGGGCGCCCTGCCGCGCGAGCCGTGGGTGTTCGATGCCGCGGCCTTCGCCTGAGGAGGCCGGTCGCCGACGACGGCCGCCCGCCCACCAGATCCGCGTCCGCCGGGCCGGCGGCGTCAGAGCACCTCGGCGGCCTCGTCGAACTCGAGTCGGGCCTGGCGCGGGCGTTGGGCGTCCTCGTCCGCCGGGTGCGGGGCGTGGCCGACGTTCACCACCAGCAGCGCCTTCCAGTTCTTCTGGTCGTGGAACTGCGCATCGATGCCGTCGGTGTCGACGCCGGCCATCGGACCGACCTGCAGCCCGTGCGCGCGCAGGGCCAGCAGCAGGTAACCGACCTGGATCAGCGCGTTCGTTCGCCCCATGGACTCACGCATGGCCGGCTTGGACTCGGCGTCCTCGGCGAACCCCTCGCGGAACGGGGCCAGACGGCCCATCTCGCGGTGCCAGTCCAGGTCGTAGGCCACGACGAGGGTCAGCGGCGCGGCGACGGTCTTCTCCCGATTGAACTCCATGATGTGCGGGGCCAGGCGCCGACGGGCCTCGTCAGACTCCACGACCGTGATGCGCAGCGGCTGCGAGTTCATGGCGGTCGGGGCCCAGCGCAGGTCGTCGTAGGCGCGTCGGACGACGTCGACGTCCACCTTCTCGTCGGAGAACGTGTTGGTGGTGTGGGCGCCGGAGAAGAGGACGGCGAGCGCGGCCTCGTCCAGGGTGGCGCCGATCAGGTCCGGGTTCTGTGCTGAGCTCATGCCGGAAGAACCCCGGCGTCGGCCACGGGTATTCCCCGTTCGGACGTAGCGTCGCGGTGCCGGCCGATAGGCTGGTCAGGTGAGCACCGCCCTGTATCGCCGCTACCGCCCGGACCGGTTCGAGGAGGTCATCGGGCAGGACCATGTGACCGTCCCGCTGCGGACCGCCCTGTCCAAGGACCGGGTGAACCACGCCTATCTCTTCTCCGGGCCGCGCGGCTGCGGCAAGACGACCTCGGCGCGCATCCTGGCGCGCTGCCTGAACTGCGCCCAGGGTCCGACGGCGACCCCGTGCGGGCAATGCGACTCGTGCCGGGACCTCGCGACGGGCGGGCCGGGCTCGCTCGACGTGATGGAGATCGACGCGGCGTCCCACGGCGGCGTCGAGGACGCGCGCGGGCTGCGCGAGCGGGCGACGTTCGCCCCGGTGCGCGACCGGTACAAGATCCTCATCATCGACGAGGCGCACATGGTGACGGCGGCGGGCTTCAACGCCCTGCTGAAGATCGTCGAGGAGCCGCCGGAGCACCTGAAGTTCATCTTCGCGACGACGGAGCCGGACAAGGTCATCGGCACGATCCGCTCACGCACGCACCACTACCCGTTCCGGCTGGTGCCGCCGGAGCCGCTGATCGCCTATATGGAGCAGCTGTGCGCCTCGGAGTCCACGCAGGTGGACGCCGGGGTGCTGCCGCTGGTCGTGCGGGCGGGCACCGGCTCGGTGCGCGACACCCTCTCGGTGCTGGACCAGCTGATCGCCGGCGCGGCCGAGGGGCGTGTGGACTACGACCTGGCGGTGAACCTGCTCGGGTTCACGCCGGGTGCGCTGCTGGACGATGTGATCGACGCCGTGGCCGCGGACGATCCGCCGACGGTGTTCCACGTTGTGGACCGCGTGGTGCAGTCCGGCCAGGATCCGCGCCGGTTCGTCGAGGACCTGCTCGACCGGTTCCGCGACCTCGTGATCGCCCGCGCCATGCCGGATCAGGCCTCCGTCGTGCTGCACGGAGTGCCCGAGGACCAGGTGCGTCGGCTCACCGCCCAGGCCGCCCAGCTCAGCCGCGCCGAGCTCAGCCGCCTGGCCGATGTGACGAATGAGGCGCTCTCGGAGATGGTCGGGGCGACGAGCCCGAAGCTGCACCTCGAGCTGCTCATGGCGCGCCTGCTGCTGCCGGCGGCCGACGAGACGCAGCGCGGCCTCGCCGCCCGCCTCGAGGCACTCGAGCGGCGGATCGACGCGGGTCTGATCGGGACGACCGCCGAGGGCTCTGCCGCCACGCCCCCGCGCAGCCGCACCCCCGGTGCCGCGACGGAGCAGCGCGACGGCCCGTCGCCGGTCGATGACCGCGCGGGCGGGCAGAACGGCCCGACCGACGGGGAGCTCTCGGGCGCGGCCCTGGCCCGAGCGGCCATGCGCCGCACCTCGGCCGGTCCGGCACCCGAAGACCAAGAGCACGCCGAGCAGCCGCCGGCGGAGTCCACCTCCGGCACCCCGGACGGTCCGACGAACGAGCCAACGGACGAGCCGACCGCTGAGTCGGCGTCCGGACCGACGGATGAGCCGGCCGTTGAGTCGGCGCCCGGACCGACGGATGAGCCGGCCGTTGAGTCGGCGCCCGGACCGACGACGGAGCCCGAGCCGTCCCCGGCTTCACCGGCCGCGCAGGCCCCCGCACCCCAGACCCCCGCTGCGGCGCAGGCCCCCGCACCCGAGATCCCCGGTGCGGCGCAGCCGGCAGCGGCGCAGAGCGCAAGCCAGGTCGAGAAGATGCGTCGCGCGTGGCCGGACGTGCTCACCGCCCTCGAAGACTCCTCGCGCCTGGTGTGGATGCTCGTGAAGGACAACGCATCGGTAGTCGGATTCGACGGCAGCCTGCTGACGATCGGGTTCACCCAGGACGCGCCGCGGCAGTCGCTGCTCGGCCGACAGGGCGACCGCCTTCTGGCCGAGGCCGTGCACCAGGTGCTCGGCATCCGGCCCGAGCTCGACCTGATCCTCGGCGCAGACGCCCCACGCCCCGGGGCCGCGCCCGGACCCGACGGCGGCACCCGCCCAAAAGCTGAGGGCCGCCCCGGCCAGGAGGCGGCCGCCCCGTCAGTCCCCCGGGCCGCGCAGCCGGACCCACAGCCCGAACCCGCGCCGACGCCGGAGCCTCCCGCCCCCGCCTCACCGGCATCACCTGCCGACGCCTCCGAGCCCGCGTCCGGGCCGGACCCGTCGCCGACCGCTGCGTCTCCGGAGCCGACCCCGTCCGCGGCCCCCTCACCCGACTCCTGGGGGACCCCCGCGGACGTCGCCCCGGACTGGGGTATGCCCGACGGCGGCGGCGACCCCGACCCGTGGGCGCACCTGCCCGAATACGACCCCGACTCGGACATGGAGGACTCGCCCGGCCCCGACGGCTGGCAGCCCGGGCCCGGCGAGGACACCACCGACGACACTGCGACAGCCCCGGCCCCGGCGCCACCCACCGCGGATCACGCGGCGTCAGGCCCGGATACGCCATCGCAGGAGCCCGCATGGCAGGTGCCGACGGCCGAGCAGTGGCGCCCCGGCCCGCTCGTCCCCGAGGCCGACGAGCCGGCCATCCCGTCGTTCGCGCGCCCCGAAGCCGAGCTGCGGGCGGAGTTCGCCGCCCGCTTCGGCAGCACTCGGCCGGAGGGCTTCGGCACCGCCTCATCGTCCACGGACGCCGCCGAGGACCCGGCCACGGCGCCCGCGTCGCCGGAGTCCTCCCGTCCCGCCGAGTCCGCGGCCCCCGCACCGGATGCCCAGGACGGCGCAGACTCCGACACCTCCCCTGCGCCCGCCGGCGGGAACGCACCTGAGGAACGCAACGATCCAGCGGCCCTCGTGGCGCTGGGCTCCGGGCACCCCGCCAGCCAGTTCCCGGCGCTCATGCGCCGCATCAGCGACGGCGGAGGCGCCGAACCGCCCGTGAACGCGGGCGGTCCCCACCCGTCGGATCCCGCCACCGGCGGCCGCCCCGAGCCGTCAACCCTGGCCGCGTCCCGCGACGCGACCGGCGACCGCGCGGGGGGCGCCCCGACGCCTCCGCCACTCGACCCGCGCGCCGCGTCCATCCAGGCGGCCCGCGAGGCCGCCCGCGGGCGCGGGCCGGCGACCCTGCGGACGGCCACCGGTGGGCCGGGCCGGCCCGCAGACGCCTCGGCCGCGTCCGTAGACTGGGAGGACGAGGTCGCCAGCGACGAGGACCTCACCCTCGAGGACTCCGGCCTCGTCGGCCGCGCGGTCGTCGAGCGCCTCCTCGGCGCCACGCTGCTCGAGGAGATCCCGAACGACTGACCCTCCCGACGCTCCCCCGACGACTGAAGGTGACACGTGTACGAAGGCGCTCTCCAGGAGCTCATCGACGAGTTCGGCCGCCTGCCCGGCATCGGCCCGAAGTCGGCGCAGCGCATCGCCTTCCACATCATGGAGGCCGACGCCGACGAGATGACCCGTCTCGCCGACGCCATCCGGGCCGTCAAGGACAAAGTCCATCTGTGCTCGCAGTGCTTCAACGTCTCGGAACAGGAGCTGTGCGGCATCTGCCGGGACGACCGGCGCGACGGCTCGGTGCTGTGCGTCGTCGAAGAGTCCCAGGACGTGCTCGCGATCGAGCGGACCCGCGCCTTCACCGGCAAGTACCACGTGCTCGGCGGCTCCATCAATCCGATTGCGGGGATCGGGCCCGAGCAGCTGCACATCCGCGAGCTGCTCACCCGCCTTCAGGACGAGACGATCCAGGAGGTCATCCTCGCCACCGACCCCAACCTCGAGGGCGAAGCGACCGCCACCTACCTCGGTCGCATGCTCGGGGCCACCGGCATCCGCGTCACGCGCCTGGCCTCCGGCCTGCCCGTCGGCGGCGACCTCGAATACGCGGACGAGGTGACCCTCGGCCGGGCCTTCGAGGGGCGCCGGCTGCTCTCCGGCACCTGACCCGGCTGCCGGGGCCACCCTGCCGGGGGTGACGGGACCGGCGGCCCCGCCCAGATGTCCACGCGCGTCGAGGCCACGGTCACGGACCAGCCCGCAGCGTCGAGGTGGCCATAGACTGACGCGGAATCGCCGGCCGGGGCACGGCCGGAGCCCGACCCACCCCGAGGTATCCCCCGCATGAGTCTGATCGTCCAGAAGTACGGCGGCTCCTCCGTCGCCGACGCCGCCGGCATCCGCCGCGTCGCCCGCCGGGTCGCCGCCACGCAGCGCGCCGGCCACCAGGTGTGCGTCGTCGTCTCCGCCATGGGCGACACCACCGACGAGCTGCTCGACCTCGCCGCCGAGCTCACCGACGATGCTCCCGCCCGAGAGATGGACATCCTCCTCTCCGCGGGCGAGCGCATCTCGATGTCGCTGCTGGCCATGGCCATCGACGCCGAGGGCGTGCCAGCCCGCTCCTACACCGGTTCGCAGGCCGGCATGCTCACCGACGACGTCTACGGCAAGGCCCGCATCGTCAAGGTGAGCCCGGATCGAGTGCGCGCCGCCCTCGAGGAGGGCAAGATCGCGATCGTCGCGGGATTCCAGGGGATGAACACCGAGTCGAAGGACATCACGACGATGGGCCGCGGCGGCTCGGACACCACCGCCGTCGCGCTGGCCGCCGCCCTCAACGCCGACTCGTGCGAGATCTACACCGACGTGGACGGCGTCTACACGGCCGACCCGCGGGTGGTCCCCACCGCCGGCAAGATCGACCGCATCACCTCCGACGAGATGCTCGACATGGCCGCGTCCGGCTCGAAGATCCTCCACCTGCGCAGCGTCGAGTACGCCCGCCGCTTCGGCGTCACGCTGCGCGTCCGCTCGTCGTTCTCCGACCCGGACCAAGACGACCCGAACGCCGGCACCTGGGTCATCCCCGACCCGGCCGACACCATCACCCTCAAGGAAGGCGAACCCATGGAACAGCCGATCGTCTCCGGCGTCGCGCACGACCGCTCCGAGGCCAAGGTCACCGTCGTCGGCGTGCCGGACGTGCCCGGCAAGGCCGCGCAGATCTTCAGCGTGCTCGCGAAGGCCAATGCGAACGTCGACATGATCGTCCAGAACGTCTCCCGCGTCGGAGCGAACCAGACGGACATCTCCTTCACCGTGCCGATGGTCGAGGGCAAGGGGGCGCTCGAGGCCCTGCGTGCGGGGCAGGACGGCATCGGCTTCGAGGACATCGTCTACAACGAGGCCGTCGGCAAGCTCTCCCTCATCGGCGCGGGCATGCGCTCCAACCCGGGTGTCTCGGCCGCCTTCTTCGAGGCCCTCCACTCAGCCGGCGTGAACGTGGACATGATCTCGACCTCCGAGATCCGCATCTCCGTGGTGACAAACCAGGAGCAGCTCGACGACGGGGTGCGCGCGGTGCACACCGCCTTCGGCCTGGACACCGACGTCGAGGCGACCGTCTACGGCGGCACCGGACGCTGAGGCGCATGCCAGTCCTGCCGCCGGAGGAGTGGCTCGGCCGTGCCCGAGCCCACCGGCAGCGCATCGCCGCACGCACCGAGCCGATCGTCGCCCTGCACCACCAGGGGCGACGGCATCCGGTGTACGACTTCCTGTTCACCTACTACACCCACTCGGCCGGGGCGCTGCGACGGTGGCAGCCCGGGGCCGGCGTCGTCCTCGCCGACGACGCGGCCGGGAGCGCGGCGGCCGCCGAGGCCGAGGAGTTCGGGCAGGCGCCGCGCTCGGAGTGGACGCACTGGCGTCGTCTCGCACCGGGGGAGGTGGCCGGGGCGCCCGAGGGCGGCTGGAGCGTCGACGTCGCGGCCTTCCTGCGGGACCGGGCAGCGGGCGTCGCGTTCATCCGCGACCTGCTGACGCGGACGGCCGGCCGCGAGGCGCGGCTGGGCTGCTTCGGCCTGCACGAGTGGGCGATGGCTTACCGCTCCGAGGTGCACGGGGTGCGGCACTCGAGCGTGCCGCTGCGCCTGGGCGCGGAGGGGACGAACGCGGTGGTCGAGGGCGCGCGGATCCGGTGCACGCACTTCGACGCGTTCCGGTTCTTCGCCCCCGAGGCACGAGGGCTCAACGAGGAGCGGCCGACACGGGAGTCCATGCGGGCGATGGAGCAGCCGGGCTGCCTGCACGGAAACATGGACCTGTACAAGTGGGCGTACAAGCTGGTGCCGGCGGTGAGTTCGGATCTGCTGGCCGACTGCTTCGAGCTCGCCTGGGACGTGCGCGAGATGGACATGCAGGCCTCGCCTTACGACCTCGCGGACTGGGGGTTCGAGCCGATCCGCATCGAGACGCCCGAGGGCCGGGCCGAGTACGTGCGCCGTCAACGCGGGTTCGCCGAGCGCGGCCAGGCGCTGCGGGCCCGGTTGATCGAGAGCATCGACGGATGGGGTGCACCCGAGGGCTGACGGACGCGCGGCCCGCGCTCGTCGGTTCTGTGCTGCGCAAACGACCCTTCTCAGCGGCTCACACGGCCTGAGAAGGGTCGTTTGCGCAGTACGGATCGGCCATCGCCCGCCGGGGACACATCCGTCGGGGTCCTCAGCCCGAGAAGCGCAGTCGGAAGCGCTCGCACACCACGGGCATCTCCGGAGCGAACCCCGTCGCGCCGTGCTCCGTCCAAAAAGCCCGATGCTCGTCACGCCAGTGCCCGAGCGAACGATCGCCCTCGCCCTCGGCCCACGCGTGCTCAGCGCTCACCTCGGAGAACGGCACCACGTCGACGGCGGTCACCTCGATCACCGCACGGGGCATGCCGTCGCCGTCCAGGACAACGGACAGCTCGCCCGGCCGCGGCGGCCGCTCTCCGGCGTTCTCGTAGTCCGCGAGCGCCGAGGCCGTCGCGGTCTTGCGGTCCTGCAGGACGAGCGCAAGGAGAGCATCGGCCTCGTCCGGCCCCGCCCCGAAGGACCACGCCGGCGGCGGGCACGACGGGAGGGCAGGGTCGTGGCACCGGGCCCGTACCCAGAATGCCGCCATGGTCTCGCCGGCCGGATCACTCATGCGTTCAACCTATCTCCGGGGCCGTCGCGCTCCTCGTGGCCCGTCGCCGCGCGTCTCGGTGCCGCTCATCCGATTTTCGACGGAGATATGTCAAAGATCCTTGACGTCAAGCACTCTTGACACTGACGATGAGCTCACCAGCACCGACCACGACACGAGGAGGCCCTCATGACCGACACCACTACCACCACCGCGTCGCCACGCACCCGCTGGGGCCGCTCCGCCCGACTCGGCGGCGGCCAGACACGCCTCGTGACGGCGTCCCTGCTGTGCGGTGCCGTCGCCTCCGTGCTGTTCGGCCTCGTGGCCTTCTTGACCTTCGGGGAGGCCGATCCGGCACGCCCCTGGCTTCCCTGGCTGACGGTCACCGCGGTCGCGGTGGTCAACCTGCCCGTCACGGCAGCTCTGTTCTGGGCCCTGTTCGTAGACCGCAGCACTGTCCAGGGCGCGGTCCGCAATCCGGAGGACTCGGTCGAGTCACGCTGGTACGACGCCGCGGCCGTCGGAGCCTTCCACGACCTGCTCATCGTCATCGGCCTCGGCACGGCGGCCACCGCCTTCACCCGCTGGCAGGCCGACCTGACCGCGGTCGGCTGCGGCCTCATCCTGTTCACGTGGGGCGACATGGCGGTGCGCTACCTGATGCAGAAGCGCCGGGGCTGAGGGTGGACAACTCCCTGCCCGATGAACGAGCCCGCCTCGGCTGGTCGCAGCAGCGTCTCGCGGACGAGCTCGGCGTCTCACGGCAGACGATCATTTCGATCGAGAAGGGACGGCACGACCCCTCACTCACCCTCGCCTTCGAGCTGGCCCGGGTGGTCGGCCGCCGCGTCGACGAGCTGTTCACGCCCAAGGGCGGGCGCGGCTGACACCCCGACCCCGGGTCAGGTCTCGCAGCCGTCGCACTCGCGTCGAGGCGCCGGCGCCCCCGGCCGCCGCGGGGCCCGGCCAGCGCCTCGCACCGGTTCTGTACTGCGCAAACGACCCTTCTCAAGGCCTCACGCGGACTGAGAAGGGTCGTTCACGCAGTATGGATCCGAGCGGCCCGACGGACGCGCCTGGCGCGACGAACACCTCGTGTCGCGCGACGGGGGGCCGGTCAGCGCACCTGACCGTCAACATAGAGCCACGCCCCGTCGGCGCGGCGGAAGCGGCTGCGCTCGTGCAGCCGGAACCGACCGCCGCCCTCGCCGGCGTGCCGCCCAAGCGCGACGAACTCCACGACGCCCTCGTCCTGGAACGGGCCGCCGCCCTCGACGTCGAGCACCGCGAGCCTGGTAAACCGCGCGGCCGGCTCCTGCGTGCTCGGAGTCAGGTCTGCCGCGCTCGGGCGCCCGGCCTCGGTCCACGTCGCGCGCAGATACGCCACCATCGCGTCCACCGCGGCCTCGTCCACCACGGCCGCGGACTCGTCCGCCGCACCGTCACCCACCCCGGCCGCACCGTCGCCGGCCTCGCCGAGGCGCGCGAATGCGCAGAACCGCGACCGCATGAGCGCCTCGGCGGTCGGCGCGCTGAGCTCACCGGTCCGCGCGAAGCGCTCGTGGAACCGGCCACAGCAGGCGTCATAGGCGTCCCCCGTGCCGCAGGGGCACCTGCCGCAGGGGCGTTGGGCGCCGGGCTCCACCGTCACCGACGGCCGTCTCGCGACCGCCCCGCCTCGGCACGACGCCGAGCCCGGCCGCGTATGGCCCCCGTCGCCAGGACGACGACCGAGCCCAGGGCCCCGGCCATGCCGGCCAGGAACGGGCTGAACCGCGGGTGCCTTCCGCTGCGCCGCACACGCCGGTAGCGCACGTCGCTCGATCGCCGGCCGGGTCCGGAGCTGAACCGGGCCGTGGCGTTGATGCCGGCCTTCTCGCGGAGCTTTCGAGGGGTTCGCATCAGGATCATGACGCCCAGGCTAGACCCGCTCCCGCGCACCGCGCGGCATGCGACCCCGGACATGACCGACGCCCGGACCGCGAGTGTGCGAGAGTTCCTCTCGCGCCGCCGCCGGCCCCGAGGGACCCGCGCGGTCGCCCCGAACACGTGCCCCTGCACGCCCTCGAACGACCCCGGAAGGAGCCGCCTGTGACGCCCACCCTCTCGCCTCTGCGCCGCTGGTCCGCCCTCGGCGTGCTCGTGCTGCCGGTGTTGTTGATCTCCATCGACATGAGCGTGCTGGGCATCGCCGTGCCCGCGCTCTCGGCGGCGCTGAACCCGACGTCGACGCAGCTGCTGTGGATCATCGACCTGTACTCGTTCCTGCTGGCCGGTCTGCTGGTCTTCATGGGTTCGCTCGGCGACCGGATCGGACGGCGCCGCCTGCTTCTGCTCGGCGCTCCTCTGTTCGGCGCCGCCTCCCTGCTCGCCGCCTTCGCCACCTCCCCCGAGATGCTCATCGCCGCCCGCGCCCTGCTCGGCCTGGGCGGCGCCACGCTCATGCCCTCGACGCTCGGGCTGATCCGCACGATCTTCCCCGACCGCCGCCAACGGCGCACCGCGATCGCCGTGTGGGCGATGGCCTTCTCGGGCGGCTCCGCCCTCGGCCCCGTGGTCGGGGGCCTGCTGCTCGAACACTTCTGGTGGGGCTCGGTGTTCCTGCTGAACGTGCCGGTCATCGTCGCGTTCCTCGCGGCCGCGCCGTTCCTGCTGCCCGAGTCGCGCGACCCCGCCCCCGGCCCGTTCGACCCACTCTCGGCCGTTCTGTCGATCCTCGGGATGCTCGGCCTGGTCTACGCCCTCAAGACGGTCGCGACGCAGCCGGACGCGGGCGCGGCCCTGACCGCCGCGGCGGCCGCCGTGCTGGGGGCCGGGGCCCTCGCCTGGTTCGTCGCGCGTCAACGTCGCCGCCCCGATCCCATGATCGACGTGTCCCTCTTCGAAAGCCTGGCCTTCACCTCGGCGATCCTCGTGAACGTCGTCTCGATGCTGGCCCTGATGGGGCTGATGTTCTTCCTGCCGCAGTTCCTCATGCTCGTGCGCGGCATGGGCGCCGCCGAGGCCGGCCTCTGGACATTGCCGCTGGCCGCCGCCACGGTCGTCGGCACCCTCGCCGCCGCGCCGTTGGCCGGACGGCTGAGCGTGCGGACGGTCATCGCGGCCGGACTGGCCTGCAGCACGCTGGGCCTGCTGTGCGCATCACTGCTGGACGAGCTGGCCTGGCCCGGTCCGTTCCTGGTCCTCTCCGCGCTGTTCGGCGTCGGCGTCGGCCTGGCCGAGACCCTCACGAACGACGTCGTCCTGGCGGCCGCCCCGCCCGAACGCGCCGGCAGCGCCGCCGCGATCTCCGAGACCGGCTACGAATTCGGCGGCGCGATGGGCACGGCTCTGCTCGGCACCGCGGGCATGGCCGTCTACGCGGCCGGGGTGCGCGATGCGGCCGGCACGGTCCCCGGCCTGAACGCGGCCGACGCCGAGGCCGCCGCGCAGACGCTGGCCGCCTCCCGCGACATCGCCGCAGCCCTCCCGGACGGCGGGGCCGGACTGCTCGAGGCCGCGGACGCGGCATTTCTGGCCGGCATCGATCTGATCGCCCTGATCGCCGCCGGGCTCATGGCCGCCCTGCTCGCGCTGACGTGGCACGGTCTGCGGGAGGAGGCCGCCACCGACCCGCGGCACTGAACGCCCCGGTGCTCGACCGGCCCGGACCGCCCGGGCCGCCGGCATCCCGCCCACCGTCGGGCCACGCCCGCGTAGACTGGCGAGGCAAGCGCGCGGAGCGCCCCTGTCCGGGCGTGAGACGGCACCGGAGTCCGGGCCCGCTCCGCGGCACCCGTCCCGCACCCAGGAGCGTGTTCATGCCCATCATCGTCGTCGACGTCATGCCCAAGCCCGAGATCCTTGACCCGCAGGGCAAGGCCATTGCCGGGGCCCTGCCGCGGCTGGGCTTCACCGAGTTCGCCCAGGTCCGCCAGGGCAAGCGCTTCGAGCTGAGCGTCGAGGGCGAGGTCACCGACGCCGTGCTCGACCGGGCCCGCGCCGCCGCCGCCGAGCTGCTGTCCAACCCGGTCATCGAGGACGTCGTGAACGTCGCCGTGGTCGACGAGTCCGAGACGAACGACGAGGCCCACGCCTGATGAGCACGGACCTGCCGCTGATCGGGGACTACTCGACCCCCACGACCGAGCTGACCGGCGCCCGCATCGGCGTGGTCACCTTCCCGGGCACGCTCGACGACGTCGACGCCGCCCGCGCCGTCCGTCTCTCCGGCGCCGAGGCCGTGTCCCTGTGGCACGCCGACGAGGACCCTGCCGCCGCGCTGCGCAGCGTCGACGCCGTCGTCATCCCGGGCGGCTTCTCCTACGGCGACTACCTGCGCGCCGGCGCGATCTCCCGCTTCGCCCCGATGATGGACGCGATCGCCTCCGCCGCCGGCGGCCGGCAGGGCTCGACGACCGGCCTGCCGGTGCTGGGCATCTGCAACGGCTTCCAGATCCTCACCGAATCGCACCTGCTGCCCGGCTCGATGATCAAGAACGACCACCTGCACTTCATCTGCCGCGACCAGGCCCTCGCCGTCGAAAACGCCGGCACCGCCTGGACCCGGGACTTCGAGCAGGGCCAGCGCATCGTCGTCCCGCTGAAGAACCAGGACGGCCAGTACGTGGCCGACGAGACCACCCTCGACGAGCTCGAGGGCGAGGGCCGCGTGGTGTTCCGCTACCTCGACGTGAACCCGAACGGCTCTCGCCGTGACATCGCCGGCGTCGCCAACGCTGCGGGCAACGTGGTCGGCCTGATGCCGCACCCCGAGCACGCCGTCGAGCCGGGCTTCGGCCCGGACACCGAAGCCGGGCCCCGCACGGGCGTCGACGGCCTGGGCTTCTTCACGTCCGTCCTGTCCGCGATCGCCGCCGGAGGTGCCGCATGAGCCAGCAGTTCAACATCGAGACCGTCGAGGCCGCCGCGGCGAACCCGGACGTCGAGCAGCCCTGGGCCGAGCTCGGCCTCAAGGAGGACGAGTACGCGCGCATCCGCGAGATCCTGGGCCGCCGCCCGACCGCGGCCGAGCTCGCGATGTACTCCGTGATGTGGTCCGAGCACTGCTCGTACAAGTCCTCGAAGGTGCATCTGCGTCAGTTCGGCGACAAGCTCACCGACGAGATGAAGAAGAACCTGATGGTCGGCATCGGCGAGAACGCCGGCGTGACGGACCTGGGTGACGACTGGGCCGTGACCTTCAAGGTCGAGTCCCACAACCACCCCTCGTTCGTGGAGCCCCACCAGGGCGCGGCCACGGGCATCGGCGGCATCGTGCGCGACATCATCTCGATGGGCGCCCGCCCGGTCGCCGTCATGGACCCGCTGCGCTTCGGCGCGGTCGAGCACCCGGACACCGCGCGCGTCGTGCACGGCGTCGTGGCGGGCATCGGCGGCTACGGCAACTCGCTGGGCCTGCCGAACATCGGCGGCGAGGTCCGCTTCGACGCGTCCTACCAGGGCAACCCGCTGGTCAACGCCCTGGCCGTGGGCGTGCTCAAGCACGAGGACCTGCGCCTGGCCAACGCCTCGGGCGTCGGCAACAAGGTGGTGCTCTTCGGCGCCCGCACCGGTGGCGACGGCATCGGCGGCGCCTCGGTGCTGGCCTCCGAGTCCTTCGACGACGGCGGCAAGCCGGCCAAGCGCCCCTCGGTGCAGGTGGGCGATCCGTTCGCCGAGAAGGTGCTCATCGAGTGCTGCCTCGAGCTGTTCCGCGACTCGCTCGTCGAGGGCATCCAGGACCTCGGCGCCGCCGGCATCTCCTGCGCGACCTCCGAGCTCGCCTCCAACGGCGAGGGCGGCATGCGCGTCGAGCTGACCGACGTGCTGCTGCGCGACTCCACGCTGACCCCGGGCGAGATCCTGATGTCCGAGTCGCAGGAGCGCATGATGGCCGTGGTGACCCCGGAGAACGCCGAGCGCTTCGAGGCGGTCATGGCCAAGTGGGACGTCGAGTACTCGTGGCTCGGCGAGGTCACCGGCGACGGTCGCCTCGTCATCACGTGGGACGGCGAGACGATCGTCGACGTCGACCCGCGCACCGTGGCCCACGACGGCCCCGTGTACGAGCGCCCGTACCACCGCCCGGCGTGGCTGGACGACGTGCAGGCCGACACCTTCCGCGCCTCCGCGGCCGGTCGTGACCTGCCGCAGGACGGCCCGGCCCTCAAGGCGGCGCTGCTCGAGCTGATGTCCGCGCCGAACATGGCGGACACCTCATGGATCACCAAGCAGTACGACCGCTACGTGCGCGGCAACACCGCGCTGGCCTCCCCCGACGACGCCGGCGTGATCCGCGTCGACGAGACGACCGGCATGGGCGTGGCCGTCTCCACCGACTGCAACGACCGGTTCGCCTACCTGGACCCGTACACGGGCGCGCAGGCCTCGCTCGCCGAGTCCTACCGCAACGTGACCACCTCGGGCGCGGTGCCGCTGGCCGTCACCGACTGCCTGAACTTCGGCTCACCCGAGGACCCGGAGGTGATGTGGCAGTTCGCTGAGGCCGTGCGCGGTCTGGCCGACGCGTGCCAGGAGCTGGGCATCCCGGTGACCGGCGGCAACGTCTCGCTGTACAACCAGACCGGCGGCGTCGCGATCCACCCGACCCCCACCGTGGGCGTGCTGGGTCGCTTCGACGATGTCGCCCGCCGCACCCCGTCCGGCTTCGGCCCCGACGCGGACGGCCAGGCGATCTACCTGCTCGGCACCACCGCCGACGAGCTGGACGGCTCGGAGTTCGCCCGGCTGCGCGGCCACCTGGGCGGACTGCCGCCGAAGCTGGACCTGGCTCGGGAGAAGCTGCTGGGCGAGCTGCTGATCAACGCCTCGCGTGACGGCATGATCGACGCGGCCCACGACCTGGCCGGCGGCGGGCTGGCGGCCACGCTCTCCGAGATGGTGCTGCGCTTCGGCGTGGGCGCCCGCATCGTGTTGGACGAGGTGTGCGAGCGCGACGGCGTGGACACCTTCACCGCCCTGTTCTCCGAGTCGCAGGCCCGCGCCGCCGTGGCCGTGCCCCGCACCGAGGAGGTCCGCTTCACGGACATGACGACCGCGCGCGGCTTCCCCGTGGCCCGCATCGGCGTGGTCGACGCGGCCTCGGAATCGCTCGAGGTCCAGGGCCAGTTCACCTTGCCGATCGCTCAGCTGCACCAGGCGTGGGAGGCGACCCTGCCCAAGCACTTCGGCTGAGCCGGACCGCCACGGCGCTCGCGGAGGGCGCACCCCGACGGCCGCTCGCCCGCATCCCGCTCGTACGGGGCGCGGGCGAGCGGCCGTCCGCGTCTGCGGGCCAGCCCGCGGCTCACCCTCGGCGGGCGCCCGGCGGCCTCCATGCCAGCAGCACGGCCGCCCCGGTGCAGACGGCCGCGGCACCGGCCAACGGCAGATCGAGGCCGAGGCGAGTGATCGCCAGGTTCGGTGCGATCGCCAGCAGCAGCGCGCCGGTCGCAGCTGGGCCGACGAGCCCGCCCACGACCGGGCGCGGCGACACCCGTTCCAGGCGCGCCCCCGCCCAGGTCAGGCCGATCGTCAGCCCGATGACCACGACCCACACCACCGGGCGCGTCGCCCACCACAGGGCCGATCCGGGTTCGGGGGCGGCGCCGAGCAGCCAGAGCGCCCCGTTGAGGGCGATGATCACGGCCATGTGCCACAGGTACAGGTGCATCGCCTGCCGGCCCACCACCAGCAGCACCGCCTGCACCGCGCGCACCGCGGCGACCCGCCGCAGGGCCGGGCGAAGGAGCTGGAACAGGGCCAGGTGCATGAGCCCGATGCTCAGCAACGGCAGCGTCGGCGGGTTCAGGTTCGCGAGCATGTCAGGCCCGTACCACGGGGCCTGCGCCAGCAACGCCGTGGCCCCCAAGCCCACCGCGGCCAGCACGACCCAGGCCCAGGCTCCCGCTCGGGAGAGCAGGCCGCGGGCCAGCGCCATCCCCCACAGCTGCAGCAGGGGCCACACGGTGAGCATGTTGAGCAGCCCCGGCAGGTCACTGCCGCCGGCAGCGACGCTCGCGTGGCGGAGCCCGTCGACGAGCACGACCACCACGAGCACGGCGACCGACGCCCCGGCCAGGCCGACCGCCCCGCGCCGTTCCAGCATTCGGTGCTGCCACGGGGCCACCCCCTGGCACAGGAGGAACGCGGCCATGAACCACAGCGGGTCCCCGGCCCCGTCGATGGCCGGGCCGAAAGTAGCCGTCGGCACGCCGGCCAGGGTGAGCACCGCGGCGATCGCCGTCATCACGACGAAGAAGGGCAGCGCCGGCAGAGCCAGGCGCAGCACGCGCGAGCGCACGTGTTCATGGTCCGGCCGAGCCTGGCGTGCCGCTCGGTCCAGCGAGAAGTGGGCCCCGTAGCCGCCCAGAAGGAAGAACAGCGGCATCACCTGCGCGAACCAGCTGCCGACGGCGAAGAAGGGCAGTTCGGTCAGAGGGCTCATGACGGCCGGGACCGCCTCCGCGCCGCCGATGCCGACCATGCCGACGTGGATCGCGACGACCGCCAGGAGACAGCCGATGCGTACCAGGTCGACCGACAGGTCCCGTGTGCCGCTCGCGGCGGCCGCCGTGCGTTGGGTAGTCATGCCCGTCCCCTCCTCGCTGTGGCCGGACGGCGTCCGCTCCTGCGCGCGCCGACCTGATTCGTCACCGATTGTGCCGGACGGGCCGGCCCCGACGGGACGCGAGGTGGACGGGCGTCACGTCGACGGGGAGCGGCCAGAAGTTGACCGGCGGCCACACGGGGGGCAAAAGTGGGGACCAATGTCATGCGGACGGCAGTCCTCGAGGCGAAGCGCCCCGGGCGTCCGTGTGGCCCAGCAAGGACAACCAGAAGGAGACCATCATGCGTCTGTTCACCCTCGGCCTCGGTGCCGCCCTCGGTTACCTCATCGGCTCCCGTGAGGGCCGCGAGAACCTCAACAAGATGCGCAACAACGCCCAGCAGTACTGGAACGACCCGAAGACCCAGGAGCGGGTCCAGAAGGTGCAGGGCAACGCCTCCCAGAAGTGGCAGGAGGCCAAGCAGTCGGAGAAGGTTCAGAACGTGACCACCAAGGTGGGCGCCAAGGTCGACGAGACCAAGGGCAAGCTGGGCGCCACCACCGACAACCTGAAGAACACGTCCTCCGAGCGCCAGGAGAACTCCACCTCTGAGCTGGCCTCCGGCAAGAACGCCGATCCGGACGTGGTCTCGGATCCGTCGACCTCCCTGAACGCGGAGGGCCCCAACGCCTGACACGCGCCGCACGCAGCGCACGAGAAGGCCGGCACCCCGTTCGGGGCGCCGGCCTTCTCGCGTCTGGCGGTGTCCCCGCCGATCAGCCCTCGCTGCTGGAGGACTCCTCCGACGAGGAGGACGAGGACTCATCCGACGATGACGGGGCCGAGGAGGATCCGCCGGTCATCGAGTCCAGGTCCAGGACCTTGTCCTTGTCCGGGGCCTCGACCTGGTCCACGTCGTCCCAGTCCTCGAAGGTCACGGTGCCCGCATCGCCCTCCTCGACGGCGATGGACACGAGGTACCCCTCCTTGTCGACCAGGATGATCGAGTCCTTGTCGCCCTTCTTCGCGGCCGGCTCCCGGTACTCGAAGACCTCCTCACCGTCGTGGGTCGTGGTCTCCGGGTCGATGGGGGCGAGCTTCTTGCCCTTGTTGCCCTCCTCGACGCCCTTGAGCATCTCGTCGATCATGGTGCCGACACCGGCCTCGGCCATGTCCATCTCGGAGGAGCTGACCCACTCGGCGCTCTCGGCGTCCATGAGCTCCTTCATCTGCGGGTCCTGCTCCTCCATGCCCTTCACATACGAGGTGCCGTCGACAACCTTGTAGGTCATCGTGCCCTGCTCGCCGAGTTCCATGGTGCCGGCGGTCTCGGAGTCGTCGGTCTTGCCCTCGATCTCCATGTTGACGGTGCCCGAACCCAGGCCGGCCTCGGCGCCGTCCATCTCCTTGATCGAGATCTTGACGGACTCCGCGTCCTCGAGGTTCTTCTTGGCAACCTCCCACGCCTCGTTCAGGTTCGGCTCCTCGGTGCCGAAGACGGCCTTCGGGTCGCCCTCCGAGTCCTTGTCGTCCTGATCGTCCTTGTCGTCCTGGTCATCGGACTCGGAAGACTCGGCATCGTCGGACTCGTTCTCGTCCTTGTCGTCCTGATCATCGGGCTCGGAGGAGTCAGACTCCTTGTCGTCCTGGTCGTCCTTGTCGTCCTGACCATCGGACTCGGAGGACTCGGCCTGGTCGTCCTGATCGTCCGACTGCTCGGAGCCGCCCTCAGAGGCCGCCGCCTCCTCGCTCTGGCTCGCGCCCTCCTTCGGGGCGTCGTCCTTCTTCTCCTCGTCGCCGCCGGTCATGCCGCAGGCGCTCAGCGCGAGCGTGCCGGCGCCGAACAGGGCCAGCAGGGACGTGCGATTCCAGGTGCTCATTGTCGATTCCCCTCGTCGTGTGGAGTCATTCCGTCACGGCGACACCACAAGACACGCCTGCGGCATCGTCCGCCGCGGGTGCGGCATGGACGGTCTGCGGCGAGCCCTCACACGGACTCGCCGCAGACGCCATCGTAAGTGAGTTCCCTCTCGCCCGCTCAGCGTGACGACATATCCTCCGGCTTCATGACCTGATCGTCCTTCGGCGCCTTCGCCTTCTCCACGGAATCCCAGTCAGAGAATTGGACCTCGACCGACTCATCCTTCTTCTCGTCGCCCTTCTTCTCGCCGTCCTTCTTCTCACCCGAGTCCTGACCACGGGACTCGTCGATTTCCAGGGCCAGCAGCTCGTCGTCCTCGCTGACGACGAAAGCGGACACGTTGCTCATGTTCGTGGCCGTCTCTCCGGCGCCGTCCTTGCCCTCACCCTTCTTCTTCGAGTCGTCCTGCTTGGCCGACTCGACGTCCTCCGGGACGGTGTAGCGGTAGCCCTTCTCGCCGTCGACCTCGACCTCCTCGCGCTGGGACTCGACGTCCTTCAGCGCGTCACCGGCGGGCAGCCCGTCCAGCATCTCCTGATGGAACTGCTTCATGAAGCCGCCCTTGTCCTTCGGCACCTCCTGCTCCATCCACTTGTCGCCGCCGAACTGGGAGGACTTGGTGTACGCCTTGCCGTCGACCTCGCGGACGGTGGTCTCCATGGCCTGCTCGCCCTCGGACTTCACGGACATCTCACTGTTGGGCGCGTCCACATGGCCGGCCAGATCCACCGTGGCCTTCTGACCCTGCGAGTCGTCCTCCATGGTGACGCGGAAGGAGTCAGCCTCCTCGATCTGCGTGCGCACCTTCTGCCAGGCCTCACCCGCCGAAGCGCCCTCGGCCTTGCCGCCGCCGGAATCGCCGCCCGAGCCTGCCTCGCCGCCGCCTCCGCAGGCGGTCAGGGTCAGAACGGCGGCGCCGGCTGCCGAGAGACGCAGGGCACGAACAGTGGTGTCTCGGTTCAAGAAAGTCATGGCCCGCACCCTAACGGCGACATCTGGGAATTCAGGCAATGCCCGCTCGATGCAGACTCCCCGTTCGCCCGACGACGGCAGGGATCGCCGCGGGCACACGACGCGGAGGCGTCAGTCCTCGAAGATCTGCCCGACGGGGGTCCGCTTCTCGGCCTGGAACGCGTCCTCGACGCGGCCATAGGCCCAGTAGGCGCTCACGGACATCTCACGCCGGTCCATGCCCCGCACCTGCGTCAGGTGGCGCCGGGCGATCTTGACCTGCTCCCGCTCGCCGTGGACGAACGCGTGCACGCGGCCGGCCGGCCAGTCCAGGCCCGCCAGGGCCGCCGGCCAGCGTGAGGCCTGCGGGCTGAACGCGCCGCCGCGATGCAGCCAGCACACCCTCACGCCCGCGGGGGCGAGGAGCTCGAGCTCGTCCTCGGGCCCGGCCACCTCGATCAACGCGACGCCGCGGGCCTGCGGAGCCGTGCGGGCCAGGTCCTCGAGCGAGGCCGCGATGGCCGGCAGCGCGGACTCGTCTCCGGCCAACACATGCGCGTCGGCATTCGGATCGGGCCGGTACCCCCCGCCGGGCCCGAAGAAGGCCACGACGTCCCCGGGCTCGGCGCGCGCGGCCCACGGCCCGGCGAGGCCGTCGTCCCCGTGGTGCACGACGTCGATGTCGAGCGTCCTGGCATCGGTGTCGACGCGTCGGACGGTGTACGTGCGGCGCACCGGCATCTGCTCGGGGGCGAGGTGCTCGCGCAGCGCGTCCATGTCATAGGGCGGAACCAGGCCCAGCGACGGTTCGGCGAACAGCAGCTTCACGTACTGGTCGGTCGCGTCCTTCGCCGCCCACCGCTCGGCGAAGCCGTCGAACCCGTCGGCGCCGGGGCGAGGGCCGTCGGGCAGGTCCGCCAGCGTGAGTCGCACCAGGTGCGTCGTGGGCCGATGCACGCGCAGCACCTGCAGCACGGTCTGCGGGCGCGGAGGACGGGCGGATGCGGTCACGGGATGCTCCTTCGACGGGGGCGGTGAGGCCGTTCCTGCGAGGCGGACGGTCGATTGCGCTCATCCTGTCCGAGCGTCGGCGCCCGCGGCAACCGGGCCCACCGCCGGGCGGCGTCCAGGGCGCCGCCGACCGGCAGCCGCTGAACCGGACGCCCGATGCCCGGGACAGCGGTGAGACACGCCTCAGGCGGCCCCGCACGGGAATGCCCAGCACACCCCCGGCATTGAGATGCACGGGCGCCGAGACGCAGGGCGCCCGCCGGCCCTGGCCGGTGCCGCCCACGCTCGCCGAAAGACCACCATGACCGACACCTCCCCCGACGCCTCACCGTTCACCGACGAACCCGACGTCAACTACGAGACGGACACGACCGCGGACCAGACCGGCTCCGACGCCCTGCCGCCGGGCGCCGGACGGTTGATCGGCCTGCTCGTGTCCGCCGCGTTCGTCGTGATCCTCAACGAGACGATCATGTCCGTGGCGATCTCCCGGCTGATGGACCAGTTCGCCGTCAGCGCCGCCACCGCCCAGTGGCTCTCCACCGGGTTCATGCTCACGATGGCCGTCGTCATCCCGTTCACCGGATGGCTGCTGAACAGCCTGCGACTGCGCACCGTGTTCATCCTCGCCATGAGCACGTTCACGCTCGGCACCGCGATTGCCGCCCTCGCCCCCGTGTTCGGCGTGCTCGTGGCCGGTCGCGTCGTGCAGGCCGTGGGCACCGCGATCATGATGCCGCTGCTGATGACGACCGTGCTCAACGTCGTCCCCGCCGCCCGCCGTGGCCGCGTGATGGGGCTGGTGAGCATCGTCATCGCGGTGGCACCGGCGGCCGGGCCCACCGTCGGCGGCGTGATCCTCGAACACCTGAGCTGGCGGTGGATGTTCGGCGTTGTGCTGCCGATCGCGCTGATCGCCCTGGGCGCGGGCGTCCTGTGGGTGCGCAACGTGACCGAGCCGCGCCCGGTCCCGCTCGACGCGCTCTCGGGCGTGTTCTCCGCCATCGGCTTCGCGGGGCTCATCTACGGCCTCTCCAGCATCGGCGAGGCCGCCGGCGACACCGCGCCCGTCAGCCCGTGGATCCCCCTGACCGTGGGCGTTCTCGCCCTGGCCGTGTTCACGCGGCGCCAGCTGCGGCTGCGGGACGCGGCGCTGCTCGACCTGCGCGTGCTGGCCCGCCCGACCTACACGATCGCGCTGGCCACGATGCTGCTGGCCATGTTGTCCCTGTTCGGCACGATCATCCTGCTGCCGATGTACTTCCAGCAGGTGCTCGGCTGGAGCACCCAGCAGGCCGGGCTCGCCCTGCTGCCCGGCGGCCTCGTCATGGCCGTGCTCGGCTACGCCGTCGGCAACGTGTACGACCGAGTGGGCCCGCGTCCCCTCCTCGTGCCCGGCTCCGTGCTGGGCGCCGCCGGCATGTGGGGGTACACGTTCCTGAACGAGGACTCCTCCGCCGCCCTGGTGATCGCCCTGCACATCACCCTGACCACCGGGCTGTCCATGATGTTCTCCCCGCTGATGACGACCGCACTCTCGGCGCTGCCGCGCTCGCTGTACGCGCACGGCTCCGCCCTGATGTCCACGCTGCAACAGGTGGCCGGGGCCGCCGGGACGGCACTGTTCATCACGCTGCTCACGGTGGGCGCCGCGACCGCGCTGGGCGACGGGGCGGGCGTCGGCGGAACGGGCGAGGGCGGCGCACCGGCCGCCGAGACCGTCCGCAGCGCCACCATGTCCGGCGTGCACCTGGCGATGCTCTCGGGCGCGTGCCTGTTCACGCTCACGCTCGTGGCCGTCTGGTTCGTCCGTCGCCCGCAGGGCGAGCCGTCGTGATGCACTCCCCCCCCCACCCCGCCGCCCAGAGAACTGCCAGCGGCAGTTGCGCCCACCGCCAGGCTCACGCCGTAGCGTTCGGAACGCCTCATCGAAGGTGCGAGTGATGATGATGGACAACTGAAAAGCAGGCCCCGGGCCCGGTAACGCGACTCCCTCACGCGGCCGGAACCCCGGGGCCTTGCCATGCCCGGCAGCGGGCCGACTCCGGCGCGCGCCGTTCGAGCCGGCCCGATCGCACCGAGCACCCGCGGCGACGGTGACGGCGCTGGACCCTCGCCCCCTGCTTGCGCTCCGGCCCGTCCTGGCGTGAACTGGAGCGCATGAGCGACGCGCAGAACACCGAGAGCCCCGCATCCGAGAATCCCCTGTCCGCGTGGTCGGGCCGCACCGACGGCGACGCCCCCGAGCATCTGCGCTGGCACCAGGTGGTGCGCGTGGCCGAGGACGCCGCACACAACGACGCCGACCGGGCAGGAACCGCGCTGATCGGCTTCGCCTCCGACGAGGGCGTGCGCCGCAACCACGGCCGCGTGGGCGCCTCCGCCGGGCCGGCCGCCCTGCGCGGCGCGCTGTCGTCCCTGGCCCTGCTCGAGGGCACGGGAGCGCTCGTCGACGCCGGCGACGTGGCCGTCCGTCTCGGCGACGACGAGACACCGGGGGACCTCGAGGACGGTCAGGCCGAGCTGGGCCGGCACATCTCCGGGCTCCTGGACGAGCACCGCCTCGTCGTCGTGCTCGGCGGCGGTCACGAGACGGCCTACGCCTCCTATCTCGGGCTCGCCGGATCGGGCCGCGTCGGGCCGAACACCCGTGTGGGCATCCTGAACCTGGACGCGCACTTCGACCTGCGCGAGGCACCGCTACCCAGCTCCGGCACCCCGTTCCTGCAGATCGCCCGGGACGAGGCCGCCGCCGGGCGCACGTTCTCCTACGCGGTGGTGGGTGTGTCCGAGGCCAACAACACGCGCGTGCTCTTCGACACCGCCCGCGAGCTCGGGGTGCGGTGGATGACCGACGAGACCTGCCAGACCGCCGACGTGACGAACGTGCGCCGGTTCGTGCGCGACTTCGTGCAGGACGTCGATGTGCTGTACCTGACGATCGACCTGGACGTGCTGCCGGCCTCCGTCGCGCCCGGCGTGAGCGCGCCGGCCGGCTTCGGGGTGCCCTATGAGGTGATCCACGCGTGCGTGTCCGAGGCCACGGAGTCCGGGAAGCTGGCGCTCGCCGACGCGGTCGAGCTGAATCCGGGCCTCGACGTGGACGGTCGGACGGCGAAGGCCGCCGCGCGGCTGATCCACACGATCGTGAGCCGGCACCGCGCCGGCTGAGCGCTCTATCCCAGACGAGGGTGCAGTCCTGGTCGCTTCCGGAGTCTTGAAGCGACGAAGACTGCACCCTCGTCGGGTGGTCGGGTCAGGCGTCAGCCCCCGAGGACCTGCTCGACCGCGGCCAGCACCGAGCCGTCCCGCAGGGCCTGCTCCGCGTCGGCCAGCTGTGGGGCCATGAACTGGTCCGGGCCGGGGCCGGGCACGCCGGCCTCACGCAGGGCGGCCAGGGCCGCGCCGGTCGCCGGTCCCGGCCGCAGCGGGGCGCGCAGCTCGATCGCGCGCGCGGCGGCGACCAGCTCCACGGCCAGCACACGACGGAAGTTCTCCACGGCGGTGCGCAGCTTGCGGGCGGCGTGCCAGCCCATGGAGACGTGGTCCTCCTGCATGGCCGAGGACGGGATCGAGTCCACCGAGGCCGGCACGGCCAGGCGCTTCATGTCCGAGACGAGCCCGGCCTGCGTGTACTGGGCGATCATCATGCCCGAGTCCACGCCCGGGTCATCGACGAGGAACGCGGGCAGCCCGGCCGAACGGGCCGGGTCCAGCATCCGGTCGGTGCGGCGCTCGGCCATCGAGGCGGCATCGGCCACCGGAATCGCCAAGAAGTCCAGCGCGTAGGCCACGGGAGCGCCGTGGAAGTTGCCGTTGGAGCTGACCCGGCCGTCCTCGAGCACCACCGGGTTGTCGATCGTCGCGGCGACTTCGCGCTCGGCCACCTGACGCACGTAGGCGAGCGTGTCGCGCAGGCCGCCGGCGACCTGCGGAGCGCAGCGCAGCGAGTAGGCGTCCTGGATGCGCGAGTCGCCCTCACGGTGGCTCGCGACGATCGGTGAGTCGGCGAGGATGCGCAGCATGCGGTCGGCGGAACGGGCCTGGCCCGGATGCGGGCGCAGGGGCTCATGCAGCTCAGGCACGAACACGCGGTCGGTGCCCAGCAGCGCCTCGACGGACATTGCGGCGGTCAGGTCAAGGACGTCGGCCAGCGCGTCCAGATCGTGCAGGGCCAGCGCGAGCATGCCGAGCATGCCCTCGGTGCCGTTGATGAGGGCAAGACCCTCCTTCTCGCGCAGCTCGAGCGGGGTGATGCCGGCCTCGGCCATCAGCTCCGAGGCCTCCCGCTGGTCTCCTTCGGGACCGATGACGGGCCCCTCGCCCATGAGCGCCAGCGCGATGTGTGACAGCGGGGCGAGGTCACCCGAGCAGCCCAGCGAGCCGTACTCGTGCACGACCGGGATGATGTCCGCGTTGAGCAGGTCCACCATCGTCTGCACGACCTCGGGGCGCACGCCGGTGCGTCCGGAGGCCAGGGTGGTCGCCCGCAGGAACATCAGCGCGCGCACGACCTCCTTCTCGACCTGCGGGCCCATGCCGGCGGCATGCGATCGGATCAACGACTTCTGCAGCTGCGCGCGGGACTCCACGGGGATGTGCTTGTCGGCCAGCGCACCGAAACCGGTGGAGATGCCATAGGTGGGCACATCGCCGGCGGCCAGGTCCTCGACGTGGCGGCGCACCGCGGCGACGGCGTCGAGGGCCTCCTGGGTCAGGGTCACCGTCACGCCGTGGCGGGCGACGTCGACGACGTCCGTCAGGGTGGCGCCGGAGGGACCGAGGGTGACGGTCTGGCGGCGGGGCTTCGTGTGGGTCATGGCGATCCTCCTGGGGGCGGTGCCGAGTTCAGCAGGGGGCGGTCTGGGGTCTGATCGTCACCGCGCGCGGCGGCCGGCACGCCACACGGCGTGGGTCAGCGGCATCCCGGGCCGGTAGGCCAGGTGGATCGCGGCGGGGGCGTCGAGCATGTGCAGGTCCGCGCGCTTGCCGACCTCGATCGAGCCGACCTCGTCCTGGGCGCGTAGGGCGAGCGCCCCGCCATAGGTGCCGGCACGCACGGCCTCGGCGAGGCTCAGGTGCATCTGCAGCACGGCGGTTCCCACATTGAAGTTCATCGAGGTGGTGTAGCTGGTGCCGGGGTTGCAGTTCGACGCCAGGGCGATCTGGACCCCCGCGTCGAGCAGGCGACGGCCGGGGGCGAGCGGGGCACGGGTGGAGAGGTCGCAGGCCGGCAGGCAGGTGGCGACGGTGCCGGGCGCGGTGCCGCCGTCGCGGCTCCACCCCTCCCACGAGCCGGCCAGGGCGGCGACGTCCTCGTCGGTCAGGAAGTTGACGTGGTCGACGGACGCCGCGCCCAGCTCGACCGCCAGGCTCACGCCCGGGCCCTCGCCGATCTGATTGCCGTGCACGCGCAGGCCCAGGCCCGCCTCACGGCAGGCCTCGAGCACCCGCCGGGACTGCTCGCCGTCGAATGCGCCGCGCTCACAGAACACGTCGGCCCAGGCGGCGTGCTCAGCGACACCGTCGAGCATGGGGCCGACGACGTCCTCGACGTACCGGTCGGCGTCGACGCCGGCGGGCACCAGGTGCGCGCCGAGGAACGTGATCTCGTCGACGACGCCCTCGGCCTTGAGACCGGCGAGCAGGCGCGCGTGGCGGATTTCCTCGTCCACGGACAGCCCATAGCCGGTCTTGGTCTCCAGATAGGTGGTGCCGCCGGCCACGGCCCCGTCGACGCGTCCGCGCACGAGCGCGGTGAGCTGCTCGTCGGAGGCGGCGCGGGTGGCCTCGGTGGTGACGTTGATGCCGCCGGCCGCGTAGGACTGGCCTGCCATCCGGGCCTCGAACTCGGCGGAACGGTCCCCGTCGAAGACGAGGTGGGTGTGCGAGTCAACCCAGCCGGGCAGCACGGCACGGCCCTGGGCGTCCGTGCGCTCGTCGGCGTCGGGGGCCTCAGCGGCGGCGCCGATCCAGGCGATGCGCCCGTCCTCGATGACGAGGGCCGCGTCGGTCAGCACGCGCTCCTGGGCGTCGACGGTGGTCAGCTCGCCGATGTTCGTGATGAGTTCGGAAGTCACGGTGTCGCGGATCCTCTCGGGTTCGGGCGGGCCGGCCCGGCACGCTCGTGCCGGTCCGACGGGTCGGTGTCAGGTGAGTGCGGCCACCAGGTGCGCGAGCGGGGTGGCCAGCAGGATGGTCAGGACGACGCGCTCGGCCCAGACCACCACCAGGTGTCCCATCGTCACGGGGATGTCCGTGGCCAGGATGGCAGGAACGACGGCCGAGAAGAACACCAGGGCGGAGATGCACACCACGCCGATCACGAAGCGGGCGACAAAATCCTCGTGACCGGACACGAGCGTGGCGGGGATGAACATCTCCGCGATCGACGTGGCCGCGGCGGTGGCCAGCAGGGTCGGATCGGCGTAGCCGAGCGCCCAGAACAGCGGGACGAACAGCAGACCGACCCATTCGAAGACCGGCGTGTACGTGGCCAGCACCAGCGCGATCAGTCCGACCGACATGATCGAGGGCAGGATCTGCATGACCATCATCAGGCCGTCACGGAAGTTCAGCCACACGTTGCGGCCCAGGCTGGGTGCCTCGGCCAACGTCTGCTCCGCCGCGCGCCGGGCGACCGTGAACCGGTCGCGGTCGACCGGCTGCTCGGGGTGGTGGGTCTGCCCCGGGTAGACCTCGTCAGGGATCGTGCGCAACGGCGGGATGCGCACCGTGATCGCCGTGACGGCGAAGGTCACCGCGAGGGTCCCGATGAAGTACCACAGCCACACGTCCATCAGGCCCAGGGTTCGGGCGACGATCACCATGAACGTCGCCGAGACGGTGGAGAACCCCGCGGCGATGATCGCGGCCTCCTTCGCGGTGTAGCGGCCCGAGCGGTACATGCGGTTGGTCAGCAGCAGGCCGAGGGCGTAGCTGCCGACGAACGAGGCGACCGCATCGACGGCCGCACGACCGGGGACCTTCCAGATCGGCCGCATGGCCGGGCGCAGATAGACCCCGACGAACTCCATGAGGCCGTAGCCGATCACCAGTGCCAGGAAGATGCCGCCCACCGGGACGATCAGCCCGACGGGGACCACGAGCTTGTCCAGCAGGAACGGGCCGATCCGCTCGTCGAGCACCCACCATGGCCCGGCGCCGATGACGACCATCGTCGCCGCGACCAGCCCCAGCACGCCCAGCAGCGCGAACACCGTCTTCACCGTGGACTCACGCCAGCGGCCGGTGACGAAGGGAGCCACGGCCCCGGCGGCGATGATCGCCAGACCCACCCAGCGGTCCGCCGGGCCGAGCAGCTCGCGCAGCCACGTCACCAAGTGGTCCAGAGGGATGGTGCTCACGCCGTCGATCGTCAGCGGCACGAAGAACATGACGATGCCGATCGCCGAGTACACGATCATGCGCCACCGGCCCTTCGGGCGCGGCTCGTCGACGTTCACGGTGGCCATCACGGTCGTGGCCGTGTGGCGGTCCCAGTCGTCTCCGTAGAGTTCACGGCTCATTGCTCAGGTCCTTTCGGCGTGCCCTGCGGGCTCCCGTCCGGGTGCGTGGGATCGAGGGCCGGCACCGCGTGATGCGGCGCCGGCCCTCGTCAGAGCACGGGGTGGGCTCAGTCGCGGATCGTGGGGTCCATCGGCACGCGCACATCGCGCTGCTCGGCGACCTCGGCGGCGCGGGAGTAGCCGGCGTCGACGTGCCGGAACACGCCCATGGCCGGGTCGTTGGTCAGCAGCGCCTCGAGCTTGGCCGCGGCGAGCTCGGTGCCGTCGGCCAGACCGACCTGGCCGGCGTGGATCGAGCGTCCGATGCCGACACCGCCGCCGTGGTGGATCGAGACCCAGGTGGCACCCGAGGAGGTGGCGGTCAGAGCGTTCAGCAGCGGCCAGTCGGCAATCGCGTCCGAGCCGTCGAGCATGGACTCGGTCTCGCGGTACGGCGAGGCCACCGAGCCGGAGTCCAGGTGGTCCCGGCCGATCGCGATCGGCGCCTTGACCTTGCCCTCGGCCACCAGCTTGTTGAAGAGCAGACCGGCCTTGTGGCGCTCCCCGTAGCCGAGCCAGCAGATGCGGGCCGGCAGGCCTTCGAACTCGACGAACTCCTGCGCGCCGTCGAGCCACCGGTGCAGGTGATCGTTCTCCGGGAACAGCTCCTTGAGCGCCTCGTCGGTGACGCGGATGTCCTCCGGATCGCCGGAGAGCGCCACCCAGCGGAACGGGCCGAGGCCCTCGCAGAACAGCGGGCGAATGTAGGCGGGCACGAAGCCGGGGAACTCGAACGCGCGGTCGTAGCCGGCCTGGCGGGCCTCGTCACGGATGGAGTTGCCGTAGTCGAACACCTCGGCACCGATGTCCTGGAAGCCGACCATGGCCTCGACGTGGCGGGCCATCGACTCCTGCGACTTCTTGGTGAACCCGTCGGCGTCGGCCTCGGCCTCGGCGTGCCACTGCTCGACGGTGTACTCGACCGGCAGGTAGGACAGCGGGTCGTGCGCCGAGGTCTGGTCGGTGACGATGTCGATGTCGACCTCGCCGGCCTTCTGACGCTTGAGCAGCTCGGGGAACACCTCGGCGGCGTTGCCCACCAGGCCCACGGAGACGGCCTCGCCGTCACGCTTGGCCTGCATGACGCGCTCGATGGCCTTGTCGAGGTCGGTCTCGACCTCGTGCAGGTAGCGCTTGGACTGACGGCGCTTGAGGCGCTCCTCGGAGACGTCGACGATCAGGCAGACGCCGCCGTTGAGGGTGACGGCCAGCGGCTGGGCCCCGCCCATGCCGCCGCAGCCGCCGGTCAGGGTCAGCGTGTTCTTCAGGGTGCCGTCGTACTTCTTGCGGCCGATCGCGGCGAACGTCTCGTAGGTGCCCTGCAGGATGCCCTGGGTGGCGATGTAGATCCACGAGCCGGCGGTCATCTGGCCGTACATCATCAGGCCCTCGGCCTCGAGGGCGCGGAACTCCTTCCAGTTGGCCCAGTCACCCACGAGGTTCGAGTTGGCGATGAGCACGCGCGGAGCCCACTTGTTGGTCTTCACGACGCCCACCGGCTTGCCGGACTGCACCAGGAGGGTCTCATCCTCCTCCAGGTCCTTCAGGGTCTCGACGATCGCGTCGTAGGCCTCCCACGAGCGGGCCGCGCGGCCGGTGCCGCCGTAGACCACGAGATCCTCGGGCCGCTCGGCGACCTCCGGGTCGAGGTTGTTCATGAGCATGCGCAGCGGCGCCTCGGTCTGCCAGGACTTCGCGGAAATCTCGGTGCCGCGGTCGGCGCGGATGGTGCGGGAGGGATCGTGCTGGGTGAAGCCGGTGGTCATGGCGGTCCTCTCGTGCGTCGCGGGGCTCGAACTCGGCCCGGCGAGGGCGTCTGCCACGTTTTCATTTCATGGCATCTTTCTTCCGGCCATTGAAACAGTGATCCGATTCACTCGCAAGCCTGCGCGCCGACCACACAGGCCGTCGCCGCGCCGGGGCAACGAGCTCAGACCACACCGACGCAGTACCCTCGGGGCTCATGGCGACCACCTCGACCCGCACCGTCGACCGTGCGATGGACCTGCTGGCCACCGTGACGGAACAGTCCCCGATCAGCCTGACGGAGGCGGCCCGCGCGACCGATCTGCCCGCTTCGACCGCGCTGCGCCTGCTGCGCAGCCTCGAGAGCGCGGGACTGCTCACGCGGGACGAGGAGGGGCGCTACCGACCGGGCGCACGGCTGATCCAGCTGGGCGCCCGGGCGTTCTCGCGGGAGTCGCTCGTGACGCTCTCACGGGACGCCATGGAACGCGTCGTCGCCCGGACCGGCGAGTCCGTGTACCTCTCGGTGCCCGGCACCTCTGACAACGCCGTCTACCTGGCGATCGTCGAGGGCACGCACTCGGTGCGCCACACCAACTGGGTCGGCCGAACGGTGCCGCTCGAGGGCACGGCGGCGGGGATGGCCCTGCGCGGCGAGGTGGCGCCGCAGGAGTTCGCGCGTCGGCCGAAGACCGTCGAGCCCGACGTGACCGCGCTCTCCGCCCCGGTGCGCGTCAACGGCACCGTGGTGGGCGCGCTGAGCACGCTCGTGCCGACCTACCGGTGCACGAAGGAGCTCGAGGCCCGCTGCGGCGAAGCGCTCGTCGAGGCGACCGCGGAGCTCGGTCATGCCCTCAGCGGCGAGTGAGTGCCCGGCGTCTCCGCCCACGACGAGCCGCGGCGCCCGACGACGCGGGCCCGCCTCGGCCGCATTCGGCCCGCTTCAGCTCCCAGGAACCTTTCAGCTCACTCCCCTTGTTCCTCCATGCGGGGTTCGTATGCTGAAGGCACCTCATCGAAGGTGCGAGTGATGACAGCGAAGGGCCCCGGAACGGCGATCAGCCGGACCGGGGCCCTTTGTCATGCACGATGCGCCGTCCCGGCCGACCCGACAGGTCCGCCGGCGCACGGCGTCGCGCTGCTCAGCGACGAGCGGCGCTCACGCCGGCCCACACTCCGCCGATCAGCCCGGCCAGCGGCAGACCGACGAGCAACAGCGGCAGCGAGGCCAGCACGGTGTTCGAGAAGACGAAGATGAGGGCCACCACGGCGATGATCCCGCCGACCAGGCCGCCGACGATGTAGCGGACGGCCGAGCGGCCGGGGCCGCCGAGCAGGTTCATCACGAACGAGCCGAACATGCCGGCCAGGGCGCCGCCGATCAGGGCGAACAGCATGCCCAGCATGACCGGGACGAAGCCGCGGCCGCCCTCGCCCATCACGACGGAGCCGTCCGCGGGGATCATCGCGGCCGTGGCGACCTCCCCGGCGAACAGGAGCACTGCGGCGACGACGATGATGCGGTTGGTCAGTCCCCAGGAAGTGACCGGGCCGCTCACGGGCACCTCGGGCTGGGCGACGGGACGGGCCGGGCGCCCGGCGTCGCCGCGGTCTGCACGGCTGGCCTCGGCGCGGGTGGCGTCCTCGCGGGTGGCCACGGACGTACCGGTGCTGGTGTTCATGAGGTGTGTCTCCCATCCGCCCTGCTCGGGGCACGCTGCGTGGGCGCGCACGCGCCCGAAAGGTCTGTGTGTGATTTTAGTGCCCCCTGCGCGTTCCGGGGGAATCACGTTCGGGCCGATGCGTCAGAGCAGCAGGCCGGCCGTCACACCGCCGATGAACAGCGGGATGTTGTAGTGCAGGAAGGTCGGGACGCAGGTGTCCCAGATGTGATGGTGCTGCCCGTCGGCGTTGAGCCCCGATGTCGGGCCGAGCGTCGAGTCCGAGGCCGGCGAACCGGCGTCCCCGAGGGCGCCGGCGGTGCCGATCATCGCGGCGGTCGCCAGCGGGCTGAACCCGAGGGAGGCGGCCAACGGGACGAAGATCGCGGCGATCACGGGCACCGTGCCGAACGAGGTGCCGATCCCCAGGGTCACCACGAGCCCCACGGCCATCATGACGACGGCGGCGGCGAACTGGCTGCCACCCACCCAGTTGCCCATGTGCGCCACGAGCGCGTCGACGGAGTGCGTTTCGGTGAGGACCTTCGCGTAACCGGCGGCCAGGAGCATCACGAAGGCGATCGTGCCCATCATGGACACACCCTCGGGGACGATCCTCTCGCCGTCGCGCCAAGCCTCGACCCGCAGCAGGAACATCAGCAGCACGCCGCCGAGGGCCGCGATGATCATCGACTCCGTCAGGATCTGCAGCACGAGGGACACGGCGAGGGCCGCCACGACCACGGTGTGCCGCCAGTTCCAGGGCGCGTCCGCACCGGCCGAGCGCTCCGTGAAGACGGTGGAGACCTCGGCGTAGTCACGGGGACGCCGGTAGGTGACGAACACCGCGATCAGCAGGCCGACGAACATGCAGGCGACGGGGATCGCCATGGCCGCCGGCATGAGACGAGAGTCCAGTTCCATCCCGTTGTCCTTCATCGCCTGCGCGACGATCCCCTGGAAGACCAGGCCGAAGCCCAACGGCACCAGCAGGTACGGGGCCTTGAGACCGAAGGTGAGGGCGGCGGCGACGGCGCGGCGATCCAGCCGGAGCCGGTTGAACGCGGTCAGCAGCGGCGGCACGAGCAGCGGGATGAACGCGATGTGCACGGGCACCACGTTCTGAGACAGGCAGGCCAGGCCGCCGAGCAGGAAGACGGTCGCTCCGCGCCGGCCGGAGATCCAGGGCAGCAGCACGTCGACGAACTTCTCGGTCACGCCCGAACGGGACACCATGACGGCGAGGATGCCCAGCAGGATGTAGGCCAGCGCGGTCTCCCCCTGGTCACCGAGACCGCTGAGCAGCAGGTCCACGGTCTCGAGCGGGGTGAGGCCGGCCAGCAGGCCGGCGGTGAGCGCGGCGACGAGCAGCGCGAGGATCACGTGCACGTTGGCCAGCGCGAGCAGGCACAGCACGAGCACGGAGATCAGCACGGGGTTCGCCAGGGCATCCATGGCGGGGAGCCTAGTCGACAGTGAGGGTCGTCACCGGCGCGATGCGAGGTGTGACGGACCGGGAGGGCCGGGCGGGCCGTATCAGCGGTTCGGATCCCCGACCCCAGCGCACCAGGGCCTCAGCGCCGGAACGACGCTCCGTGGTGCTCGGCGGGCAGGTGATCGCCCCGACCGAAGAGCTTGTGGCGCAGCGTGCCGTCGACGTGGGCCGTCTTGTACCGGCCCATCCGCTGCAGCTCGGGCACCACGTGCTCCACGACGTCCTCGAAGGTGCCGGGCGTGACGTGGTAGGCCAGATTGAAGCCGTCCACGTCCGTCTCGTCCGCCCACTCGGCCAGCTGCCGGGCCGCAGACTCGCCCCCGCCGACGATCACGGGGCCGAACCCGCCGATGCCGACCCACTCGGCCAGGCGCCGCACCGTCCACTCCTCGTCCGACCCGGACGCCTTCTTGAAGGTCTCCACCGTGGACTGGATCGCGTTGGACTCCAGGTCCCCGATCGGCTCGTCCAACTCGAACCGCGAGAGGTCCACACCCATCCACCCGGACATCAGCACGAGCGCGCCTTCGGGGTCCACGTAGCGGGCGAGGTCCTCGTACTTCGCGCGGGCGGCGGCGTCGTCCGGGCCGGTGACGACGGTCTGCATCGCGAACACCTTGACGTCGTGCCGGTCGCGACCGGCGTCGACCGCCGCCTGACGGATCGTGGCGGTGGTCTGCTTGGCCAGCTCCTTGGTGGGCGAGTTGATGAACACGGCCTCCGCGTGCTTCCCGGCGAAGGCGCGGCCACGGGTGGAGGCGCCAGCCTGGTAGATCACGGGGGTGCGCTGCGGGGACGGCTCGGTGACGGCGTGGCCGGGCACCGTGAACCAGCGGCCCTCGTGGCCGATGTCATGCACCTTGGCCGGGTCCGCGAACACCCTGGAGTCCTTGTCGTCCACGACGGCGTCGTCCTCCCAGGACCCCTCGAGCAGCTTGTAGACCACGTCCAGGTACTCATCGGCGTGGTCGTAGCGCTCGTCGTGCTCCATCTGGTCGTCGTGGCCCATGTTCTGGGCTGCCGAAGGCAGGTAGCCGGTCACCACGTTCCATCCGACCCGCCCCCGGGTGAGGTGGTCCAGCGTGGCCAGCCGTCGGGCGAACGGATAGGGGTGCTCGTAGGCGGTGCCCGCGGTGACACCGAAGCCCAGGTGCTCCGTAACGGCGGCCATCGCGGAGACCAGCAGGAGCGGGTCGTTCACCGGGGTCTGCGCGCCCGCGCGCAGGGCGGCCTCCGAGCCCCCGCCGTACACCGAGTACGGACCGAGCACGTCGGCGATGAACAGGCCGTCGAACAGGCCCTTCTCCAGCACCTGCGCCAGGTGCGTCCAGTAGCCGAGGGTGTTGTAGTCCCGGGCACGGTCCTCGGGGTGGCGCCACAGGCCCGGCGACTGGTGGGCCACGCAGTTCATGTCGAACGCGTTGAGGAGGATCTCGCGGCCGGAACGGGACGGTCGGGCGGCGGACGGCGAGGTCGAGGACGTGCGGTTCGGGTAGGCGGTCTGCTCAGCCATGGGTGGCCTCCGTGGGGTCGGGTCCGGACGGGTCCCCTCAGTGGAGCCTGTGCCCCCGAGCCAGCAGAAACCGAGTACGCGGCAGCCGTCACATTCCACGGGGCCGGGGGCCGGCGGGCCTCCCGTTCCGCACCGGCAGGCCCAGGATGACGGCCCATTGCGTGGCCCCGGGCAGCGGCTGGGAGGCGAGGCGACGCGCTGATTCACTCGGACCACCGCCGACCCCCAGGAGGGAGCACACCACCCCATGTCCGTTCACACCACACGTCCCTCCGACGCCCCAGACAGCCTGGGAGTGCAGTTCCGCGGCGTGGGCCGCGCCTTCGACTCCGCCGACGGCCCCCGCACCGTCCTGCGCGATGTGCAGTTGACGGTCACCCCCGGGGAAGTGCTCGCGATCGTGGGCGCCTCCGGCTGCGGCAAGTCCACTCTGCTGCGGGCGGTCGCCGGACTGGACATGGGATTCGGCGGCGAGCTGCTGATCGGCGGAGAGCCGGTCCGCCCGTACGACGAGCGCACGGCCGTCGGATTCCAGGAGCCGCGCCTGCTGCCGTGGCGCACGATCCGCCGCAATGTCGAGATGGGCCTGCCTCACGGACTCGGCACGGGCGAGGGCCGCCAGCGGGTCTCCGACCTCCTGGAGCTCGTGGGCCTGGCACCGTTCGCTGGGCACCGGCCCCGGCAGGTGTCAGGCGGCATGGCCCAGCGCGCCTCTCTCGCCCGCGCGCTCGCCCGGCGGCCCGGCGTGCTTCTCCTCGACGAGCCGTTCGGCGCCCTGGACGCGCTCACCCGGCTCAAGATGCAGGACCTGCTGCTGGACGTGCACGCGGCCACGGGCACGACGGTCCTCCTGGTGACGCATGACGTGGATGAGGCGCTCCAGCTCGCGGGCCGCGTCCTGCTGCTCGCTCGTCCCCCGACGCACGCCGACGGGTCCGCCCCTACCCCCGGTGCCACCGTCGGCCGCATCATCGACGTCCCGGGTGCGCGTCCCCGGGACCGGTCAGACGTCAGGCTGGGCGAGCTGCGCCGAGAGCTGCTCGCCGGCCTCGGCGTCGAGACCCACGCCGCCTGAAGTCCCCGGACGTGACGAACAGGAGATCACCCGTGCGCACCCCTTCCCCGCAGCCGACCCGCCGCCGGTTCACCGCCGCGCTGCTCGCCGCGGCCCTCCCGCTCACGCTCAGCGGCTGCCTGCTGCAGGGCGAGGGGTCCGGCGGAGGCGGCAACGACGCCGACACGTTGAGCATCGACTACGCCACCTACAATCCGCTGTCTCTCGTGCTTCGCCGTCAGGGCTGGCTCGAGCAGGAGCTGAAGGACGACGGCGTCGACGTGCGCTGGGTGTTCTCCGCCGGATCGAACAAGGCCAATGAGCTGCTCCGTGCCGGCGCCGTCGACGTCGGCTCCACCGCGGGCGTGGCCGCTCTGCTGAACCGCGCGAACGGCGCCCCCACCAAGGTGGTCGCCATCGCCAACCGCCCCGAATGGGCGGCACTGATGGCCAAGCCGGACTCCGGGATCACCGAGGTGTCCCAGCTCCGCGGTCGCTCCCTCGCCGCCACCCGGGGCACCGACCCCTACTTCTTCGCGGTGCAGGCCATCGAACAGGCGGGGTTGAGTCCCTCCGATGTCGAGATCCAGAATCTGCAGCACGCCGACGGACGCAATGCCCTGGAGAACGGGTCCGTCGCCGCATGGGCCGGCCTCGACCCGATCATGGCCGGGGCCCAGCACGACGGCGCGGCCTTCCTCCACCGGGACCTCGAGCTGAACACCTTCTCCGTCGTCCAGGCTGACGAGGACTTCCTCGAGCAGGAGCCGGAGACGGCACAGACCGTGCTGGACGCCTATGAAAGGGCACGGGCCTGGGTGCTCGACCACCCCGAGGAGACGGCTCAGATCCTCGCCGAGGACGCCGGGATCGACATCGAGGTTGCCCGCACGGTGATCCGCGAACGCACCAACGCCGACGTCAGTCCCGTCCCCGGCGACGACCTGCGAGACGTGCTGGCCCGCACCGGCCCGATCCTCGTGGACACCGGTGACGTCGACTACCAGCACCAGGTCGACGCCGCCCTGGACACCCTGTTCGACCCACGCTTCGCCGAGGAGGCCACCCGATGAGCACCGCCACGCCGACCACGTCCGACGCGAGCGCCGAACCCCGCCGCGCCCCGGCTGCGCACGGCGGTCCTGCGCGCAGCCTGCTGGGCCGGCCCGGAGCTCGCACCGCGATCGGCCTCCTGGTTCCCGTCGCACTGCTGCTGCTGTGGGGGGCGGTGACGGCCGCGGGCCTGCTCACCCCCGTGCAGCTGCCCTCCCCCGGGGCGGTGCTCAGCGCGGGGCGCAACCTCCTCGAACGCGGTGATCTGTGGCATCACATCGGCATCTCGACCCAGCGGGTCGTCCTGGGCTTCGCCGTCGGCGCCATACTCGGACTGGGCGTGGGGTCCGTTCTCGGCCTCTCCCGCTGGGCCGATGCGCTCCTGACCCCGCTGATCGGCGCACTGCGTGCCGTCCCCTCGCTGGCCTGGGTGCCGTTGCTGACCCTGTGGATGCAGATCGGTGAGGACTCCAAGGTCACGCTCATCGCGATCGGCGCTTTCTTCCCGGTCTTCACCACCGTCTACGCAGCCCTGCGTCATGTGGACCCGCAGCTCGTCGAGGCGGGCCGCGCCTTCGGCTACCACGGGCTCGACCTGCTGCGGACGGTGCAGCTGCCCGCTGTCGTCCCCGCCGTCTTCTCCGGCCTGCGCCTGGCTCTGGCGCAGGCCTGGCTCTTCCTCGTGGCCGCCGAGCTGATCGCCTCCTCGATGGGCCTGGGCTTCCTGCTCACAGACTCCCAGAACAACGGCCGCACGGACCGCCTGATCCTGGCGATCATCCTGTTGGCCGTGCTGGGTAAGCTCGCCGACTGGGCACTGGGCCTGCTGGAGCGCGGGGCGCTGCACCGCTGGGCGTGAGAGCAGCACCACCCGCCGAGCCTCAGCCGGCCTCCGGCACGTCGCCCGCCGACGTGTAGGCGATCGGAGCGGTTCCGTTGAGCAGATGGTCACCGGCGATCCGCACCTTGAAGCTCGCCGGGTCGTGCGTGGCGATGGTGCGGGCGTTGCGCCAGTGTCGGTCCAGTTGCAGGGCGGTGGACGTCGCCGACGCCCCGAGCGTGTCGAAGATGTGGGTGCAGACGGCCAGCACGAAGTCCGGCACGACGGCTTGCGCCCGGTAGGCGGCGACCATCGCCTCGTCCCATGCCGTCGGCGCCTCGGCCCCGTCCTCCTCCTGCGCCGCGGCCGCGTCCATGGCCCGGCCGACCACACGCACCATCTCCTCCGCCGCCGACACCTGACCGGCCATCCGCCCGACGATCTCGAGCAGCTGCGGGTCGTCCTGCGGCCGGTCCGCGGTGCCGGTGTTGAACGTGCGACGGCGCCGACGCAGCAACTCGATGCCCTCCGCGAGCGCCGCCCGGGCCACACCCACCTGCAGGGCCAGCAGCGAGGCCTCCTCGAACACGGGCACCGGCCCGTGCGGGCGCGGCTGCTCGAACAGCTCTTCGACGGCGGCTCCGTCGAGCAGCACGCTGCCCGTCGCGGTCATGCGCTGGCCGAAGCCGTCCCAGTCGTCCTTAATCCGCACACGCGGCTGCCGCACGCGCACCACAGCGACCGCCTTCTCCGGCTCCCGGACGACGCCGCCGGCACGCTTCGAATTCCGGCGTGACACCAGGTCAGCACCCTCGATGCCCACCGTCACGATCGTCCACTGCGCGAACGCCGTGCCGGTCGCGTAGTACTTCTCACCGTCGACGACCCACGTGCCGGCCTCATCCCGGGTGGCTGTGGTCGCCGCCCGGCCCGGCGCCGCCCCGGAACGTTCGGCGAGCGCGGAGCCGCCCCAGTCCCCGGCGGCCAGACGTGTCAGCCAACGGGATCGAGTCGTGGCGGGCTGGTCGTCCACGGCCGCGACGAACACCAGGTGTGAGCGCCACAGATGAGCGGTGTTCACGTCATGCGCGGCGAGGTCCATGAGCAAGCGCAGCACGGTCTCATGCCCGGCACCGTCGCCGCCCACGGAGGCCGGCACGCTCACCAGCCCCAATCCGGCCTCGGCCAGCTCCTTCTGGACCGCGAACGGCAGGTGCCGTCCCGCCTCACGCGCTCGTTCGCCCCGGCCCGCGGCCGCGAAGGCATCGGCGAAGCGGTGGGCGAGGGCGGCGTAGTCAGTCATTCCCCTACTCTGGCACACCCTTTCCACGCTCTGGCACGAGGCAGCGAGGTCGGCCGTCGGCACCCACACCCCCGGCCGTGCCTGCACGACCAACTGTGACAGGCCAGGCGCGTCGATCGCGGCCCCCTCCTTAGCCTCGCAGCGGAACCGCCCCCGTCGGAAAGGCACTCCCGCGATGACCGCCTCTGCCCCCTCCGCCGTCCTGCCCGACCCGTCCGACCCGCCCGGCCCGCTGCCGCAGCGGATCGTCGACGCCGCCGATCCCGACCGTGGCCCGGTCTCCGAAGCCGACCGGCTCGCGTTCTGGGAGGCCGTGGGGCGCCGCCTCACGTGGGAGCGCAAATTCACCCGGGTGCACGACCTGCAGCCCCTCGACCCCGCCGCCGAACACGGTCCACGGATGCGCTGGTACGCCGACGGTCGGCTCAATGCCGCCGTGAACTGCGTGGACCGGCACGTGACCGCCGGCCGCGGCGAGAAGGTGGCTCTCTACTTCGAGGGCGAGCCCGGGGACCGCCGGGCCGTGACCTACGCCCAGCTGCAGGCCGAGGTGTGCCGGGCCGCCAACGCGCTCGAGCAGCTCGGCATCGGCCCGGGCGACCGCGTCGTCGTGTACCTGCCGGTGCTCGTGGAGACCATCGTGATCACCCTGGCCTGCGCGCGGATCGGCGCGATGCACTCGCTCGTGTTCGGCGGGTTCTCCGCGGACGCGCTGCGGTTCCGTGTGGAGGACACGGGCGCGAAGCTGCTGGTCACGACCGACGGCCAGCACCGCCGGGGCACGGCGGTGCCGGTCAAGGCGAACGCGGACGAGGCCGTCGCGGGTAAGAACGCGATCGAGCACGTGCTAGTCGTCGAGCGCACGGGGAACCGGGACATCCCGTGGGTCGACGGCCGAGACGTGTGGTGGCACGACCTCGTGGACCGCCAGCCGGACACCCACGACGCGCAGGCGTTCGACGCCGAGCACCCGCTGTTCATCATGTACACCTCAGGGACGACCGGGCGCCCGAAGGGGCTCGTGCACACCACGGGCGGGTACCTGGCCGCCGCCTCGTGGACGCATGACTACCTGTTCTCGCATCCCGACGTGGCCCAGCGGGAGAAGGACGTGCACTGGTGCACCGCGGACCTGGCATGGGTCACCGCGCACACCTACGAGATCTACGGGCCGCTCTCCAACGGCGTCACCCAAGTGATCTACGAGGGCGTGCCCAACGCCCCGCACCCCGGGCGGCACTTCGAGGTGATCGAACGGTACGGGGTGACCAGCTACTACACGGCGCCGACGCTGATCCGTTCCCTGATGGGCTGGCACCCCGACGGGATCCCCGCCCGTGAACACGGCGGCCCGGACCTGTCTTCGATCCGTCTGATCGGGACCGTGGGCGAAGCGGTGAACCCGCAGGCGTGGACGTGGGCGCGCACCCAGATCGGCCGGGACACCCCGGACCTGCCGATGGTGGACACGTGGTGGCAGTCGGAGACCGGCGCGACCGTGCTGTCCCCGCGGCCAACGGATAAGGCCTTCAAGCCCGGCTGCGCTTCTCGTCCGCTGCCCGGCGTGGACGTCGCCGTCGTGGACGAGGAGGGCGACGCGGTCGGCACGGGCGTGCAGGGGCGGATCGTGGTCACCCGCACGTCGCCGGCGGCAGCGCGGACGGTGTGGGGCGACCCGACCCGGTTCTTCCACTCGTACTGGAAGGACTACGCCGCCCAGGGATGGTTCCTCGCCGGGGACGGAGCCAAGCGGGACGAGGACGGGGACGTGTGGATCCTCGGGCGGATCGACGACGTCATCAACGTCTCCGGGCACCGGCTAAGCACCATCGAGATCGAGTCCGCCCTCGTGGCGCACCCGGAGGTGATCGAGGCGGGGGTATGCCCGGTGCCGGACCCGCGGACGGGACATGCCGCGATCGCGTTCGTGGTGGCGAACGAACGGTGGCTGGCCGACGACGACGCGGCCGCCGCCGAGCGCGCGGAGCAGCTGCGGCGGCATGTGGGGCGGGTGATCGGGCCGGTCGCCAAGCCCGCCGAAGTGGTCTTCGTCCCCGACGTGCCCAAGACCCGTTCGGGCAAGATCATGCGGCGCCTGCTGACCCAGCTGTTCACGGACGAGCCCCTCGGCGACACGACGAGCCTGCAGAACGAGCCGTGCGTCGGGCAGATCGCCGAGGTGATGGCTGCGCGCCGCTGAGCGCACCGGCACCGTCCGAGGCCTCATCCGCCCCCTCACTCATCCGCTCCGGGTTGACTTACGACGCCTGACGCCCGGCCCGGGCGTTCTAACTCAACCCGGAAGTATGCGCGGGACGCGAGTTCACGACGCACCCCTGACCCTCACTCACGCGACGATGAACTCGTCCGCCCGTCGACGCACCGCTCGGATCACTCGCGCATACCCGTCGGCCCGGTCCGCCGATGTGACCCGCAGCGTCATCCACCCGCGCTCTTGCCCGTATCCATCCCGACGGGCGTCCCTCGCCTGCTGATCAGCGTCTCGGTGCGCCGCCCCGTCGTATTGGATCGCCAGACGCCACTGCGGGTAGGCGAGGTCCACCCGCGGAGCCCACGGGTCGGCCGGGTCGAGCGACACCTGAAGATCGGGCTCCGGCAGGCCCGCGTCGACGAGCGCAAGACGCACGAACGTCTCAGGCGGCGAGTCCGCGCCGACGCGCGCCAGGCCCAACGCCTGCCGGCACATAGCCCGGCCGACGAAGCGCCGCGACCGTTCCACCCCACGGCGCAGGAGCGCGACCGACGTGAGGGCGGGCCGTCGGCCCGATGGCGTCCACCTCGGCTGGACCGCCCAGTCCGCGGCAGCCACCAAGTGTTCCAGCTCATGCGGGCGGAGCAGAGCAGCGACATCACGCCATGTGCGTTCGACCGTGGTGACGAGGTACCCACCGACGGTGACGACATCCGCGTCCGGCACAGGCCGCCGGTGAACCATGACTCCGGGAAGGGCCGACGTGTGAGAGCGCCGGGCCCGGTCGACGCTGAGGTGCAAGCGGGGGTCCTGCTCGAGTCGCAACGGCAACGGCATGCCCCACAGCCGGGCCGCGGTCACGTGCGAGATGGCCCCGCCGACCAGGCGCGCGACCGCGGCGACGACGCTCCGCTCCTCCTGCGGGTGACACCCGACGGGCACGTGCACGCCGCGGCACACGCGCTCCAGGTCCGCCGCACGGACGCGGCCTGCCGGCAGCCCGGTAGCCGTGAGCTCGGCGGTGGTGAAAGCGGATCCGAGCAGATGGTCTGGGAGTGGACGTGGTCGTGGCATGAGCCCACGGTGCGTGAAGTCTCGAGACGGAGAGCCCGCGCCCCGGCGCGGGCACGGAACGTCTGGGGACAGGGCGCGCGGACGGACATCGGTGCAGGAGCCTCCCGTCCCGCCCCTCCACACACGACTCCGGGTTGATATGTGACGCACCCCTGTCGCACACACAACTCCGGGTTGATATGGGACGCCTAAACCTTTCGATGGCTGTTCTAAGTCGACCTGGAGGGAGGGGGAAACGAGGGCGCGGGAGGAAGGGTGTTTAAGCCGACCCGGAACACGGCGGTCGTGGCGGCGGCTCCCCCATGACACCCCGTGACCTGCACCCCGCCCGGTCTTCGACCGACTGCCGGCGTGCATCCCAAACTGGGCGCGACCCGCCCACGCCGGCACCCCCGCCGCATTCGTCCCAGACGCCCCTCACCTGCCCCCTGCCCCGACCACCCGAAAGGACCCCCGTGGCTGACCACGAGTTCGGATTCCGCACGAAGGCGCTGCACGCCGGCGCCGTGCCGGATGCCGTGCACGGCTCCCGCGCCGTCCCGATCCACCAGACCAGCTCCTTCGTGTTCGAGTCCGCCGACGACGCCGCGAACCTCTTCGCCCTGCAGAAGTACGGGAACATCTACAGCCGCATCGGCAACCCCACGGTGGCCGCGTTCGAGGAGCGCATCGCCACACTGGAGGGCGGCATCGGCGCCGTCGCGACCGCCTCGGGCATGGCCGCCGAGTTCATCACCTTCGCGGCGCTCGCCGGAGCCGGCGACCACATCGTCGCCTCCGCCAAGCTCTACGGCGGCACTATCACCCAGCTGGACGTCTCCCTCCGCCGCTTCGGCGTGGAGACCACCTTCGTGGACTCCGCCGAGGCCGCCGACTTCGAGGCCGCGATCCGCCCCGAGACCAAGGCCGTCTACACCGAGATCGTCGCGAACCCCTCCGGGGACGTCGTGGACCTGCCTGGCCTGGCCGACGCGGCCCACCGCCACGGGGTGCCCCTCGTGGTCGACGCCACGCTCACGCCCCCGTACCTGATCCGCCCGATCGAGCACGGCGCGGACATCGTGATCCACTCGGCCACCAAGTTCCTCGGCGGGCACGGCACCACGCTCGGCGGCGTCGTCGTGGAGTCCGGCCGGTTCCCGTGGGACAACGGGAAGTTCCCGTCCATGACTGAGCCGGTCCCCTCCTACGGGGGCGTCTCCTGGTGGGGGAACTTCGGCGAGTACGGCTTCCTCACCAAGCTGCGCTCGGAGCAGCTGCGCGACGTCGGCCCGTCCCTGGCCCCGCAGTCGGCGTTCCAGCTGATGATCGGCGTCGAGACCCTCGCCCAGCGCATGGACGCCCACCTGGCCAACGCGCAGACCGTGGCGCAGTGGCTGGCCGAGGACCCGCGCGTGGCCTGGGTCCGCTACGCCGGCCTGCCCGACCACCCGCACCACGCCCGCGCGCAGGAGCTGCTGCCGAACGGCGTCGGCTCGGTGTTCAGCTTCGGCGTCACCCCGGGCGAGAGTGACGACGGCGGCGGCCGCGAGGCTGCGGCTCGGTTCATCGCGAATCTGCGGTTGGCCAGCCATCTGGCCAACATCGGCGACGCGAAGACGCTCGTGCTGCACCCCGCCTCGACGACGCACCAGCAGCTCACCGCCGAGCAGCTCGCCGCGGGCGGCGTCCCCGCGGACCTGGTGCGCATCTCGGTGGGGATCGAGGACGTCGAGGACATCCTGTGGGACCTGGACCAGGCCCTGACCGCCGCGACCGGACAGGAACGAGCATGAGCACCTGCAGCATCGACCCGCACCAGCCCGTGACGGACGGCCCCGTCGGCACTGCGCAGGCCCACGCGCCCGCCGACGCCGCCTCCGCCCCCGCTCCCGCCGCACACACCGAGCCGGCTGGTTCCGAGCCGACGGCCGCCCAGCGCCTGGCGGTCCTACGCGACACCCGCAGCATCGCGCTCGTCGGCGCCTCGGACAAACCCGAGCGCGCGTCCTACTTCGTCGCCACCTACCTGCTGAGCTCCACCACGTTCGACGTCCACTTCGTCAATCCGGTGCTCGCCGAGGCCGGCAAGACGATCCTCGGTCGGCCCGTGCACGCGAGCCTGGACGACCTGCCCACGCCCCCGGACCTCGTAGAGGTGTTCCGGAAGGCCTCGGACGCGCCGGACATCGTCGAGGACGCGCACCGCGTCGGCGCGCGGACGGTGTGGCTGCAGCTGGGCATCCGCAGCGACGCCGCCGCGCGGCGAGCCCGCGAGCTCGGGCTGCAGTTCGTCATGGACCGGTGTGTGAAGATCGAGCACGCCCGCTTCCACGGCGGCCTGCACCTGGCGGGGTTCGTGACGGGCGTGATCAGCTCGCGCCGTCAGCAGCTCGACCGCTGACGCCCGGGCCGACGGCCGGCAGCCGCGCCCGTGTCACATGCCGAAAGAATACCCTCGCCGACTGGCGCGACGGCCGATCCGTCGTTGTAGGGTCGGTGCCGACAACCATCCAGAGCGGCCGAGAGACCTGGCTCGATGACGCCGCAGCAACCACTCCGCGCGGGAATTCTGCGGACGGAATCGGTGCTTCCGCCAGGAGCGATGGAGGAGTGATTCACCCATGACCCTTGCCCCCGCCCAGCTGCGCGAGGCCTACTCTCACGTGCCGCAGTCGGTCGTCGCGATCGGCGCGCTCGTCGACGGGGCGCCGCAGGTGCTCGTCGCCTCGACGTTCACCGTCGGGGTGTCCCTCGAGCCGCCGCTCGTGAGCTTCGCGGTACAGCACACCTCGCAGACGTGGCCGCTGCTGCGGGGCGCGCGGACGCTCGGGGTGAGCGTGCTCGGCCGCGACCAGTTCAGCCTCTGCCGTCAGCTCGCATCGAAGGACCGGGCTAGCCGATTCGACGGGGTCGACTGGTCGGCCGACGCCGACGGGGCTCTGCACCTGGCCGGGTCTCCCCTGTGGCTGCGGACCCGCGTGCACGCGGTGACGCCGGCCGGAGACCACGACGTGGTGCTGCTCGAGGTGCTGGACACGTCGTCGACGCCCGGCGCCAGGGGGATGGTGTTCCACCAGAGCTCGTTCAAGGCGCTCGAGGAGCTCGAGCTCAGCGCGTGAGGCGGGGGGCCGCGGTCTCCGCCGGGCTGGTTCAGCAATCTCTCCCCCGCCCCCTCCCTCCCGCTGCGTGGTCACTTTCTGCCGTTAACCCGGGCGAATAGCGGCCGAAAGTGACCACGCAACGGGAGAGGCAGACGGTGGCCCGGCGCTCGCCCGGAGCCTCAGCCTTCCTCAATGAGGTCCCGCACCTGGACCACCTGGTCGCGGCCCGGGCCCACGCCGATCGCCGAGATGCGGCAGCCCGAGAGCCGCTCGAGCGCAAGCACGTACTCGCGCGCGTTCTCCGGCAGGTCCTCGAGGGTCCGGGCGCCCGAAATGTCCTCGGTCCAGCCGTCAAAGTGCTCGAACACGGGCTTGGCATGGTGGAACTCTGTCTGCGTCATGGGCATGCGGTCGTGCCACACCCCGTCGACCTCATAGGCCACGCACACGGGGATCTTCTCGATGCCGGTGAGCACGTCCAGCTTCGTAAGGAAGTAGTCCGTGAACCCATTGATCCGCGCGGCGTAGTGCGCCATGACGGCGTCGTACCAGCCGGTGCGGCGCGGCCGGCCCGTGTTCACGCCGAACTCGCCGCCGGTGGTGCGCAGCTGCTCGCCCATGTCGTCGAACAGCTCGGTCGGGAACGGGCCGGCGCCCACGCGCGTGGTGTAGGCCTTGACGATGCCGATTGTCCGCGAGAACCGGGTGGGGCCGATGCCCGCACCGACCGAGGCGCCGCCGGCCGTCGGGTTCGATGAGGTGACGAACGGGTAGGTGCCGTGGTCGACGTCCAGGTAGGTGGCCTGGCCGCCCTCGAGCAGCACGACCTTGTCCTCGTCGAGAGCGTCGTTCAGCAGGTTCGTGGTGTCGACGACCATCGGGCGCAGGCGCTCGGCGTAGCCCAGGAAGTACTCGGCGATCTCGTCGACGGTGACGGCGCGACGGTTGTAGAGCTTGACCAGCAGCTCGTTCTTCTGCCGCAGGGCGCCCTCGATCTTCTGGCGCAGGATCGACTCGTCGAAGATGTCCTGCACACGGATGCCCAGGCGGGCGACCTTGTCCATGTAGGTGGGGCCGATGCCGCGGCCGGTCGTGCCGATCGCCCGCTTGCCGAGGAACCGCTCAGTCACCTTGTCCATCGTCTGGTGGTACGGCGCCACGAGGTGAGCGTTGGCCGAGATCTTCAAGTGCGCGCACGAGTGGCCGCGCGCCTCAAGCCCGTCGATCTCCTCGAACAGCGCCTCCAGGTTCACAACCACGCCGTTGCCGATGACGGGCGTCGCGTTCGGGGAGAGGATGCCGGCGGGAAGGAGCTTCAGCTCGAACTTCTCGCCGTTCACGACCACGGTGTGCCCGGCGTTGTTGCCGCCGTTGGGCTTGACGACGTAGTCCACGCGCCCGCCCAGCAGGTCCGTGGCCTTGCCCTTGCCCTCATCGCCCCACTGGGCCCCGACGATCGCGATCGCTGGCATTGTTCACTTCACCTCTGGCTCGTGGGCAGATACGCCCGGATTCTACCAGCGGAGGTGCGCGATGGAGCGCTGGGGGTCGGGACAAGACCGGTCACGCCAGAGGGCGGTATGGAGCCTGTTTCTGGCGTCATGCCGCCCATTGATGTCACCACAGCGCCGCTGAGCGCCCGCCTGCATGACGGCACAGACAAAGTCTGCCCGGGCATGACCGCCCCCCGACTCGGGCGTACGTGTGATCTGAAACACTTTATGGCTTAGAGTGCCCGCATCACCCGCACTCAGCCCACACTGGACGACGCGAGGAGCCTGCATGCCCACCACGACGCAGTCCGCCGAGGCGCATTCGGCGCCCCGCCAGCAGCAACCGCACCCTGCGGGCACAGTGTTCTCTCGCGCAATGCGCCCCGTGAACACCGTGATGGAGCGGTTCATCCCGTCATCGCTGCTGTTCTCCATCGTCCTGACGTTCATCGTCGCCGGGCTCACCCTCGCGTTGACTCCGACCGCTCCGGGCGACGTCCTGCTCGGGTGGGGCAACGGACTGTCCGGCCTGTTGGAGTTCATGACGCAGATGGCGCTCGTGCTGATGCTCGGGCACATCCTGGCGAACACAAGACCGATGCGAGCTCTACTCGCGCGCCTCGGCCAAATTCCGCGCTCAGCAGGCCAGGCCTATGTGTTCGTTTTCGTCATCGCGGCACTCGCTTCACTCGTCACTTGGGGCCTCGGCCTCGTGGTCGGAGGCCTGCTAGCACGAGAGGTGGCGGCGCAGGCCCGTCACCGAGGCGTCTGCCTGCACTTTCCGCTGCTCGTAGCCTGCGGGTTCGCCGGTTTCGTCGTGTGGCACATGGGGTACTCAGGTTCCGGCCCATTGACCGCGGCCACGCCGGGCTCATTCCTGGCCGAGCCCCTCGGCGGTCGGACTCTTCCCATCACGGCGACGACCTTCTCTTGGTGGAACCTGACGGCCACCGTCGTCACCGTCGTCTCGATCGCGGTCGCCCTGTTCCTCGTCGCCCCGCGGGGCCAGGACCGCATTATCGAGCTCACCATCGACGCGCGCGAGGACTCGTTCCTGACCGACCCACCACGCGAAACTCCGGCCGACCGACTCGACGCGAGCCGGGTACCGACACTTCTCGTGGGCGTCACACTCATCGCATATCTTGCGTTGCACTTCGCTCGTGGAGGCACCCTCACCCTCGACATCGTCAACTGGTCGTTCCTCGCACTCATCCTGGTGCTCGTACGCAACGCCCACGAACTCATCCAGCTCACCTCCCACGCTGCCTCGAACGTCGGGGAGATCCTGCTCCAGTTCCCTCTGTACGCCGGCATCCTGGGCATGATGACCACCTCCGGCCTGATCGAGGTCTTCTCCGATGCTCTGGCGAGCGTCGCCACCCCCACCACGTTCGGCGTGCTGGCCTTCCTCTCCGCCGGCATCGTGATCTTCTTCGTCCCCTCGGGCGGAGGCCAGTTCGCGGTGCAGGGACCGATCATGCTGTCGGCCGGCGCGGAGCTGGGCGTCGACCCAGCCGTCACGATCATGGCGATGTCCTACGGTGATCAGTGGACGAACATGATCCAACCGTTCTGGGCGATTCCCCTTTTGGCCATCGCCGGTCTGAAGATGCGCGAGATCCTCGGCTACACGACAGTCGTGCTGCTCGTCAGCGGCGCGGTGTTCGCGGGGACGCTGCTGCTGGTGTCGCTGTGATCGCGGCGTGATCGGCCCCGCCAGAGGGCGGTCCAATGCACTGCGGTCATGCCAGAGGGCGGAATGGGGCCCTAATCGGACGTCATACCGCCCGCCTGTATGACAGCAACGCCGTATACCGCCCACCCGCCTGACCGCAGCGGCAACTCGACCGACCGCTCACCCGCGCCGCATCGCCGTCCCACCCCACGGCACCGTCTCGAACCGCGCCCCGTGCGCCTCGGCCAGCCGCGCCAGGAACCTCAGATTCGCCCGCTCAACGGCATCCGGCTCCTCCGCCACACCACTCACCACGATCCGCCCGGGGACGACGCCGCGCCCCGCCGCGTGCTCGACCGTCAGGCGCGTGTGGTTCTGGGTGCCCAGCCCGGGACGGGCGACGACGACCAGCTCCGCCGCGTACCCCGCCCGCCGCAGGGCGAGCACCGCGTCCACGGGCCCCTCGCCCTGGGACGTCCAGTCCACCGTGATGCCGCCGGCCCCCTCGATCAGCAGCAGGTCCGTGTCCGAGGCCAAGCCCACCCACCGGTCGAGCTGCTCGCGCAGGGCCGGCAGGGCCGGGGCCCGCTCTCCCGCCTCGGCGCTCTGCGCGACCGCGTCCACGGGGGCCATGGCCGGCCCGAGCCGCGCCCCCTCGGAGACGGTCAGCCTCTCGCAGACCTCCCCCGCCAGCCGGCCGGCCCGCACCGCGTCCGCCACGAGTCCACGCACGACGTCGACGTCCCCGTCCTCACCGGGCTGCACCCCCGTCTGCGCGGGCTTGTCCACGTGCACCCGCTCCCCCGCCGCCAGCGCCTGGGCGGCGGACGCGGCCGTGGCCCACGTCTTGCCGACGTCCGTGTCCGTGCCGGTGATCACCTGGATCCGCGCGCTCATGCACTGCTCCTCTCCGCGTTCGCCGCCGTGTTCGTCTCCGCCTCGGCGCACCGCCGCACCCTCGGGCTCCTCGGCCGCACGAGCACGTGCCGCGGCGCTTGGAAGGACAGCAGGGTCAGCCACGGCGGCTCGGGCCCGGTGAGCTCGGCTTCGGGCAGCCGCCGCGCAACCTCCCGCACCACCAGGGCGGTCTCCAGCTCCGCGAGCCCGGCGCCCAGGCAGCGGTGCAGACCGTGGCCGAACGCCAGCCGGTGGTCCGGATGCCCCGCACCGGAGAGCCGCAGCACGAGCTCCTCTCCCGCGGCCACGGGGTGCCCGCCCATCTCGGTGTCCCGGGTGGCCACGCGGCGCCACGTCGGCACCGAGGACCGGGCCCGCAGGGTCTCGCCCACCAGCGCCTCGCCGGCGGCGAGTCCGGCTGCCTCGTCATCGCCCGCGAGCGCGGTCCACGTCGCACGGTCCCGCAGGGCGGCGTCGAGGGCGGTGGCGATCAGCATGCGGGTGGTCTCCTGGCCCGCGATCACCAGGAAGTAGCCGAGCGAGACGATCCGCTCGTCGTCCACCCCCGCGGCGGCCAGGGCCCCGAACAGGTCGTCGCTGCCGGCGGACTCGGCCACGCGGGTGCGCAGCCACCGATGGAAATCGGCCGCGGACCGGGCGAGCCTGAGCTGGCGATCGTCGTCGGGCCACCCCCAGAACAGCTCAAGCGAATCAGCGCTCCACCGGTGCAGCAGTTCCTCGTCCGGGTTCGGCACGCCGGTCAGCGCGGACATGATCCGCGCCGGGACCGCGGCGGCCACGGTGGCGGCCAGGTCGATCGGCTCCCCCGGCGAGGCGACGGCGAGCGCACGATCGAGCTCGGTGCCGGCGAGATCGCGGATCGCCTCCCGCTGGGCCCGCACCTTCGCGGGGGAGAAAAAGGGCGTGACGACGCGCCGCACGTACCGGTGCTGCTCCCCGCCGGCGGAGGCCAGCACCGGGGGAAGCCGGAAGCGAGCGGCGGCCAGCACACGCTGCGCCGGCCCGCAGAGCGGCCGGGCCACGGTGAGCGCATTGGCCGAGGAGAACGCGTCCGGGTCGGCGAGCACGGCGCGCACCTGCTCGGGCGCGTCCACCAGGAGGTGGTCGCCGCGCACCTCGGCCGGGCGCGGGTCGCCATGGGCGAACGGGCACGCTCCGGGGCCGGTGGCGGCACCCCAGGCGGCCTCGGCGCGGGAGGCGATCTGCTCGAGGGCACCGCGCAGACGCTGCTCACCGTGGTCCGCGTGCACGCTCAGCCGGAGCCGGGCGACACCATCGGGCACCGAGGGCGGGCGAAAGCAGGCCACGTGCACCCCGTCCTCCGCGAGCGCCGCCGCGGCGGCGACGGCGGCCTGGGGACTGGGCATCCGCACCGCGTGCACCGCCCCGGCCCCGATCTCCACGTGCGGGGCCAGGCCGGAGCGGCGCAGGAGGGTCTGCTCGGCCAGGGCACGACGCCTGGTCAGGCGGGCGGCCGGCTCCCCGGTGGCGGCCAGCCGGCAGGCCTCCGCCGCGGCGGCAGCAGTCGGCAGGGCCAGGGCGGTGTCGAACAGGAACGCACGGGCGGTGTTGAGCACATGGCTCCGCCACGCGGCGGCACGGGTCGGATCTCCGCCGAAGAGCGCGACTCCGCCCTGGGCGCCGAGCGCCTTGGAGAGGGTGGCGGTCAGGATCACGGGCGCAGTGGTGCCGCCCCCGGGGTGCTCGGCGCGCCAGAGTCCGGCCGCCGCGGCGCAGGAGCCCTCAGGCACGGTGCCGAGGCTGTGGGCCTCGTCCACCACGAGCAGCGCGTCGTGCTCGGCGCAGAGGTCACCGAGCGCGCGCAGATCCGCGGCGTCGCCGAGCACGGAGTACACGGACTCCACCACGACGGCCAGGCGTCTGCCGGGGTCCGCGGCGCGCAGTCGGGTGAGCTGCTCGCCGAGGGCGGGCAGGTGGCCGTGCGGCGCCTCGTGGACCTCGGCGCCGGAGAGCGCGGCACCGTCCCGCAGGGAGGCGTGGGCGTGCTCGTCCAGCACGACGGCGCTGCGGGGCCCGCCGATGGCCCCGAGCACGCCGAGGTTCGCGGTGTAGCCGGAGGAGAACACCAGGGCGATGGAGGCCCCGGCCAGCGCGGCGACCTCCCGTTCGAGCTCCACGTGCAGGGGGTGGGTGCCGGTCACGACGCGCGAGGCTCCGGCACCCACGCCGTGGTCGACGGCGGCCCGCGCCGCCGCCTCCCGGACGCGGGGGTGCCGGGCGAGGCCGAGGTAGTCGTTGGAGGCGAGGTCGATCGGGGCAGCCGATGGCTGCGGCGCACCGGGGGCGGGGCCTGCCGTACGCGTCAGGCCCCGCCGCTCTCGGACGCGGGCGCGGGTGTCGAGCCAGGCGTCCCAGGTGCCGGTCATCCGTACACCTCCGCGATCGCCCCGGTCACGGCGGCGCAGATCGTCGCGACGTCCTCGTCGGTGCTGACGTAGGGCGGCATCACGTAGACCAGGCTCCGGAACGGGCGCACCCATGCGCCGCGGGCGACGGCGGCCCGGGTGATCGGCTCGACGTCGACGGGGCGGTCCAGCTCGACGACGCCGACGGCCCCGAGCACGCGCACCTCGCGCACGGCCGGCAGTTCGGCGGCCACCGTGAGCCCGGCGCGCAGCCCGGCCTCGATGCGCGGCACCTGCGTGTGCCAGCCGGTCGCGGGGTCGGTGAGCAGATCCAGGGACGCGGAGGCGACGGCGCACATGAGCGGGTTGCCCATGAACGTGGGCCCGTGCAGCAGGGCGCCGGGCATGCCGTGGTCGGTGCGGGAGACGGTCCGAGCGACCTCGGCGGTGCACAGCATGGCGGCGCCGGTCATGGTGCCGCCGGTCAGGGCCTTGCCGAGGCACAGCACGTCGGGGACGACCTCGGCCCAGTCGCAGGCCAGCCAGCGGCCGGTGCGGCCGAATCCGGTGGCGATCTCGTCGGCGATCAGCAGCCAGCCGTGCTCATCGCACAGCTGCCGCAGCAGGCGCAGGCAGCGCGGGTGGTAGGCGTACATGCCGCCGGCGCCCTGCAGGACGGGCTCGAGGATCACTCCGGCGACCTCGTCGGCGTGCTCGGCCGCGAACGCCCGGGCCTGCTCCTCCCACGCGGTCAGCGCGGCCTCGTCGGCCTCCCACCGGCCAGCGGACGTATCGGCGTCCAGAACCCACCGCGCGGCGGGCGGACGCGGCAGGAACAGATGCTGGGCGACGAGCGAGGTGAACGCGGCGTGCATGCCGTCGACCGGGTCGCACACGCCCATCGGCGCGGCGGTGTCCCCGTGGTAGCCGCCGCGCACCGTCAGGAACTGCCGTCGGCCGGTGCGCCCGAGGGTCGCCTGGAACTGCAGGGCGAGCTTGAGGGCCACCTCGACGGACACCGACCCCGAGTCCGCAAGAAAGACGTGTTCGAGCGCATCGGGGGTGTGGGCGAGGAGTCGCTCGGCCAGCTCGACGGCGGGTGCGTGGGTGAGCCCGCCGAACATGACGTGCGGGAATGCCTGCGCCTGCCGGGTGAGGGCGTCGACGAGCGCCGGGTGGCCGTGCCCGTGGACGACGGACCACCACGAGGCCATCGCGTCGATCGCCACGTGGCGGTCGCCGTCGGGGCCGGTCAGGTCGAGGCGGACGCCGCGGGCCCCGGTCACCGTGTAGAGCTGTCGGGCGCCGGCGGCCCCGTAGGGGTGCCACAGGTGTGCGGCGTCGCGGTCGAGCAGGGTGCCGACGGAGGCAGATCCGGCGCGAGAGTGCGCAGCGGGGAGCGGGGCGGTGGACACGGTGGCGCTCAGGCGTTGGCCGGCTCGGCGGTGCCGGCGCCGCGACGGCGCAGCTCGGGCTTCGTGGCCGAAGCACGCCCCTCGGCTGAGGCGTCAACGCCGGCCTCATCCGCGGCGTCGCCGCAGGCGGCCGTCGAACCGCCGCAGCAGCCGCCCGGCTCGGCCCCGCTGTCGGCGGCCTGCTCACGCTTCTCCGCGCCGAGCACCGTGTAGCCGGCGTCGGCGATCATCTGCAGGTCTGCCTCGGCGTCCTGGCCCTCGGAGGTGAGGTAGTCGCCCAGGAAGATCGAGTTGGCCACCTGCAGGCCCACGGACTGCAGGGAGCGCAGGTGCATCTCGCGGCCGCCGGCGATCCGCAGCTCCTTGTCCGGGCAGGCCAGGCGCACCATGGCCAGGATCCGCAAGCACTGCAGCGGGGTGAGCTCCCAGTGGCCCTCGAGCGGGGTGCCGTCGAAGGGCATGAGGAAGTTCACCGGGATCGAGTCCGAGTCCAGGTCCCGCAGCGCGAACACGGCCTCCACGAGCTGCTCGTCGGATTCGCCCATGCCGGCGATCAGGCCGGAGCAGGAGGACAGGCCGGCTGCACCGGCGCGCTGCACTGTGTCCACGCGACTCTGGTAGGTGTGCGAGGTGCAGATGGACTCGTAGTGGGACTCGGCCGTGTTGATGTTGTGGTTGTAGGCGTCCACGCCGGCGGCCTTGAGCTTCTCCGCCTGGCCGTCCTTGAGCTCGCCCAGGCACGCGCAGACCTCGACGTCGGGGTGCTGCTCCTTGAGCTGGTCGATCATGCCGGTCACGCGGTCGACGTCGCGATCCGTGGGGCCGGTGCCGGAGGCGACCATGCACACGCGGGAGGCGCCGCCGGCGATGCCCATGCTCGCCTGCTTCACGGCCTCCTCGGGCTTGAGCCAGGTGTACTTCAGGATCTCGGCGGCGGTGCCGAGGCGCTGGGAGCAGTAGGTGCAGTTCTCGGGGCACAGGCCGGTCTTGAGGGAGACGAGGTAGTTGACCTTCACGGTGCGTCCGAAGTGCTTCTCCCGCAGGCGGGAGGCGGCGGCGACGATGCGAAAGGTGTCCGCGTCCGGGGCGCCCAGGACGGCGACGGCCTCGTCTGCGGTGAGGCGGTGGCCCGCGTCAATGCGGTCGACGAGCGCCTCGACGTCGAGCGGTGCGGCCGGCGCGGCGGGCTGCGGGCTGGTGTGCGGAGCGTCCTGGGTGGCGGTCATGGCGGGCCTCGTCCTGTCGTGAGCGGACGCGCCGACGTGGGGTGCGGCGCGTGTGATGGCCAGCACCCTAACAGAGTTCCTGAACGGTGTTCAGTAAGGGGCGGTCGGCGGGCGCCCGCTCGTCACGAGCCGGCCACGCGCCGGCCCGTCCGGCTCGAGCTCCAGAACGGCGAGCCCGGAGGTCTTCATCTCGATCACCTCGCCCGTGAGCAGTTCGACCAGCTCCGCGCAAGCGGGACTGTGACTGACCAGCACGACGGCGCCTCCCCGCCCGACGCCACCCTCGGTCGCCGCCCAATCCAGCCCCCGGACGATCGCGAGCAGATCCTCGCCGTCGTCGGTGTAGGCGCGCTCATCGACGCGCTCGGGCGGCGGCGCGGGCAGTTCGGCGGCAGCCAGACGCCACGCGTCGGCGGCGCGCACCGCCGGGGAGACGACGGCGAGGCCGATCTGCCCAGCGTGCGCGGCGAGCCAGCCTCCAGCCTCCGCGGCCTGGCGGCGGCCTCGCCTGTTCAGCGGGCGCAGGCGGTCCTCGACGGGGACGGACCAGTCGGACTTGGCGTGGCGCATGACGATGAGGGTGCGCGGTCCGGGCGACGACGTCGACACAGGAGAGGGCATGGGTCCATCATGCCGAGGTCAGAGCGCCCGTCGGCATGACATCGGGCGTGAATGCCGCTTGCCCGCGCAGCGGACCGACATCTGCGCGGCCACGAACACGGCTGGAGCACCTCGGGACCTTTGACCCGGCCCGAGATCGTGGGCAACGGTAATGTGACCCCAAACCTGGAAAGTGGAGCACCCTGCGGCCTGCGGGAGGGCGGGGAGAGAGGATGAGCTGTAGTCCGGGTCGAGATCGTCCCATGGGACGTCCGTGAAGCACGCGCCGGCAGCCTGACGGCTGGCGAATCGATGGAGGACAGCCGCGCACGGTGCCGAGGCCAGCACCGCCCGCGTGTCCGAAACGCTCGAGCTGACGTGAGCATTCCACCTGTCGATGTTCTGCCTGACCTTCATGCCGACACTGTGGGTATCACAGGCACGGATCTCTCCCCGCTAAGCACCTGGATAGAGTGAATATAGAATGAAATATCTAATGCGGGCATTATTCTACACCCCACTCGCCTCCCTCGCCTTGATGACAGCGTCATGTGGAATTGAATCACCCCCAAGTGAGTCACCAAAGGAAGCAGTTAACTCAACGACAGAAGAACGCATGAGTGAATCCAATGACTCGCGAAATTTCCTCGAAGAGCAGGTCACCGCCGCCGCCGACGCCCTGGGAACACGCCGAATCGAACGCCTCGCCGAAGTCGGCTGCACGACCAACGCCGACCCTGAGGCTCAGGCGAAGGTCACCCAGTGGGAGGCCTACACCTCGCTCGACGTCGAATCCGACGAACAAGCCGACGAGATGGCCCGCGACCTCGCTAGCGCGTTGTTAGGCAACAATTGGCATGGAGAACTCACCAGTCAGGGGGTCACGGGCGAACCTTTCCGGACGTTGCTTCAAGCCACATCACACGAGGGGGGGTATCGCTTGCGCGTCTCGCACACGGATGAATATGGCGAGAACTACGTCGCCATCACCATGACCTCCCCGTGTCAGAAAAACCCCGAAGGTCACCAGATGGCCCGCTCACCCCTCGACCCCGGCTACGCCGGCAGCGATGCCGACGCCGGGAAATACGACGTCGAGGCCGAAAGAAAGGCTCGCGCCGACGGCACCGCGACCCCTGTGGCCACGCCCACCGCCCGCACCGACTCGGCCGACACTCAGCCCAGCCGGCCGTCGGACTCCTCGAGGTAGCACGCCGCGCACAGCGACTCGTAGGTCACCTCGACGCCGTCGATCGCCACCTGGTCGCCGTCGAACACGAACCGCTCGGTCCGCGTCACCGGGTCCACGACCTTGCGCGTGTTGAACACGGCCTTGCGTCCGCACCGGCAGATCGTCTTGAGCTCCTCGAGGGTGTGCGCCAGCTCCAGCAGCCGCGCCGACCCGGGGAACGACCGCGTGCGGAAGTCCGTCCGGATCCCGTAGGCCAGCACCGGCACCCCCTCCTCCACTGCGATCCTCAGCAGACCGTCCACCTGCTCCGGCTCCAGGAACTGCGCCTCGTCCACCAGCAGGCACGCCACGGATGGGGCGTCGACGTGCCCGACGAGGGCGTCCGGGTCGTCCCCCGACGCATGCCGCCGGAACAGGGCGACGACGTCCGCGCCCGCGGGTACGAGGAAGTCGACCTCGCGGCTCACCCCCAGCCGGGACAGGATCTGGCGCTCCCCCTTGGTGTCCAGCTCGGGCTTGGCCAGCAGCACCCGCTGGCCGCGCTCCTCGTAGTTGAACGCGGCCTGCAGCAACCCCGTGGACTTGCCGGAGTTCATGGCCCCGTACCGGAAGTACAGCTTCGCCATGCTCGCCGCTCCGACCGCGTCGCCCGTCGTGCGGGGCGCTCAGCCCTGCGAGGCCTCGATGGCCGCGGCGGCCGTCGGGTCGGAGTCGTCCAGGAACGTGCGGATGCGCTGGACCTCATCGGACTCGCCGATGCCCGCCGCCGCCCGGCCCAGAGCGTACAGGGCCCGCAGGAAGCCGCGGTTCGGCTCGTGCGCGTACGGGACGGGCCCCGCGCCGCGCCAGCCCGCCTTGCGCAGCGCGTCCAGGCCGCGGTGGTAGCCGACGCGGGCGTAGGCGTAGGAGTCGACCGTGCGGCCCTCCTTCCACGCGTCTTCGGCCATGAGCGCCCACACGAGCGACGACTCGGGGGCCACCGGCACGACGTCCTCCGGCAGATCGCCGGCGTCGAGGCGGGCCTGCACCTCAGGCTCCTCCGGCAGCAGGGTCGGAGCGGGCTCCATCAGGTTCTTGCCGATCAGGGACTCAGCCATCGTCGTGCTCCTTCGCATAGTGTTCCGGATCTATTGTTCCGGATCGTCCGCGCCGTGCCGGGTCGACGGCGCAGCCATGCCGCCTGGGTCTCGCGTCGACGGGCCCGGCATGCCTTTGGCAGTCTAGCGACGGGCCCGACCACGGCATCGCCCGGCACCGGGGCCATCCGGGGTTGAAACAGATCACTCTTGCACGTCGGCGCCAGTGTCCGCTCAGGTCTCTCCGGTACCGTGGAAACCTGCGCGCGTCCCAGCGCGCGCGGTCACGACCCCCTCAAAGGAGCTTGCCCATGGCCCCCACCCCGAACGCCGCGCGCCGGCTGCACGCCCTGCCCGTCGGCATGGCCGCGCTGGCCCTCGTGCTCTCCGGGTGCGCCGGATCGGGCGAGGACGGGGGCGAGGGCCAGGCGTCCGCCGCCCCGTCGTCGAGCTCCGCGCAGACGTCCTCGGACGAGCCGCAGGACCCGCAGGAGTCTGCCGCCTCCGTCGCCGCCGAGTCGTTCGCCGCCCAGTCCTCCGAGGGCTCCCGGCGCCCGCAGCCGCGTGAGGCCCTCGAGACGAAGGGCCCGGGCGTGAAGGACGGCGCCGCTGACGGGAACTGGGTGCGTATCGCCTCGAGCCGCAACGACACGGTCTCCGTGCAGGACTGCTCCACCGACGTCCTCGACCAGGGCACCCTCGACGCGATCGCCACCCACATCCCGAACGCGAACTCGCTCGAGATCACCCAGCTGTTCGCCTCGCGCGACGTCAGCCACGAGTTCATGTCGTGCTCGTACAGCACCTTTCAGGACCGTGCCCCCGGGATGCCGAGCGCGATGGTGACCTACCAGCACAACCGCGACGGCAAGAAGCTCGACTGGTGCTCGGAAGAGGCCCCGGTCGAGGCCGACGAGTACTCGTGGGACCCGAAGACCGGCAAGGGGCTCATGGCACTGCTGCGCCCCGGCATGATCGGTGGTCAGGACGGCGCCCCGCTGCTGCCGCAGCGCACCGCCTGGCAGTGCAACGACGAGGGCACCCAGATGGTCCTGATCACTCTCGGCGCGATGGAGGGCTACGGAGACGCCAACGAAGGCCTGGAGTCGGTGAAGAACTCGCCGGTCAAGGACAGCACGACGATCGTCACCGAGGCCCGCGACCACCTGGCCGACACGATGCTGAAGGACCCGAAGAAGGTGCGCGAGGTCATCAGCACCTCGTCGCCGGTGTTCATGGACTACCAGATGGACGAGAAGACCCTCGAGGAGGCCAAGAAGGTCCCCGCGGGCAAGTCGGATCCGGACGACCTCAACGACCAGTCGATGCTCGATCGCCCCGAGGGAGCCCCCGGCCCGGTCGCGCCCGGCATGCCGCCGCGCCCGTCGGAAGATGCCGAGGAGTCCGGCTCCGAGTGAGCCGAGCACACTCCTGAGTCACGCAGAAGGGCGGTCCCCGATCGGGGGCCGCCCTTCGTGTTCCGTCAGCCCGCCAGCGTCGCGCCGGTCAGCCGTTCAGTTCCCGGTCGAACTCTTCGGCCGCGAGCTGCCGGTCGGCGCGCCGGTCCAGGCGCCGTTCGAGCTGGTCGACGCGCACCTGCAGCGCGTCGGCGCGGCGCGTGGCCTCGTCCCGCTCTGCCTCGACCTGCTTGAGGCGCCGACGCCCGGACAGCGCCCGCGCGCCGAAGACGATCATCACGATCGCGATCGCCGTGAACGCGAGGACCGCGATGATCGCCACGTCGCCGACCCAGGCCATCTCTGCCAGGTCGCCGACCTGCGAGATCCCGTCCAGCTCATCGTCCGCCACGATGTGCGTGCCCCAGGCCCCGCCGACGAGGCCCTCGGCGCCGCCCACACCGATCAACGGATCGACTTGCCGGCCGAGTTGAGGGCCTCGCACGCCTGGCGGACGCGGTCGGCCATGGCCTCCTCGGCCTTGGCGCCCCACACGCGCGGGTCGTACTGCTTCTTGTTGCCGACCTCGCCGTCGACCTTCAGGACGCCGTCGTAGTTCTGGAACATGTGCGCGGCGACCGGGCGGGTGAACGCGTACTGGGTGTCGGTGTCCACGTTCATCTTCACGACGCCGTACCGCACGGCGTCGGCGATCTCCTGAGCGGTGGAGCCGGAACCGCCGTGGAACACGAGGTCGAACGGACGGTCCTTGCCGAGTTTCTGGCCGACGGCGGTCTGGATCTCCTCGAGGATCTCCGGGCGCAGCTTCACGTTGCCCGGCTTGTACACCCCGTGCACGTTGCCGAAGGTCAGCGCCGTCATGTACCGGCCGTTCTCGCCGGTGCCCAGGGCCTCGACGGTGGCCAGGCCGTCGTCGACCGAGGTGTAGAGCTTGTCGTTGATCTCGTTGGCGACGCCGTCCTCCTCGCCGCCGACGACGCCGATCTCGACCTCGAGGATCTGCTTGTTCGCCTTGGTGCGGGCCAGCAGGTCCTCGCCGATGCGCAGGTTCTCTTCGAGGGTCTCGGCGGAGCCGTCCCACATGTGCGAGTGGAAGATCGGGTCGCGCCCGGCCTTCACCTCGGCGGCCGAGGCCTCGAGCAGCGGCATGACGAAGCCCTCGAGCTTGTCCTTCGGGCAGTGGTCGGTGTGCAGAGCGATGGTCACGTCGTAGTTCTTGGCGACTTCGCGGGCGAACCCGGCCATCGCGAGCGAACCGGTGACCATGTCCTTGACCGAGGATCCGGAGAAGTAGGCGGCGCCGCCGGTGGAGACCTGGATGATGCCGTCGGAGCCGGCCTCGGCGAAGCCGCGGATCGCCGCGTTCAGGGTCTGGGAGCTGGTGACGTTGATGGCCGGAAAGGCGAACGAGCCGTTCTTCGCGGCGTCGATCATCTGCGCGTACGTGTCCGGGGTTGCGATGGGCATGCTCTGCTCCTAGGCGTCGTCGACTGGGCGAACTGCGGACCGCAGGGATGCACGCGGACCGTCGGGCGTCATCCTAGCCGCGCGGCGGGGGCCGGGTCAGGGCCGCGACAGGACCGGGCGACGGCGGGGGCTCGCTGCCCGGAACAACGCATGAACACTGCGTGCAGTATTTGAGAATTCAGCGAATTATCTGCAAGCATGCTGAGTGCCGCGTCACGCCGAATGCAGACGCGGTTCCTTCGTCATCACCCACCATCGGAGACATCCATGCCCATCTCTCGTCACACCACGACCCGGTCCCTCGCCGCGATGGCGATGGCCTCCGCCCTGACCCTGACCGCCTGCGGCTCCGCCGAGGAGGAGAAGGCCGCCGATGACGGTCAGAAGCAGGAACAGGAACGGCAGGGCTCGTCGTCGGAGCCCGGCGCCGAGGGCGGCTCCCAGTCCGCCGGCGCGGCGTCGGACGCCTCCGAGTCGGAAGAGCCGGAGCTGATCGAGGAACTGGAACCCGAGGTCGCGGCAGAGCTGAGCGGCATCCCGGACGAGCTCGACCTCGAGGACGTCGAGAAGTCCAAAGACAACCTCGTGGAGGTCTTCGGCGCGCAGTACACCGTGGAGCAGGTCGCGAAGACCGAGGCCCTGCCGAAGGACCTGGCCGAGCAGGTCGGTGGCGGCACCCAGGAGTACGCCGAGCAGGTGAAGGCCGCCGAGGGCGAAGCGTTCTACGTCGCTGTGCTCACGGCAGACGACCCCCGCCATGACTACGACGGCAACGCCGACGCCCCCGAGATCACCACGGGCTACCGGACGGACGGCAATCCAATCGAGGGCATGTCGTTGCCCGATATCCAGGTGGGCGACACGAAGGCAGTCGTGGTCTCGGCTGACGCCGATGCCGAGCCGGAGGACGTGACCTTCGAGATCGAGCAGGACTCCGTGAGCCAGGAGCTCTCCCTCGTGGACGGGTCGCGGACGCATTCGGACGTCGAGGAGATCTACGAGCGCGGCACCGAGGTGGAGGTCGGCGACCCGTCGACGTGGGAGGTCACGGCCGAACACGAGCGGCACTCCGCCACGACCGTCAGCGGCGAGGTCGACGGCGGCGTCGTCCTGCCGGCGCACCCGGAGCACGGCTGGCCCGGCAAGGGCAAGGTGTTCCTTGGCCTGGACATCAGCGCGACCGAGCCGGACGACATCTTCTATGACAGCACGCAGGCCGTCCTCGAATTCGAGGACGGGACCACGGCGCGCTGGGAGGAGGAGCCGCACGGCTACCCGCGAGCCTTCGAGGACCGCGTGTGGTTCGAGGTGCCGGCCGACACCGAGGAGGCCGAGCTGCAGCTCGACGTGCAGATCCAGATCTCCACGGAGAAGAACAAGTCGCTCAAGGATGTCACCGTGCCTCTGACCATCTCCGGCGAGCTCGGCGAGGACAGCGAGGCGGGGGACTCCGAAAAGTCCGAGGGCTCGACGGAGACGAAGGACTCGGACGAGGCGGAGGGCTCGGACGAGGCGGAGGGCTCGGAGACGGAGTCCGCCGAGGCGTCCGCATCCGAGGAGCCGGAGGAGTCTGCGTCGGCGGAGAAGTCCGAGTCCGACGAGTCGGGGTCGGCCTCGGAGTCGGACGACTCCTGACCCACGGGCTGGCCCGTGCCGCCGGTCCTCTCACTCGGACGGAGCCCCGCAGTCACTGCGGGGCTCCGTGCCGTCTCCGAGCGCTGCCACGCTCACACCTCCGCGTGCCGACGCACCCACGCATGCATCGCGATGCCGGCAGCCACGCCCGCGTTGATCGAGCGGGTGGAGCCGAACTGCGCGATCGACAGGGTGGCCTCGGCGCCGTCGCGGATCTGCTCGGACAGCCCCGGCCCCTCCTGGCCGAACACGAGGGCGCACGCCCGCGGCAGCTCGAACGTCTCCAGAGGCGCTGAGTCCGGAAACAGGTCCACGCCGAACACCGGCAGCGCCTCGGCCGCCGCCCACGCGAGGAACGCCTCGGCAGACTCGTGGTGGTGCACGTGCAGGTAGCGGTCGGTGACCATCGCACCGCGTCGGTTCCAACGGCGCCGTCCGATGATGTGCACGCCGGCGACGTTGAACGCGTTCGCCGTGCGCACCACCGTGCCGATGTTCATGTCGTGCTGCCAGTTCTCGATCGCCACGTGCAGCGGGTGCCGTCGGGCGTCCAGGTCCGCGACGATCGCCTCGACCGACCAGTAGCGGTACTCATCGAGCACGTTGCGGCGGTCGCCCTCGCGCAACAGATCCGGGTCGTAGCGGGGGTCGTCGGGCCACGGCCCCTGCCACGGGCCTACCCCGACCGGACGCCCTTCCGCTCCCGCCTCGGCCGGGCCGCCCGCCGAGGCGGCGCCGTCAGGACCGTCCGATGAGGTGGAGTCGAACTCGCTCACGCGTCGTTGCGGCGGTCCACCAGGGCCCACGCGGCGCCGGCGGCCACGCCCGTCACCGAGAGCACCGCCGGCCAGGCGCCGATCTTCTTGGCCAGCGGGTGGGAGGCGCCGAAGCCGCCCAGGTACAGCGCGGTCAGCGCGGCGGTGGTGCCGGCCCCGGCGGTCGCGGCCCACGTGCGTCCGGCGTAGACGCCGGCGGCGGCCAGCACGATGCCGCCGAGCGGACGGACGCCGGTTTCGCGGGCGGTCAGGTAGCCGCCGATCAGGCCGAAGGCGGTCACCGGCGCCGAGTGCACGGCGCGGGCCGGCAGCCAGGTCATGCCGTCACGGGTGACGGACGCGGTCGGGGCGTTCTTCCCAGTGGTGTTCTTCATGCCGACAACCGTACGCCGCGCCCTCGCCACCGCGGACCGTCCGTCAGAATGGTGCGGTGACGATCATCGACAACGCCGTGTACGTGGACGGCCGCCGCGTCCTCGCCCCCACCACCCTCACCGACACGTGGCAGGCGTGCGAGCGCGTCGGCGGCATGGCCTGGCTCGGCCTCTATCGCCCGGACGAGCATGAGCTGCAGGCCGTCGCCGACGAGCTGCAGCTGCACGAGCTGGCGGTCGAGGACGCCCTCGCCGGCGGCGAACGCGCCAAGCTCGAGCGCTACGGCGAGGGCTGGTTCATGGTGTTGCGCCCCGCCCGCTACATCGACGAGACCGAGACGGTCGAATTCGGCGAACTCGACGTGTTCACGGGCGAGCATTACGCGGTCACGGTGCGCCACGCCGAAGAACCGGACCTCGCGACCATCCGTCACGACCTCGAGACGCGGAACGCGGACCAGCTCGCCCAGGGCCCGTGGCAGGTGGCCTTCGAGATCCTCGACCGGGTGGTCGACGACTACTTCCCCGTCGCCGACGGACTCGAGCAGGACATTCGCGAGATCGAGGACCAGATCTTCGCCGGGGACGACTCGGTCTCGCGCCGCATCTACGAGCTCTCCCGCGAGGTGCTGAACTTCCAGCACGCGATCGGCGCCCTGCCGAGCATGGTCGAGCAGCTGCAGGGGGACGCCCGCTCCCGGCTGCGCGAGCACGTCGACATCGACCCGGCCGACGAGGACTTCCACGAGGAGGATGTGCCCGACGACGACGGCGAGGCGGCCGTCCACGTGGAGAACCTGCGCCGGCTGCGTGACGTGCATGACCACGCCGTGCAGATCACCGAGCGCGTGACCGCGATGCGGTCGATGCTGCACAGCGCCCTCGAGCTGGACTCGACGCTGGCCTCCAAGCGTCTGGCGGAGCAGTCGATCGTGCAGAACGAGCAGACCAAGCGGATCTCCTCGTGGGCGGCGATCATCTTCGCGCCGCAGCTGATCGGCTCGATCTACGGCATGAACTTCGATCAGATGCCCGAGCTGCACTGGGTCTTCGGCTACCCGTTCGCCCTCGGGCTCATGGTGAGCATCGCCGTCGTGCTGTACGTGCTGTTCAAGCGGGCCGACTGGCTCTGAGGACGCCGGCGGGCTCAGGCCAGGCCGAGCTCCTCCTTGCCGAAGGCGTACAGGTAGGACACGCCGGCCTCCTCGGCGACGCGCTCGGCGGCGCCGGTGTCCCGGTCGACGATCACGGCCACGGCCTGCACCTGACCGCCGGCCTTGCGCACGCCCTCGACGGCGGTGAGCGCGGAGCCGCCGGTGGTGGAGGTGTCCTCGAGCACGACGACCTTCCGACCCTCGACGCCCGGGCCCTCGACCTGCCGGCCCATGCCGTAGGACTTCTGCGCCTTGCGGACCACGAACGCGTCGAGCGCGCGGCCCTGCGCCCCGGCCTGGTGCATCATCGCGGTGGCCACGGGGTCGGCACCCATGGTCAGGCCGCCCATCGTCTCGAAGTCGACGCCGTTGTCCGCGAGCAGGCGCAGCATGACGCGGCCGATCAGCGGCGCGGCCTCGTGGTGCAGGGTGACGCGGCGCAGGTCCACGTAGTAGTCAGCCTCCTTGCCGGAGGAGAGGGTGACGCGGCCGTGCACGACGGCGAGCTCGGTGATGAGCTCCTTGAGGCGCGCGCGGTCCTGCTCGGCGGTGGGCTCGGCGGGGGTCTGGCTCATGGCGTCAGTCATGGGGTCAATCGTAGGCGGTGCGTAGGCTGAGCCCATGCGCGATCTGCAGAGGACGATCATCGACGAGCTGGGCGTGAAACCGAGCGTCTACGCGCCGGCCGAGGTCGAGGAACGGGTGGCGTTCCTCGCCGACTATCTCGAGGCCACGGGCGCCGCCGGGTTCGTGCTGGGCATCTCCGGTGGCGTGGACTCGACCGCGGCTGGGCGCCTCGCGCAGCTGGCCGTCGAGCGGGTTCGCGCACGCTCGGGCCTGACCGACGCCGTCGTGATGGGCCACCGCGGACCGATCGACCCCGGGCACATGCCGCGGCCGACGCGGGAGACGACGCCGTCGCCGAGCCGGGAGAACCCCCTGTTCACGGCCGTGCGCCTGCCCTACCGGGCGCAGGCCGACGAGGCGGACGCGACGGCGGCCATGCAGTTCGTCGGCGCCGACGAGCAGCTGACCCTGAACATCGCCGAGGGCACCGACGGGCTGGCCGCCGCGTTCGAGGAGGCCACGGGCCGGCAGATCGGCGATGTCAACAAGGGCAATGTGAAGGCCCGGCTGCGCATGACCGCGCAGTACGCCCTGGCCGGCGAGCACGGCCGGCTCGTGATCGGCACGGACCACGCGGCGGAGTCCGTCACCGGGTTCTTCACGAAGTTCGGCGACGGCGGCGCGGACGTGCTGCCCCTGGCCGGGCTGAACAAGCGGCAGGTGCGGGACGTCGCGCGCTCCCTGGGCGCCCCCGAGCACCTGTGGCAGAAGGTCCCGACGGCCGACCTGCTCGACGGGCAGCCCGGCCGCACCGACGAGGACGAGCTGGGCCTGCGCTACGACGACATCGACGACTACCTCGAGGGCCGCGAGGTGCCCGCGGAGGTGGCCGAGAAGATCGAGGCGATCTGGCTGCGCACCCGCCACAAGCGCACGACGCCGGTGGGGCCGCGCGAGGCGTGGTGGCGGTGAGTCGTCGGGAGCATGAGACCCGCCGGGCCGTCCTGCGGTTCGCGCTCGGCTGGTCCTCGTCGTTCGCACGGACCCGAGAGGTCCGTACACGACCTTCGTTAGGCTGAGCCGGTGAAGATCGCCACCTGGAACGTGAACTCCCTGCGCGCCCGCGCCGACCGCGTCGAGGCCTTCCTCGACCGCCACGACGTCGACGTGCTGGCCGTGCAGGAGACCAAGTGCAAGGACGAGAACTTCCCGTGGGAGGTGTTCGAGCGCGCCGGCTACGAGGTCGCCCACTACGGCTTCTCGCAGTGGAACGGCGTCGCGATCGCCTCGCGCGTGGGCCTCGAGGACGTGCAGCGCGGCTTCGAGGGGCAGCCGCACTTCGGCAAGGGCGGCAAGGACCCCCACGAGGAGGCCCGCGCGATCGGTGCGACCGTCGGCGGGGAGGCCGAGGGCGTCGAGCCGGTGCGCCTGTGGAGCCTGTACGTGCCCAACGGCCGCGCCCTCGACGACGAGCACATGGACTACAAGCTGCGCTGGCTCGAGCAGCTCCGGGAGCTGACGGCGCAGCGCCTCGCGGAGCGGCCGGACACACACCTGGCGCTCGTCGGGGACTTCAACGTGGCCCCGCAGGACGAGGACGTCTGGGACATGCAGTTCTTCCTCGACGAGGGCCTCACCCACGTCTCCGAGCCGGAGCGGGCCGCGTTCCGAGCGTTCACCGAGGCTGGGCTGGTGGACGTCGTGCGGCCCCGGCAGCCCGGCCCGGGCGTCTACACGTACTGGGACTACAAGGGCCTCGCGTTCCCCAAGAAGAAGGGCATGCGCATCGACTTCCAGCTGTGCTCGCCCGCCCTGGCTGATGCCGTGTCCGACGCGTGGATCGACCGCGAGGAGCGCAAGGGCAAGGGCGCCTCAGACCATGCGCCGGTCGTCGTCGAGGTCGGCTGAGATGACCCTCGACGCCGTCGCGCACCTGCGGGTGTTCGAGCCCGCAGACGCGTTCGGCGAGCGCCTGCAGACCCGGCTGGCCTGGGCTGCGGCGCTCAAGCGAGACGACCTCGACCGCCAGGCCGACGCCCGCACCCTCGAGCGGGTGACCCGCCGCTCGGCGGACCCGTTCCCGCCCACCGGGCAGCCGGACCTGATCCGCGTGCTGCACGGGTACGACGGCGGGCCGCACTTCTGCCCGGACCAGCTGGCCGACCGGGCCGCGTGGGCGGCACTCGAGCTGAAGGAGCTGCTCGAGCCGGAGGTGTTCGACGCGCTCGTGCCCGCCGACGCGATCGCCCGGAACGAGCGCGCCCGCGGTGTCGGTGAGGCGTCGGTCGTCGCGGATGGTGCGGCGGGCGAGCGCCTGCGCACGCGGGCGTCCTCGTGGAGCCTTCCGCACTCATGGGCGCTGTTGTTCGACCCGGAGGAGCAGCCGGGGCCGGTCGCTGACGGCGAGTCCGCCCGGCGCACGGTGCCTCTGCCCTCGGCGCTGGCGCAGCTGTGGAAGGCGGAAAAGATCCTCGCCGAGACGGCGGCGGGCTCAGACCTCGCGCAGGAGGTCACCGAGCTGGTGGGGTGGCTGCAGGGCTTCGGGCGGGACGCGATCCTCGAGGTCGACTATGGGCGGCTGACCCGCTGGGTGTGGCCGGATGAGACCCCGTTCGACGTGTGGACCCTCGTCGACAGCCTCGACACCGGCGACGACGCGACCGCGGCCGTCGCCCTGGACCGGCTGCACCGCCGCTGGGGCGAGGTCGGGATGCGGGCCCGGGCGAGCTGACGACCAGCGCAGAGCAGGCCGGCCTCCCGCTCCCGCCTCTTCCCGGTTGCGTGGTCATTTTCTGCCGCTGTTTCGGCGGAATTCCGGCAGAAAGTGACCACGCAGCCAGGGGGTGAGGGGCGCTGGGGCGCCGACCTCATCCCTCGGCGAGCGCTCGGCGCACGGCCTGCAGGATCGAGGCGTCGTCGAGGCCCATGCCCCGCAGCCGGGCCACGGACTCGCGCGCGAGGTCGGCGGCCGGACCGGCGACACCGGCCCGAGCGTCGTCCGCGACGACCGTCCCACCACGACGCGACGTCGTCACGAGCCCGGCCTGCTCCAGCTCCCGGTAAGCGCGGGCGACCGTCCCGGGCGAGATACCGAGGTCCCCGGCGAGGCGCCGCACCGCGGGCAGACGCGTGCCCGGGTCGAGCTCACCGCTGCGGACCTGCTCCGCCAGCTGTGCGCGCACCTGCTCGAACGGCGGCGTCGGCGACCCGGGATCAACGCGCAGCACGGGCGGCCTCCGCCGGCTCGGTGCCGTCGTCCCCTGTGGTGAAGTCGCGCCCCGCCCACAGGTTCGCGCGGGACGGATTGTCGGTCAGCCGCCCGGGAAGCCAGACGGCGGCCGTCAGAATCCAGCACACCAACCCGGCGATACCCGCCGTCGCACCGAGGATCGCCGTGAGGTCCATTCCCTGCACCCGGACCTCCGGAGCCATCACCCACTCGGCGGCCGTGAGATGCAGAGCCAGCACAGCGACGAGGGCGATGATCACGGCCAGGTCGTTCAGCTCACGGACGGCGCCGGTGCGTATCGCGTCGTCCCAGGCCAGGTGGAGGTCCGACGCCGCCCGCTGCGGCCTGCGCACCACTCGACACGCTGCGACGGCGCACCCGGTCATCGCACCGAGAGAGACGACGGCGAGGACACACAGCCCCACGAAGGCGAGGACCTCCGGAGCCGCCGGTGACAGCGAGCCCACAACCGCCGCGATCCCGGCCGACACGACGACGCACCCGGCGGAGACCCACACGGCGGCCCTCTCGGCTCGCGTGAGGTAGTCCGCCACGGTGACCTCGCGAGTCCGCGCCACCCGCGGCCCCTGAGGATCGGGGTCCGCCGCCAGGCGTTCGCTCCCGATGACGGTCCCGGCAGAGAGCCCGACCGTCAGGCACGCGAGCATGAGGAACACTGTCAGATTGCCATGCCCTAGCATCTGAGCGACGCTCGCCGCCCCCAGTCCGGCCACGAGCCCCGCACCGCCCAACTTCTGCGCGGCGCTGCCTCGAGACTCCAGCCGCTGACGGACCACGCCCCGCACACGAGGGGTGACGGGCAGGCCCTGCTTGTGCAGGAACTTCTCCTGCGCTGCGACACAACCGGAGCTCGTGAACCCGCCGTCGTTGCTGGCCAGCACGATGCCCGCGCCGATGATCGCCCAGGTGACGATGTCGCTCATGGTGTCCCTCCAACATCCGGTGCGGCCGTCGAGGCGACTCGCGACCACTCTGTATCAATACACCCAGTGTATCGACACACAGTCAGTGGGCAACCGCCATTTCCGGGCCGACCGGGCTCGTGCGCCCCGCCACCCCGCCAGATGCCGTCAGGACCGCGGGAACCGCCCGAGGAACGGCGCCGGATCCAGTGGCGGCTTGCTCGAGGCCCCCATCCGCTCGCGCAGGGCCGGGTCAACGTCGCCGACGTACAGCCACCCCATCAGCAGCTCGTCGTCCCGGACCCCGTGCGCTGCCCGCACCTGCGGGGCGTTCGCGTGCATGCCCGAGCGCCACATGACGCCCCAGCCCGCCTGCCACAGGGCCAGCTCCAGCAGGTGCGCGGCGCCAGCCGCCGTGGCGTGCTGCTCCCACACCGGCACCTTCTCGTGCTCAATCCCCCGCGCCACCACGGCGATCAGCAGCTCCGCGCGGCACGGCTTCGGGTTCATCTCCCCGGGCCCTCGCTCAACCCCGGCCGCCGCGTCGAGCGCCTCGCCGAGCACCCGCCGGTCTTCGCCGCGCAGCAGCACCAGCCGCCAGGGACGCAGCGCCTTGTGGTCCGCCACGGGGGTCACGGCAGCCAGCAACTGCGCCAGCTCCTCGTCGGAGGGCGTGCGCGGCCCCACCTTGGACACGGATCGGCGGGACGCCATGGCATCGAGCACGGGGTCGTCGAAGTTCTTCATCCCTCCATTCTGGGGGTCCGCACCCAGCCTCACCGTCCCACCCTGTGCACGAAGACCCGCCGCGCCGGGACTACCGTGGTCGGGTGAGCATCGCCGACACGCTGTACTCCGCCGTCGTGAAGCGGGACCGCGCCTCCGAGCAGGGCCTGTCGCCGCAGGTCCGCGCCGATCTGCCCGCGAACGGGCTGCGCCTCGTCGGCGCTCAGGGCCTGCAGTCCGCCGGCGACCAGACCGTGAACGCCTCCACCGTGCTGCCCTGGCTGTTCGCGGCCCTCGGGGTGCCGCCCGCCCTGGTCGGACTGCTCGTGCCGATCCGCGAGTCCGGCTCGATGCTCCCGCAGGCGTTCCTCACCCCGCTCGTCGTGCGGGCCCGCCGCCGCAGCCTCGTGTTCGCGGCCGGCGCGCTCGTGCAGGCCGCGTGCGTCGCGGTCATGACCGGCGTCGCGACCCTCGGGCACGGGCTTGCCGCCGGAGTGACGATCCTGACCGCCCTCGCCGTGTTCTCGCTGGGCCGATGCCTGTGCTCCATCGCCTCGAAGGACGTGCAGGGCCGCACCATCCCCAAGGGCGAGCGCGGCCAGATCACCGGCCTGGCCACGATGGCGGCCGGGCTGGTGGCCGTCACCCTCGGCGTCGGGATCCGCCTGCTCGGCGACGATCGCCTCGACGCCGGGACGCTCGCCTGGCTGCTCGCCGCCGGTGCCCTCGCCTGGACCGCCTCCGCGGTGTTGTCCGCGCAGGTCCGCGAGCCCGACGACACCCCGGACGAGGCCGGTGAGGCCGACGCCGACTCCCCCGGGGCCCTCGCCCGCTCGTGGGCGCTGCTGCGCGACGACCGCGGGTTCCGGCACTTCGTCACCGTCCGATCCCTGCTGCTCGTCTCCTCGCTCAGCCCGCCGTTCATCGTGACGCTCAGCCTGCAGGCCGGCGCCGACGGGCTCTCCGGCCTGGGCGGCTACGTGCTGGCCTCCGGCATCGCGGCGCTGCTCGGCGGCCGCATGTTCGGGCGCCTCGCGGACCGTTCGTCCCGTCGGCTCATGGCGCTCGGGGCGGCCTCCGCGTCCGCCGTGATCGTCGCGGTCGTCGTCCTCACCCGCTTGGCGGGCGTCGACGGCGCCTCCGGGCCGGGCGCACTCGCGCTCGTGAGCGCGTACTTCCTGCTGACCCTGATCCACACCGGTGTGCGCGTGGGCCGGAAGACCTACCTCGTGGACATGGCCTCCGGCGACCGCCGCACCGTGTACACGGCCGTGTCCAACACGACGATGGGCGTCGTCCTGCTGCTCGTCGGCGGGGCGAGCGCCGCCGTCGCGGCCGTCGACGTCGTGTGGGCGCTGCTGCTCCTCGCCGGGCTCGGCACGCTCGGCGTCGTGCTGGGCCTGCGTCTGCCGGAGGTCTCCCGAGGCTGACCGGGCGAGCGCGCGGCGCCCCGGCGCATCTCACATGTCAGCACGCGTCCCGGCTCCGCCTCACCCGCCAGCGCCCCGCCGTAGGCTTGTCCCCATGACTTCTCCGCGCTCCGCCTCGCGCCCCACCGACGCCGCCGCAGCCGCCACCACCTCGGCTGACGCCCCGACCGGCCGCCCGAGCACTCCCCCGTCGGAGGCCCGCAACCGCCCGAGCACCCCTTGGTGGGCCGACGCGGTGATCTACCAGGTGTATCCGCGCAGCTTCGCCGACGGCGACGGCGACGGCATGGGCGATTTGCCCGGCGTCACCGCCCGCATCCCCTACCTGCGGCGCCTCGGCGTCGACGCGATCTGGCTCTCCCCCTTCTACGCGTCCCCGCAGAACGACGCCGGCTACGACGTCTCGGACTACCGGCGGATCGACCCGCGCTTCGGCACCCTCGAGGACGCCGACGAGCTGATCGCCACCGCCCACGAGGCCGGGATCCGCGTGATCGTGGACATGGTCCCCAACCACACCTCCTCGGAGCACGCCTGGTTCCAGGAGGCCCTCAAGGCCGCCCCCGGCTCGCCCGAGCGCGCCCGCTACCACTTCCGTGACGGCCGCGGCGAGCACGGTGAACTGCCCCCGAACAACTGGGAGTCGACGTTCGGCGGGCGCGCCTGGACCCGCGTGGTCGAGCCCGACGGCACCGACGGCCAGTGGTACCTGCACCTGTTCGACTCGACGCAGCCGGATCTGAACTGGGAGAACCCCGAGGTCCACGACGAGTTCGAGTCCGTCCTGCGCTTCTGGCTGGACCGTGGCGTGGACGGATTCCGCATCGACGTCGCCCACGGCATGGTCAAGAAGCAGGGCCTGCCGGACGCCGAGGTCACCCGCATGGGCATGGTCACCGACGCCGGCCAGGACGAGGACCCGGACTTCGACCCGGACACATTCGAGCCGGAGATGCCGTTCATCGACCAGGACGGGGTGCACGAGATCTACCGGGCCTGGCGCCGTCTGCTCGACTCCTACGACCACGAGCCGATGATGGTCGCCGAGGCCTGGGTCGCGCCCCTGTCCCGCATGTTCCGCTACGTCCGCCCGGACGAGATGCACCAGACGTTCAACTTCACCTACCTGATGGCCGGGTGGAACGCGCCGTCGCTGGCGAGCGCGATCGAGCGTTCCTACGAGCACGCCGGCCGCGTGGGAGCCCCGAACACGTGGGTGCTCTCCAACCACGACACGGTCCGCCACGCCTCCCGCTACGGCCTGGCGGACCCGTCGAGCTACCCGGCCGGCATCCAGGCGCACGACGAGCAGCCCGACGAGGCCATCGGTCTGCGCCGCGCCCGCGCCTCCGCGATGCTCGAGCTGGCTCTGCCGGGCTCGGCGTACATCTACCAGGGTGACGAGTTGGCCCTGCCCGAGCACACGACGCTGGCCGACGAGCACCGCACGGACCCGTACTTCTTCCGCACGAACGGGGAGGAGCCCGGCCGCGACGGCTGCCGCATCCCGATGCCGTGGGACTCGCAGGCCCCGGGCCTGGGCTTCGCGGTGAACAACACGGCGGCCGACGGCGAGCCCGGCACCCCGTGGCTGCCCGCCCCGGAGTCCTACACCCGGTACGCGGCGGACCGCCAGGTGGATGTGCCCGGATCGACGTTCGAGCTGTATCGGACGCTGCTGGGCATCCGCGGCGAGCTGGGCATGGGCGGCGGCCGGTTCGCCTGGGCCGAGCAGCACGCCCCCGAGAACGGCGTGCTCGCGTTCACCGTGACCGTCGACGGTGCCCGTCCCGACGGTGCGGGTGGATCCGGCGCCGAGCGCACCGTGCTCGTCATGGCCAATCTGGGCCCGGACCCGGTCGCACCGCCCGAGGGCGTCGAGCGCACCGTGCTCTCGGTCGAGGCGTCCGAGGCCCTCGTCGACGGCGCCCTGGCCGCCGACACGGCCGGCTGGTTCCTGCTGGGCCCGGACGCATGAGCGGCTCGCGCACCGCCGCCTCCGAGGCGGCCCGCACGACCGGTGACGCCCACGGCCCGGGCCTGCAGCGGGAGCTGAGCACCCGGCACATCATCTTCATCGCGCTGGGCTCAGCGATCGGCACGGGCCTGTTCCTGGGCTCCTCCGCCGCCATCACGGCGGCCGGCCCGGGCGTGCTGTTGGCCTACCTCGCCGCGGGCGCCGCCGTGTTCTTCGTGATGCGCGCCCTGGGCGAGATGGCCGTGCGCGAGCCGGTCTCCGGCTCGTTCTCGGCCTACGCATTCCGCTACCTGGGCCCGTTCGCCGGCTTCCTGACGGGCTGGTCGTTCGTGTTCGAGCTGGCGATCGTCATCATCGCGGACATCACCGCGGCGGCTCTCTACATGCAGTTCTGGTATCCCGGCACCCCCGCTTGGGTGTGGATCGCGGCGGTCATCTGCTTCATCGCGGGCATCAACATCGCCCGCGTCGGCCGCTACGGCGAGCTCGAGTTCTGGCTCTCGATCGTCAAGGTCGTCGCGGTGCTGGCGATGATCGGCGGTGGCATCGCGCTGATGCTCATGGGCGTGAGCTACGAGCCCGGCGCTCCGACCGGGCCGCAGAATCTTGTGGCGCACGGCGGCCTGTTCCCGACCGGGGCGGCCGGCATGCTCGCGGCCCTGTCGATCGTCGTGTTCTCCTTCGGCGGCATCGAGACGATCGGCATCACCGCCGGCGAGGCCAAGGACCCCTCGGGGGCGATCCCGAAGGCGATCAACTCGGTTCCCGTGCGCATCCTGCTGTTCTACGTGGGCACATTGGCCGTGACCATGTCGCTGGTGCCGTGGGACCGGATCGAGCTCGACTCCTCGCCCTTCGTGCAGATCTTCGGCCAGCTGGGCGTGCCCTTCGCCGCCCACCTGCTGAACTTCGTGGTCCTCACGGCCGCCGTCTCCGCCGTCAACGGCTGCACCTACTCGATGGGGCGGCTGCTCTACTCCCTCGCCCAGGACGGGCAGGCGCCGCGCGTGTTCACGCGCGTGAGCTCACGCGGCGTCCCCTGGGCGTCGCTGCTGGTCGTCGTGGGCGTCATGGTCGTGGGCGCGGTGGTGAACACGGTGGCCGAGGACGCGTTCGTCACGGTGGCTCAGATCGCCACGTTCTCCGTGGTGTGGACCTGGACGATGATCCTGCTCTCACACCTGGGCATGCGCCGGGCCATGACGGCCGCCGGAGAGCGGCCGGGAGCGTTCGCGATGCCCGGCGGCACGGCGGCCACGTGGGCGACCCTGGCGTTCGTGGCGTTCGTCGTGGGCGTGCTCGCGTGGCTTCCCGAGAGCCGACAGGCCCTGGCCATCGGGCTGGTATGGGTGGCGCTGCTGACGCTCGTGTGGGTTGTCGGCGCCCGCCGTCACTCGCTGCGCCACGCTCGGACCGGGCGGCTGCCGCAGCCCTGAGGACCGCGGCCGGTCTCGCGCCGGCCGTCCCACGCACAACGGCCCGGCCGCCTCCCCCGCGAGGGAGACGGCCGGGCCGTCTGGTGTCAGTGGGCGGGCCCGCCACGGGCGACGTGGCGAGCCCGCCGTGGATCAGAGCGCGGAGCTGCCGCCCCGGCTCGGGCCCTCGGAGGGCGCCGAACCGTTAGTGGGAGTCACGGGCTGCTCGCCGGTGTGACCATGCGGGAAGATCTGATCATCGGCCCCCGGGGAGGCCATCTGGGCGATCTTCTGCTGGTGGTCCCGGCTCAGCGACGCCCACCACTCGTGCGCCGCCACCGGACCGGCGTTGACGACCTTGTCGTCGGTCTCGAGGCCCAGGTGCGTCTTGATCGAGGCCAGCTGCGCCTGGCGGCGCACCGCTTCCACACGGGCCACCGAGTACGCGAGAGTGCGCAGCGTCGCCGCGCACATCATGAGCATCAGGATGCTGAACGGCAGGCCGATCGTGATCGCGAGCGTCTGGATCGCCGACAGGCCGCCGGCGGCCAGCAGCGCCGCCGAGAGCAGCGCGGTGGCGATCGCGAAGACGATGCGCACGATGTGGCGCGGCTCCGGGTCACCACCGGAGGCCAGCATGCCCATCACGAGCGAGCCGGAGTCCGAGGAGGTGACGAAGAAGACCGCCGAGAGGATGATCGCGCCGACCACGAGGATCACGCCGCCGGGCATCTGCTCCATCACCTGGAACAGCGCGGCGTTCGCGTCGATGGTCCCGTCCTCGCCGACGACCGAGCTGTAGCCGGCCGGTTTGACGGTCTCGTAGTACATGGCGGTGCCGCCGAGCACGCCGAACCACAGCACGGAGATCAGCGTCGGGACGGCGAGCACGCCCATGATGAAGTGGCGGACCGTGCGGCCGCGGGAGATACGCGCGATGAAGATGCCGACGAACGGAGTCCAGGACATCCACCAGCCCCAGTAGAAGGCGCTCCACGAGCCCTGCCAGGTATCGCCCTCCTCACCGTAGAAGGCGGAGACGTTGAGCGAGGAGCTGAGGTAGTTCTGCATGTAGGCGCCGAACGACTGGACCGTCTCCTTCAGAATGAAGGTGGTCGGGCCGACGATCGCGATGAACAGCAGCAGGCCGGCGGCGAGGATCAGGTTGAAGTTCGACAGCCACTTCATGCCCTTCTCGACGCCGGAGACAACGGTGTAGAGCACGACGCAGGTCACGGCCGCGATCATCACGTACTCAAGCCAGGCGGACTCCTCCGGCACGACGCCGAGGGAACGCAGACCCGCGGCCATCTGCGTGACGCCGAGGCCCAGGGAGGTGGCGACGCCGAAGACCGTGCCGATCAGCGCGATGTTGTCGATGATGGCGCCCCACACGCCGCGGGTCGCCTTCTCGCCGATCAGCGGCTCGAACGCCCAGCGCATGGCCAGCGGGCGGCCGCGACGGTGGATGGCCAGGCCGACGGCGATGCCGACCACCGCGTAGATGGCCCACGGCTGCAGGCCCCAGTGCATGAACGTGGTGGCCAGCGCGGACTGGGAGATCTCACCCTGCGAGGGGTTCTCCGCGCTCAGGTCTGGGCGCGGGGAGTTGTAGTGCATCAGCGGCTCGGTCATGCCGTAGAAGACCAGACCGATGCCCATGCCGGCCGCGAAGAGCAGCGCGAACCAGGACATCAGATCGAACTCGGGCTTCTCGTCGGGGTCGCCCATGGTGATGCTGCCCTTGCGGGAAAAGCCGAGGTAGATGCAGAAGAAGACGAAGAAGAGCGCGACGAGCGCGTACCACCACGAGAAGTTCGAGATGATCGCGGTCTGCACGGCGCCGATTCCGGCCTCCATGCCCTTGGGGTTCATGAGGGTCAGGCCCACGAACACCAGGATGATCACGGCCGAGGGCCAGAACACCTGGGGGTCCAGCAGACGCTTCGGGGACGGGGTCGACGTGGGTGTCGTGTCGGTTGAGTGCGAGTCTGTCGAAGGTGGTGATGCGGTCATTTACCCCACGGTAGGGGCTCGACGCCATCCTTGTGCATCTCTGAGGTCCCGATTATGCGCAAACTCATAGGAAAAGGGGGACTGCCTCGCACCGGGCTCGCGTGGGCCTCAGACGCGACAAGGCCCCTCGCCGATGCGAGGGGCCTTGTGATGCCGTGGCTCCGACCGGCGTCGATCCGGTGACCTTTCGATTTTCAGTCGAACGCTCTACCAACTGAGCTACAGAGCCTGATGACATTGCGTCACCGGGACATCCGGCACCGGAATTCCGGAGTCGGAACATCCGAGCGACCCTGACGGGACTTGAACCCGCGACCTCCGCCGTGACAGGGCGGCGCGCTAACCAACTGCGCTACAGGGCCATATTCTCTTATTCTGTCGCTTTCGCAACGAGTGGAAACTCTACCAGAGTCCCCGGAGCCTCACAAAGTCGACCTGCGGTGATCTGCATCATGCCGATCCGACCGCGACGGGCGTCGTGCGACTCGTACCCCCAACGGGATTCGAACCCGTGTCGCCGCCGTGAAAGGGCGGTGTCCTAGGCCTCTAGACGATGGGGGCCTGCCCTCATGCGTGCACACGTGGACCAGTGAAGTCTAGAGTGAGCCGCGATCGCCCCGCAACCCGGCCCGCAGGAGGAGCATGTCCGCCCCGACGCCCGCACCCGGCCCCGACGAGGACGCCTCGCGCGCGCCGCTGGCCTGGATGAGCGAGGCCGAGTTCGACGACGCCGTCGACGCCGCCCTGCGCCGCATCCCGGACGAGCTCGCGTCGCTGCTGACGAACGTCGTCGTCCTGGTCGAGGACGAGTACGAGCCCGAGCCGTGGGAGGACCCGGACACCGAGCTGTTCGGCCTGTTCGACGGCTACGCCCCCACCGAGCGGGCCGAGGCGGCGTTCCAGCTGCCGGACCGGATCATGATCTTCCGCGGCCCGCTCACCCGGCACTGCGCGAGCCGCACCGAGCTGGAGCACGAGATCGTCGTGACGGTGATGCACGAGGTCGGACACTTCTTCGGCGTCGACGAGCAGCGCCTGCACGAGCTCGGCTGGGGCTGAACGCCGCCGCGCCCGGCGGCCTCAGCCCTCGGCGCCGCCCCGCCCCGGCAGCGGGCCGTACTTCCCGCGGTTGCCCAGGCGCACATCCTCGCGGTACGGCACCACCATGAGCGGGCCCTTGGCGTGCACCGCGACGCCCTGGCTGGTCGAACCGAGCAGCGCGCCGGCGAAACCGCCGAGGCCGCGGGTGCCGACGACCGTCAGCCGCGCGGTCTCGGTGTGCTGGGCCAGCAGCTCGACCGGGGAGCCGGAACGCAGCTCGCCCGTGACGGCGAGGTCCGGGAACTCATCGCGCAGCCAGGCGACGCCCTGGTCGAGCCGCGTACGCAGCTCGTCCTGCACCGCCTGGTCGTCGACGGACACCGTGAGCCACGCGTTCGACGGGGACACCGGCGGCAGCACGGCGAGCACACGCAGGTCGGCGCCGCGCAGCCGCGCCTCATGGGCGGCGACGAGTGCGGCGGCACGGCCCTGCTCCGAGCCGTCCACGCCGACGACGACGGGCGTGCCGGCCTCGGCGCGGGAGGCGTCCTCGCCGGCCGGGATGATCGCGACCGGGCAGTGCGCGTGACCCGGCAGGGCCGAGGAGACCGAGCCAAGCAGACGGCCGAGGAAGCCGCCACGGCCTCGAGCCCCGGAGACGAGCAGCTCGGCCTGGCGGGAGAGGTCGACGAGCACACCGGCCGCGTCGCCGGTCTCGATGCGCAGGGTCGGGGCCGGCCCCTCGTCATCGAGCTGGGCCGCCACGGAGTCGAGCATCTGGCGCACGCCGTCGCGCAGGGCCGTGTCATCGGTGAGCGTCCCGCCCACGTCGGCCGCGTACCCCCAGAAGGCGGGGACGGTGTAGGCGGTGACGAGCGTCAGGGGGACCTGACGGGCACGGGCCTCACGCTGGGCCCAGCGGGCCGCCGAGATCGACTGGTCGGAGCCGTCGACGCCAACGAGGACGCCGAACTCCTCGAGCGGAGCGACGGGCCCCTGGGCGGGGGCGACAGTCTCGGCTGCGGCGGCCTGGTCGCGGTCGGTGGTCCGGGGCTGCTGGTCGGTCATGGGAACCTCCTGCGGGTGTGGCCGCCGATCGTCGTCGACCGGTGATTCGGCACGTCTCAGTCTAGTGATCTGCGTCTAGTTCCCGGCCCGTGCGACGAGGGGCGCGGTCGACGGGCGGGCGCCCGCCACGAACCGCGGCACGTCCTCGAGCAGCGTGGCCGGCAGCGCGTCCGAACGCAGGGCGCGGGCGAGCCCGGCACGCCCGCCCAGGTGCTCGAGCACGAGCGGCCCCGCCGAGGCCGCGGCGATCACGTTGCCGCGGCGGCGGCCCTTGAGCATCGGCGGATCGGCCATGACCTCCACGTGGGCGAAGGTCTCCGTGAGCGCGGCCAGCTCGGCGCGCAGTGACGCCAGCCCCGGGCCGGCGCCGATGTTGAGCAGGTACACGCCGCCGTCGACGAGCACGTCGGCCGCGGCCCGCGCCGCCTCGAGACCCGTCAGGTGCTCGGGCGTGACGTGCGGGGCGTCGGGCTCCGGCGAGGCGGGCGCGAACACGTCACGGACGACGACCTCACGGGTGTCCGGGCGGAGCGAGGCGAGCACCTGACCCGCCTCGCCGACCCGGATCTTCAGCTGCGGGGCGCGCGGCAGCCCGAAGCGGGTGCGGGCGAGCTCGGCCAGGCCCGCGTCGAGCTCGACGGCCAGCTGATGTGCCTGCGGGTAGGCGTGCGTGATCCACCGGGCGAACGTGCAGCCGGCGCCGCCCAGATGCAGCACGCGCAGCCGGTCGACGTCGGGGGCGAAGCGGTGGGAGACGACCGCCGCGGCCCAGCGCATGTACTCAAAGCCCATGCGCTCGGGGGTGTCCGGGTTGAGCTGGGAGGACTCGACGCCGTTGACCTTGAGCAGCCACGTGCCCGGCTCCCACGGGTCGGGGAGGATCTCCGCGGTGCCGGAGCTGATCGGGAAGACGCCGGGAGCGATGACCTCGTCGGCGGGCATGGGCGGCTCAGGCCTCGCCCGCACCGTCACGACTCTGACCGAGCGCCGCTTCGAGACGCTCGAGCTTGCCGTCGAGTTCGCCCGTGTGGCCGGGGCGGATGTCGGCCTTGAGCACGAGTGAGACGCGGGAGCCGTAGCGACCGACCGCCTCGGTGGCGTCCTTGACGACGGCCATGACCTCGTCCCACTCCCCCTCGATCTCGGTGAACATCGACGAGGTGCGGTGCGGCAGGCCGGAGGCGCGCACGATCGCGACGGCCTCGGCGACCGCCTGATGAACAGAGGCAGAGGCGGCGTCCTCAGCGCTCACCAGAGACGGATCTGCGGGTGCGCCGGACGGGGCGACGGAGAAGGCGACGATCATGGCTCCAGTGTGCCCCGTCCCGCCCGGGATGTCGTCCCGCCCAGGATGCCCTGAGGCCGCTCAGGCACTCCCGCCGAACAGCGGCGCGAGCGCCTTCGCCAGCTCGCTCACGCCGAGCACGAGGAACACCAGCGTCGTGATGCCCAGCAGCACGTTGTGCACCAGGCGGTTCCGGAACCGCTCCGGCATGGAGCGCCGGTTGTTCAGCACGAGCAGCGTGATGGCCAGGAACGGCATGAACAGGGCGCCGAGCGTGCCGTAGAGCAGGATCAGGAAGATCGGCTTGTCCAGGAACAGCAGCGCCATCGGCGGGATCGTCAGCCACAGCAGGAAGAACCGCCCGGGCCGCGACGACAGCGACGGCGCATCGTCCTGGTCGAGCTCGTCGGCGGGGCGGCGGACGTTCGTCCAGAAGTCCGCGAACATCAGCGAGACGCCGTGCCACACGCCCAGCAGGGAGGAGAACGACGCGGCGAAGAAGCCCACCAGGAACACCGTGGCCCACGCCTGGCCGTACCGCTGCGCGAGGACCTCGCCGACATCAAGCAGGCCCTTGTCGCCCTTCGAGATCGCGACGCCCGCAGAATTGAGCAGCTCGACGCCCATAATCATCGTCGCGATCACGAAGATGCCGGTCAGGATGTAGCTGGTGGTGTTGTCGAAGCGCATCACCGTCATGTACTTCGGCACGTTCCAGCCCTTCGCGCGCAGCCAGTAGCCGTAGGCGGCGAGCGTGATGGTGCCGCCGACGCCGCCGGCCAGGCCCAGCACGTAGAACATGACCTCGGGGTCGCCCGAGGGGATGCGCGGGACGAGTCCGGCCAGGATCTCGCCGAGGTTCGGGGCGGTCAGCACGGCGGAGAGCAGCACGGTGACGAACATGACGCCGATCAGCACCATCATGAGCGTCTCGATGAGCCGGTAGCGGTCGAGCCAGACGAGCGCGAGGCCGAGCAGCCCCGCTGCGATCGCGAACAGCGTGACGTCGACGCCCGGGAACAGCGCGGCCAGCGGCAGCGCCGTCGAGGACATCGCGGTGGCGCCGTACACCACGCCCCAGATCAGGATGTACGCGCCGAAGTACCAGGAGGTCCAGGAGCCGAGTGTGCGCCACCCCTGCAGGATCGTCTTGCCGGTGGCCAGGAAGTAGCGACCGACGCCCTCCACCAGCACGATCTTGAACAGCACGCCGAGCACGACCGCCCACATCAGGGCATAGCCATAGCGGGACCCGGCGGTGAGGGTGGCGACCAGGTCAGCGGCGCCGACACCCGTGGCGGCCGCGACGATGCCGGGGCCGAGCGAATTCCACTTCGGCCGGACGGGCGTCGCGTCGATCTCGGCCTGTGTGAAGCCGACGATGTCCGGATTGTGGATCGGCTGAGGGCCCGGCGAGCGCCCGGGCGAGGGGGTCGATGACATGAGTGGACCTCACGGATGCGGTGCGGGACGGGGCGCCGTCCTGAGGACCACCCGCAGACGGGTCACGGCTCGGGGACGGCCGGCGTCAGAGTGTAACGCGCGACACGACGCCGTGTGCGCCCTGCTGCCCGGCCTCGAGCGCCCGCCGCACCGCCGCCGGCCGGTTCGTCGTGATCTCCTGGACGCCGTGCGCCGCCAGGAACGCCACATCACGCTCCTGATCGGCGGTCCACACCCGCAGCCTCCGCCCCGCCGCGAGCCACGCCTTCGCGTCGGCCAGATGCGCCCGCATGTACGCGACCGACGGGCCGGCCAGCTGTGCCTGCCCCGTCCACACGAGACGTTCCGACTCCGCCAGGGACATCCGCATGGCGGCGCGCACGGCGGCCCGGCTCACCGGTCCGCGCGCCAGACGGGAGTCCGTGCCGGTCGGCATCAGGTCGATCAGCGGGCACAACGGGTCCGGCCCCGTCAGCGGGGCCAGGTACCGCAGCGCCTCGGCATGGAAGCTCATGAGCGAGACCTGCACCTGCCCCATCAGCCCGGTCTCGGGGTCCCAGCCGGCGAACGCGAGCTCCCGCATCGTCTTCTCTTCGAGCTCGTGCCCGAACGGGCTCGGGTGCTTCAGCTCGACGGCCAGGCGCAGCGGCCGACCGGCGTCGAGGGCGATCCGCAGCAGCTCGGCCAGAGTAAGCATCTGCTCGCGCGGGGCCCCGTACTCGGTCGGCACGCCGCCGGGGTGCCAGCCGTGCACGTTGAGCCGACGCAGCTGCGCGAGGGTGTGGTCGGAGACGGCGCCTGAGCCGTCGGAGGTGCGGTCGACGGTCGGGTCGTGCCAGCAGACGACCTGTTTGTCCCGGGTCAGCTGGACATCGCATTCGAGCCCGTCGGCCCCGTCGTCCAGGGCACGCAGATAGGCGGCTCTCGTGTGCTCGGCGTGGTCGGCGGACGCGCCCCGATGGGCGATCACGAGCGGCGTCATGGCCTCGAGGCTAGGAGCCACTGATGTGCGCGGATCCACCGCACGTGGACGCGCTGGTTAACTGGAGACGACCATTTCGGGACCACGACGGAAGGAGCGCGCATGGCCGGCCAGCGCACCACCCCCGCAGACCTGAGCGCCTTCTCCCCCGCCTCGACCGCCCGCGCCGCCGGGCTGCGGAGGATGAAGGCGGTCGCCACGGGGCTGCTCGTTGCGCTCGCGGCGGTGTTCGTCGTGGCGTTCGCCCTGCAGGAGCAGCACCCGTGGCTGTCCTACGTGCGCGCGGCCGCGGAGGGCGGCATGGTGGGCGCCCTCGCGGACTGGTTCGCCGTGACGGCCCTGTTCCGCCACCCCGCCGGGGTGCCGGTGCCGCACACCGCGCTCATCCCGAGGAAGAAGGACCAGCTCGGCCAGGCGCTGCGTGAGTTCGTGCAGGAGAACTTCCTGGACTCGGACGTCGCGCGCGAGAAGGTCTCGGGCCTGCAGGTCGCCGCCCCGGCCGGTCGCTGGCTCGCCCGTCGAGACAACGCCGAGCGGGCGGCGGGGCAGGTCGCCGTCGCGGCCCGCAGCGCCCTGGACGCCGCCGACGACGAGGTCATCCAGGCGCTGCTGACCCAGCTGATGCAGCGCCACATGGTCGAGCCGGACTGGTCCCCGACCCTCGCCCGCGCGCTCGAGGACGTCGTCGGGGCCCGTCACCACGAGAAGGTCGTCGACATGCTCGTGGCGCACACGGGTGACTGGATCGCCGAGCACCCGGAGGTGTTCGTCGAGACCGTCCGGCGTCGCTCCCCCGAGTGGAGCCCCGAGATCGTGGACAAGCTGCTGGCCGAGCGCCTGCATGCCGAGGCCCTCAAGTACCTGGCGGGCGTCCGGACGGACCGCTCGCACGAGGCCCGGCGCTCGATCGATGCGTGGCTCGCCGAGCTCGCGCAGCGGATGCGCACGGACCCGGTCACCCGCGGCACCGTCGAACGGCTCAAACGCGGCCTGTTCGAGGACGAACGCGTGCGCGGCTGGGCCGGGCAGGCCTGGACCAGCCTGAGCCGCTCGTTGCTTGCCTCACTCGAGGATCCGCGCTCGGACCTGCATCAGGCGCTGGTCGCGGCGATCATGGACCTGGGCGGGCGCCTGCAACACGAGGCGCCGCTGCGCGAGCGCGTCGACGGCTACGCACGAGCGGCGGCCGCCTACGCCCTGGCCGAATACGGGCCCGAGCTGACCGGGGTCATCGAGGAGACGGTCCACCGCTGGGACGGCGAGCAGACGGCTCGCACCCTGGAGCTGCTCGTGGGCCGTGACCTGCAGTTCATCCGCATCAACGGCTCGGTGGTCGGGGCGCTGGCCGGGCTGACCATCCACACGCTCGCGACCCTGCTGCTCTGACCTGGCCTCAGGCGTCCGGGCCGAGGCCCTTCTGCTCGAGCTCGCGCGCCGCCTCGGCCTGCTCACGTTCGTCCTTGGTCTCGACGACGTCGCCGGGCAGCGTCTGCGGCACGGGCCCGAACAGGTTCTGCGCCGAGGCGATCACGGACTTGCCCATCGAGCGGTTCCCGACACCGCCGATCACGGCACCCACGCCGAACGGCACGGCGCGGCCGAACAAGCCCGCCCCCTGGCGGACGAGCACCTTGCGCATGAACTTCTTCTTCAGCTGGTTCATGACCATGTCGGACATGCCGCCGCCGGTGGCCGTCAGCGCGTTCAGCGCACCGGGACCGCCCAGCGACGCCGCGGCGCCGCCGCGCTGCGAGCCGGCGAACTCCTTGAGCATCTTGCGGCCGTCCTCGCCGAGCATCACGGCCATGACGAGGGCCTCGGCGCGCTGCGGATCCTCGGTCGTGATGCCGTGCAGCTCGGCGATGGACTGCGCGTACAGGGCGGTGGCCTCGAGGAAACCGATGACGGCCACCCCGGACAGGCCCAGCGCCGCGATCGTGCCGATGCCGGGGATGATCGCGGTGCCGCCGACGGCGGCGCCGGCCCCGGTGACGGTGTTCAGGTACTGATCGCTCAGTCGGTCGGCCAGCTGGGCGGGCGACTCGTCCGGGTGGTTCTCGTGCAGGCGCCGCAGGTTCGCCACGACGAGCGGCCGCTGCAGCTTCATCGCGCGCAGCACCGTCTTCTGGAACGAGTCGGTGGGGTTCCCCTCGTCGTCGAAGGCGTTCTTGAGCGCCATGTTCAGTGCCTTGTCGCCGGCCATGCGGCCGAGGAAGGAGTTCTTAGCCATGGCGGCCACACTAACCAGCGGGCCGGGACGACTGCAGGGCTGAGCCGCGCCGAGCCTCCTGACGAGACGGCACGTCCATGATGTGATTAGTATGTGAACCGCCTTTCGGCCCCCTCGACGACCCCCGGAGGGCTCAGACCATGACGACGACTCCGCCCGCACCGCCGTACGAGCGGTACGCGGACGCGCTGGCCGCGCTGCCCGCCCGCGACCGCCAGGCCCCCCTCGGCCTGCTCGACCTCGACGCGTTCACCGCCAACGCCCGGTCGATGGCGCAGCGCGCTGACGGCACCCCGATCCGCCTGGCCACCAAATCCGTCCGCATCCGCCGCGGGATCGACGCGGCGCTGACGATGCCGGGCTTCCGTCACATCATGGCGTTCACCCTCGCCGAGGCCCTGTGGCTCTCCGGCGCCGACGACTCCACGCACGCCGAGTCCCGCGCGACCGAATCGGCCCGGGAGCACCGGAACGTCCTGGTCGCCTACCCCTGCGTCGACGAGCACGCACTGACACAGATGCTGCGCTCGGCCCCGGCGCGCGAACGCATCACCCTGATGGTGGACAGCGCCGAGCACCTGTCCTTGCTGAGCGACATCGGCCACCGAGCCGGCCTGGGCGGACGCTCCGGCCTGGAGGCCGACGGGCTTCCCCCGCTGCGCCTGTGCCTCGAGCTCGACGCCGGCTGGCGACCCCATCCGCGCCTGCATTTGGGCGCCCTGCGCTCGCCCACGCGCACCCCGGCGGACGCCGCCACGCTGGCCCGGACCATCACGGGCACACCCGGCTGCGCACTCGTCGGACTGATGGCCTATGAAGCGCAGGTGGCGGGCGTGGCCGACAAACCCTCCCAGCCGAGCACCCTGCTCGCCCGCGCTCAGGGGTTCGCGAAGTCGGGGGTCGTGCAGGCGGTCAAGCGCGCCTCCCTGCGCGAGCTGCGCTCCCGCCGGACCGCGGCGGTCGAGGCCGTCCGCGAGGTGGTCGAGGCCGCCGGCAGCCGACTGGAGTTCGTCAACGGCGGCGGCACCGGATCCATCGACGCCACGACCACCCACGACTGCATCACCGAGATCGGCGCCGGCTCCGGGCTGATGGGACCGGCACTGTTCGATGGATACCGCACCTTCCGCCCCAACCCGGCCTCGTTCTTCGTCTGCCCGGTCGCCCGGCGCCCCGGCCCCGGCGTGGTCACCGTCGCCGGGGGCGGCTGGGCCGCATCCGGGGTGTGCGGCCCGGACCGTGCCCCGGCCGTCGTGTGGCCCGAAGGCCTGCGATACTCGTGCAGCGAAGGCGCCGGCGAGGTGCAGACCCCACTGCTGGGCACGGCAACGGACTCCCTATCCCTCGGCGACCCCGTGTTCTTCCGGCATGCCAAGGGAGGTGAGCCTGCCGAGCGGGCCACCGTCGTCGCGGTGTACTCCGCGACCGAGGACGCGATCGTCGACCTCTGGCCCACGTACCGAGGAGAAGGCAAGGCATTCCAATGAACCGTCGCACCACCACGTCCGGGACCGTCACCACCTGGTCACGCACCGCCTCCTGGACGCCGTGGCAGATGGTCCGACCCGAGACCGAGGAACAGCTCCGCGACATCGTGGCCGACCGGCCCGGAACCACCGGAGTGTCAAGCCGATCGGCGCAGCGCATTCCTTCAGTGACATCGCCGCGACCGACGGCGTGCAGGTGGACCTCGGCGCCCTGCACGGCCTCACGGCCGTGGACCCCGACACCCGACGCGTGCGGGTGCGCGCGGGCACCCCGCTACATGCTCTGGGCCCCGCTCTGGCCGCCCATGGCCTGGCCCTGGCCAATATGGGCGACATCGATCAGCAGACGCTCGGCGGGGCGCTGAGCACCTCGACGCACGGAACGGGCCTGGGGTTTACCGGATACTCCGCCATGGTCACCGCCCTGCGGCTGCTGACCGCCGACGGAAACCTCCGGTGGGTCGACGCTGCGCACGAGCCGGAGCTGTTCGCTGCGGCCCGCGTCAGCCTGGGCGCCCTCGGTGTGATCACCGAGGTCGAGCTGCAGACCGTGCCGTCGTTTCTGCTGCACGCCGCGGAGCGCTCCGAGCCGATCGACCGGGTCGTCGCTGAGTTCGTCCAGCGCTCCCGGGACAACGACCACCACGAGTTCTACTGATTCCCGGGAACGGATGCCGCCCTGACCAAGACGAACACCCGCCTGCCGCTGGCCTCCGGCATCGACCCCCTGCCCCGGCTGCGGACCCACGTCATGGACGAGCTGCTGGCGAACCGGGCCTTCGATCTGTCATGCCGCGTCGGCGGACGCTGGCCGGCGGCCGTCCCCGCACTCAGCCGATTGGCGAACCTGCTGGCCGATCGGCGCGAGTACACCGACGTCTCGCATCGCGTGTTCGTGGCGAACCGCACCGTGCCGTTCTGGGAGACCGAGTACGCGCTGCCGCTCGAGCGCTTCGAGGAGGCGTTCGAGGGGCTGCGCCGGATCCACCACGACCTGGCCGCGGCGGGACGAACCGTCGGGTTCCCGTTCGAGGTGCGCACGGCCTCGGCGGACGACGTGTGGCTCTCGACCGCCCACGGTCGCGACAGCGTGTATTTCGCGATCCACCAGTACCGCAGCGTCGACCCGGAGGAGTACTTCCGGGCGGGCGAGGAGCTGTTCCTGAGCTTGGGCGGACGCCCGCACTGGGGGAAGATGAACCGCGTCGACGCCGCCTGGGCCGCCGAGGCGTATCCGCGTTTCGCAGACGTCGTGGCCCAGCGAGACCGCGTCGACCCCGAGCGCGTGTTCGCCAACGACTACACGCGCCGGGTGCTCGGAGAGTAGGCCGGCACCGCCTGACGGCCCGGCCTGTCTACGAGGCGCTGAGTCAGCGAAGGCGGCGCCTCGCCGGGTTTCCCGCGGCAGCGACGATGCGCGAGGGTGGGCCCTGCGGGGATCGAACCCGCGACCGGCGGATTAAAAGTCCGATGCTCTGCCAGCTGAGCTAAAGGCCCGTGCTCCACGCTCATGTCGCGAAGCACGGTGATTCTACCGCAGGCAGAGCCCGGCCCCGGCCGCGTGCAGGGCCTGCGCTCTCGAGGCCCGCTCCGCCCCTCATCGCCGGCCCGCGCGCTCGCGATAGGGTGCGCTGCGCACCCGTCAGCAGCACGTCCGGAAGGAGCGCATCATGGCCGTCCACCGCTCTGCCGCCGGTCGCGGCGCCAGCTCCACGGCGGCCGGCCTGCACCGCCACCACCGTCCCCGCGTCTCCACCCCCGACGAGCTTGCCCGCTTCGCCGGCGGGCAGGACCCCCAGGAGGTCGCCGCCGCCGCGTCCCGGCTGGCCCACGCGCTCGTCGCCGGCGGCCGCGACCACGAGGACCCGGAGGTCGTCGCCCGCCTGGTCGGGCTCGTCCAGGAGGTCGGCATCGACACCCTCGCCGAGCTGTGGTCCGACGCCCCGCCGGTCTCCCTGGCCGGCGCGCTGTGGCGGCTCTACGCCCTGCACGAGGCCACGCTGCGTGACGGCGAACGCTGGGCCGCCTGGTTCCGAGCCGGACGCGAGGCGCAGGTCTCCCGGGCCGTCGCCGGCGTGGTGGAGCCGCCCGGCCCCGCCGAGCTCGCCCGCATGACCACCACCGTGCTCACCGGCGCCTATCGGTCGGACCTCGACGCCGCCCTCACGCGAGCCGCCGCCTACGCCCGCGTCGTCGCGCTGGGTCAGGTGCACCACGCCGAGGGGCTCGAGGCCGCCTCCCCCGATCGCGCTCGACGGCTGACCGTCCAGGCGGAGCGGCTGCTCAGCACCGCCGAGCACCTCGAGCAGGCCGGTCGAGCCTGGCGGGACGGCTCGTTAGACTAGATCCTGTGGTGCCGGGCCGCTGGTAACCCCGGGCTCCAACATTCTGCCGCTGCGAGCGGCCTTCCGCCGAGAGGCGTTCCCGGCCCGGCATCACACTCGATCCCGTTCACCGCGTCGACGCCGCCCTCCTGCCTCGCGCACGCCGCGCCGCCGGCACGAGGCACCGCCGTCACGAACCCAGAGAGGCCGACCCGCGTGAGCACGCAGCGCACCCCGTGGCTGACCACCCGCGACACCCCCGCCCTGCGGCATATGGTCGCCCTCTCCGACGCACTCAGCCGGTGCGTCCGGGTCGTCGCACAGACGCCGGCCTCGACCGGCGCCTCCCTCGACGCCGCCGAACGCGAGCTCACCGATCTCGACGCCGACGCCACGGCCTCGCTCATGTCGTTCCTGACGGCCCTGCGCAGCTCCTATGTGACCCCGTTGCCGCGCCAGGACCTCTACGTGCTGGCCGCCGGCGTCCACACGGCGGTCCAGCGCGTCGTCGGCAGCGGACTGCTGGTGCACCACGGCCGATTCGACTCGCTCCCCCAGCCGGCGCTGGACCTGCTCGAGACGATCAGCATGCAAGCGGATCTGCTGGGCCGCGTGCCCGCGCAGCTGCGCGACCTCGACACGCTCGAGGAGACCTGGATGCAGCTGCTGCGCGCCTCCCGGCGCACCGACCGGGTGCTCATGGAGTGGCTCGCGTCCCTCGGCGACGATCTGCTCCAGCGGGACTTCAACCGGCAGCGCGAGATCGCTTGGGCGATCGAGGCCGCCATGCAGGCGCTGCACGAGGTGAACGTGCACCTCGGGGCCGTGCTGGTGCGCGAGTCGTGATGCCCGCCGACCTCGGCTCGGCGCTCGGTCTCGGCGCCGCGTTCCTCGTCGTCTGCGCACTGAGTCTGGTCACCGCGTTCACCGACGCCCCCAACGCCGTCGCCCTGGCCGCCCGGTTCCGGGCGCTCACCCCGCGCATCGCCGTGCAGACCGCCGCCCTGATGAACTTGCTGGGGGTCATCGTGGGCACCGTGCTGCTCACCTACAACGTCCGGTTCTTCTTCCAGGCCCACGGCCACGGCGTCGTCGGCCTTCTGGTCCTGACGGTCGGGGTCCTCGTGGCCGCGCTCTGGGGCCTGCTGTTGTGGTGGCGGCGCGTGCCCGGCTCCACGACCCACGCGATGCTGGCCGGCCTGTGGGGAGCGAGCTTCGCGGCGCACGTGAGCGCGGGCGTCGGCGACCCTGCGTCGATGGGGCCGCAGATGCGCGAACAGCTGGTGTTCGGGCTTCTCCTGACCCCCGTGCTCGCCCTGCTCAGCGCCCGTCTGCTCGTGCCGCCGATCGTGCGGCTGGGCAGCACCGGTTCCACTGTGCGGGTGCAGCGGCGGGCACGCATCAGCCTCTCCATCGCCAGCTCGGCCACAGCGTTCGGGCACGGCATCCAGTCTGGGCAGCGGATCGGCCTGCTCTGGGGGACCGCGGTGCTTGCCGCCGACTCGCTGCACCACGATGTGCCGTCCGATCTGCCCCTGGACGAAACCGTCGTCTGGGCGCCACTGCTGGCCTTCGCCGTGTGTTCCGCGTTCGGGTTCCTCGGCGGGTCCTGGCGCATCGGCCGCACCATGACCGAGCGCCTGGTCTCCCTCGACCCGCTGCGAGCCGCCGTCGCCTCGGCATCCGCCGCGGGGTGGCTGTTCTTCGGGTCGATCCTGCTGCACGTGCCGATCTCCAGCACGCACACCACCGTCGCCTCGACCGTCGGGGCGGGCCAGGACCAGCGTTTCCATTCCGTGCGGTGGGGGCAGGTGTTCCGCGTCGCCGGGTGGTGGCTGGCCACGCCGGCCGTGTGTCTGGGCGCCGCGTTCGGGCTCACCGGGCTCGCCCTCGCGTTCACCTGAGCCGTCGGCCTCGGAGGCGGCCCGGCACACAGGCCGGCCCCGCTCTCCGACCGGGGTCGGAGGACGGGGCCGGTGGTGTCGCGTCCGCGCTGACCAGGACGCCTCCAGGATCAGCCGAAGCGGCCGGAGACGTAGTCCTCGGTCTGCTGGTTCGACGGGTTGTTGAAGATGTTCGTCGTCGCGTCGTACTCGATGAGCTTGCCCGGCTCACCCACGCCCTGGATGTTGAAGAACGCGGTCTTGTCCGCCACACGCGCGGCCTGCTGCATGTTGTGCGTGACGATGATGACCGTGTACTCCTCCTTCATCTCGTTGATCAGGTCCTCGACGGCCAGCGTCGAGATCGGGTCGAGCGCGGAGCACGGCTCGTCCATGAGGATGATGTCGGGCGACACCGCCACGGTGCGGGCGATGCACAGACGCTGCTGCTGACCGCCCGAGAGGCCGGAGCCCGGCTTGTCGAGGCGGTCCTTGACCTCGTTCCAGAGGTTGGCGCCGCGCAGGGAGCGCTCGACGATCGCATCGGAGTCCGACTTGTTCAGGCGGGTGCCGTTGAGCTTGTACCCGGCCAGGACGTTGTCACGGATCGACATCGTCGGGAACGGGTTCGGGCGCTGGAAGACCATGCCAATCTGCGAACGGACGGTCACCGGGTCCACGCCCTTGGCGTAGATGTCCTCACCGTCGAGCAGCAGCTGACCGTCGACGTGGGCGTTCGGAAGCACCTCGTGCATGCGGTTGATGCTGCGCAGGAAGGTGGTCTTGCCGCAGCCGGACGGGCCGATGAACGCGGTGACGGAGCGAGGAGCGATGTCGATGTTGACACCCTCGACGGCCTTGAACTTGCCGTAGAACACGTCGACGTCGATGGCCTGGATGCGCTTGGACATGAGTGCAGTTTCCTTTACGGGATCGCTTGGCGAAGCGGGAGTCTGGGAGAGCTGGACTGGACGTGGCCGGCGCGGGGAGCGCCGGCCACGTCCCGGTCACCGGCCGGTCTTGGGTGCGAAGGACTTGGCGATGATGCGGGAGAGCAGGTTCAGGCTCATCACGATGACGATGAGCACGAACGCCGCGGCCCACGCGCGCTGCAGCGACGGATCGCCCGTGGCGGGAGAGGTCGGTGACACCAGCTGACGGTAGATGAACACCGGCAGTGCGGTCATCCACTCGGAGAACGGGTTCGTGTTGATCGCGGCGGCGAAACCGGCGGTCACCAGGATCGGGGCGGTCTCACCGGCCACGCGGGCGATCGCCAGGGTGATGCCCGAGGCGATGCCAGAGATCGCGGTGGGCAGCACGACCTTCGAGATGGTGCGCCACTTGCGCACGCCCAGCGCATAGGAGCCCTCGCGCAGCTCGTTCGGGACGACGCGGAGCATCTCCTCCGTCGAGCGGACCACGACCGGGATCATCAGCACGCTCAGCGCGATGGCCGCGGTGAAGCCCATGCGGACGGACTGCAGGGCCGCCGGGCCGGGGCCCATGACCAGTTCGAGGATCTGCTGCATCGCGGCGAAGGCGAACAGTCCGGCCACGATGGACGGGATGCCCGTCATGACGTCCACGAAGAAGATGATGGCGCGGGAGAACCAGCCGTCGCGGCCGTACTCGACGAGGTAGATCGAGGTCAGCAGACCGATCGGCACGGAGATCACCGTCGCGATCAGCGTGATCAGCACGGTGCCGATCAGGGCGTGCACGAAGCCGCCGGCCAGGCCCCCGGCAGGGTTGCCGGCGTCGGCGTAGTCCGCGTCGTCCACGCCGGTCACGCCGGCCATGTCATAGGCCATGACCTGCGGCTGCCTCACGAGCGTCGGCAGGCCTGTGGCGATGACCGACCAGAGCACGGAGACCAGCGGCACGAGCGCCAGCAGGAACGCGCCCCACACGAGGTGCTTCCACAGGTTGTCCGTCGCACGGCGACGGTTCTCCATGACCATGTCCACGATGAACATGCCCGCCACGAAGACGATCGCGGCGATGATGACCGTGCCGGCGATGCTGAAGCCGCCCAGCAGCAACGTCAGGAGGACGCCGACGACGAGGGCCCCGGCCAGGACGGCCATCCACACCCAGCCGGGCTTTCGGCCACCGGTCAGCGAGTTGTGCTGCGGCGTGGCCGCCGTGTTCTCCCGCGAGGGAGTCGTGTTCGATGCAGTGCTCATCAGTTGGCCCCCGAGAATTCCTTGTGCTTATTGACGATCCAGCGAGCCACCATGTTCACGATCAGGGTGATCACGAACAGCATGAGGCCGGCGGCGATCAGCTCATTGAGCCGGATGCCGTAGGCCTCCGGGAAGTTGAGCGCGATCTCCGAGGGAATAGTGGCGTTGGCGCCGGACTGGACCAGCGACCAGTTGAAGGCGCCCGGGGAGAGCACCATGGTCACGGCCATGGTCTCGCCGAGCGCACGGCCGAGGCCGAGCATGATCGAGGAGATGATGCCGGCGCGGGCGAACGGGAAGACGGTCATCTTGATCATCTCCCAGCGCGTGGCACCGAGACCGAGCGCGGCCTCCTCATGCAGCTTCGGCGTCTGCGTGAAGATCTCTCGGCACATGGCGGTGATGATCGGCAGGATCATCACCGCTAGAACGACGCCCGAGGTCATCAGCGTGCGACCCGTGGTCGTGACCGAGCCGCCGAAGAACGGGATGAAGCCCAGGTACTCATGCAGCCACGAGTAGATCGGCACCATCATCGGCGCGAGCGTCAGCCAGCCCCACACGCCGTAGACGACGGAGGGAATCGCCGCGAGCAGATCGATCACGTAGCCGACCGGCTGCGCGATCCTCGGCGGCGCGTAGTGGGAGATGAACAGCGCCACGCCCACCGCCACCGGCGTGGCCAACAGGATCGCGATGATCGCGGCCATCAGCGTGCCGGCCATCAGCGGCCACACGTAGTCGAAGAAGGAGTCGGCTGACTTCAGTTCCTCCCCGAACGCCTCTGGCATGAGCGCCGGCAAGGACTCGCTGACGAGGAAGAGCGCCACGAACGCGAGGACGAGCAGGATCAGGATGCCCGCGCCCAGGGAGAGCGCGGAGAAGACTTTGTCCCCGGCGGCGCCGCCGCGAGAGGACTTCAGGTTCGAGGACCGCGGGGCGGCCGACTCAGCGGGGGTGGAAGACACGATGCTTTCCTCAGTTTCCTTCACTGGACTGCGGTGTGCACGGACAACGACGACGCTTGGACCGCGGCGGCCCCTTTCGGCACGTCAGCCGTCGATCCCGCTCGAGGCGGGACCGACGGCTGGAGCGCAGCACTGCCGAATGGGCCCGGATCAGCCCTGGGCGGAGATCTTCTTGATGCGCTCCTGGGCGGCCTTGCGGGTGTCCTCGGAGATCGGGGCGTTGCCCGCGCTCTCCTCGGCGGTCTTCTGGCCGTCCTCGGAGACGACGTACTCAGCGAAGGCCTTGACCTGGTCGGCGGTCTTCTGGTCCTGGTACTCGTTGCAGTAGATGTGGTAGGAGACCAGCACAACCGGGTAGACGCCCTCCTCCTCGGTGGCGCGGTCGAGCTTGATCGAGCCGTCCTCGTTCTGCTCGGACTTGTCGACCACGGCCGCGGCGGCCTCGGAGGAGTACTCGACGTACTCCTCGCCCACGCCCACGTGCACGGTGTTCAGATCACCGGCAGCGGAGGCGTCGGTGTAGGTGATCGCGCCGTCCGTGTCGGAGGCCAGGCCCACGACGCCCTTGGTGCCCTGGGCGGACTCGGCGGTGATCTCCCCCGGCCACACCTCGACCTCGTCGTACTTCCAGGCGTCGCCCGCGGCCTCGGTGAGGTAGGCGGTGAAGTTCTCGGTGGTGCCCGAGTCGTCCGAGCGGTGGACGACGGTAATGTCCTTGTCCGGCAGCTCGAGGCCCTCGTTCTGCTTCTGGATCTGCTCGTCGTTCCACTTCTTGATCTCGCCCGAGAAGACCTTCGCGATGGTCTCGGCGTCCATCTTGATGCCCTCGACGCCCTCGAGGTTGTAGGCGATGGCGATCGGGGAGATGTAGGCCGGCACGTGGAACGCGCCCTTGTCGCCGCAGACCTCCTTGGACTTCTCCAGCTCCTCCTCGTCCATGGCGGCGTCGGAGCCGGCGAAGGAGAACTGACCGTCGAGGAAGCCCTCACGGCCGGCGCCCGAGCCGTCCGGCGAGTACTGGACGGTGAGGTCGGAGGCGACCGACTTCACGCCGTCCTTCCAGGCGGTCATGGCCGCCTCCTGCGACGAGGCGCCGCCGCCGGTGAGAGTGCCCGAGGCGTTGGAGTTGCCGCCGCCGTTCTCGCCGCCGTTGCCACCGCCGTTGTCGGCGGAGGAGCAGGCGGTCAGGGCCAGGGCGGCAACAGAGAGGAGTGCGGCAGAGCGGCCGACGCGGAAAGCCTTCATGGAAGGTGCCCCTTTCGAAGAGGTGGTGATGACTGCGTGTGGTGCGCGCGGCCGCCCACTGGAGACGGTGCCCGGCGGTCGCCGCACTCGAAAGACGGTACGTGCGACATATGAACCTCCGGGCCGAAGAGTGTGAACACACGGTAAACACAGAGTCGATGGGGGTGTCACAGAGGTGACACAGGACACTTCCTGCGCGAATCGGGGCTCCGCTTACGCTGAGTCTCATGGAAGAACGCCTCTCCACCGCCACGGGAACGGTGCCCCACGTGGCGTCACAGCCCGTCAGGGACCGAATCACGACGTTTCTGCGTCGCCGCTGGCGCGCCGGCCTGCGCCGCGCCAGCCAGTCCGTCGGCCAGGCCGCGGTGACCGCGCTGGCCGCCGTCGGCGCTTTCTGGTTCGCCCAGGCCGTGCTCGGTCACGCCGAGCCGCTCTTCGCCGCGACCGCGCTGCTCGTGGCCCTCGGATTCACCCGCGGCCCGCGCATGCGTCGCGTGATCGAGGTGTCCGTCGGATGCACCCTGGGGATCCTGATCGGCGATCTGCTCATGCTCACGCTGGGCCGCGGTATGTGGCAAGCGGTCGTGGTGCTCTTCGTCTCCCTGATGATCGCGCGGTTCCTGGACCCCGGAGCCATCTTCACGACGCAGATGTCCCTGCAGTCCGTGCTGGTCGTGCTTCTCCCTTCTTCCGCGGACGGGCCGTTCTCCCGCAGCGCCGACGCCGTCGTCGGGGTCTGCTTCGCCCTGCTGGTCACCTTCCTGACGCCGCACGACACGCGACGCGGCGCCCTGCACGGACTGCGTTCTCTGTACTCACCGATGGTCTCGGTGCTGCGCGACCTCTCGACCGCCCTGCGCGAGAACGAGTCCCGCACGGCCTGGATGGCCCTCGTCTCCAGTCGCGGCACCCAGGCCGTCATCGACGACCTGCGCGGTGAGCTCAAGCAGTCCCGCGAGGTCACTCGCTACTCCCCCATCGAGCGCCGCCGCCGGGAGTACATTCGCGATGTGGGCACCGCGGTCGACCGCTCTGACCTGGCGGTGCGGTCGCTGCGGATCGTGGCGCGGCGCGTCGTCAGCCTGATCGACCACGCAAGACTCGACGACGACGCGACCGAGCGGCTCGCCGCCTGGTTCGACGAGGCCGCGGACGCCGTGGAGGTGCTCCACCGCTCGCTGGGCGAGCCGGGCGCGGCGGGGCGCCACCAGGCCCTCGCCGGCGCCCGCGACGCCCTGGGCGCGGCGGCCGCTCGCCTGGACCCCGCCCGCCTCGGCGGCGGCTCGGTGCATGGGGAGGCCCTCATCATGCTGCTGCGCCCGATGATCGTCGATCTTATGGAGGCCACCGGCGCCCGCCACGAGGACGCGGTCGCCTGCCTGCCCGCGCTCTGACGGCAGGACGCCGCCCACGGCACAGGGGCGGGCCTTAGCGTCTCCGCCGCAGCCCTACAGTGGGCCCTATGGCTCGAACGACGTCCTCGCGCGGAAGATCCCCCGGCTACGTGTGCTCCGAATGCGGCTGGACCACCGTGAAATGGGTGGGTCGCTGCGGGGAGTGCCAGGCCTGGGGCACCGTCGAGGAGGCCTCCGGCGGGGCCACGACGGGACGCACGAAGGCCTCGACCGTCGCCCAGCCGGCCCCGGTGATCGCCGACGTGGACGCCTCTGCGGCCTCGTTCCGCACCACGGGAGTGCGCGAACTCGACCGCGTGCTCGGCGGCGGCCTCGTGCCCGGGGCGGTCATCCTCCTCGCCGGCGAACCGGGCATCGGCAAGTCCACCCTGCTGCTCGACGTCGCCGCGCAGACCGCACGGGGGCAGGGCGAGTCGCGCCCCGTGCTGTATGTCACCGGTGAGGAGTCGGCCGCGCAGGTGCGCGCCCGCGGTGACCGGATCGACGCGCTCGCCCCGAGCCTGCACCTCGCCGCGGAGACCGACCTCGCCCGCGCGCTCGGTCAGATCGAGCGGATCGAGCCCTCGCTCGTCATCGTCGACTCGGTGCAGACGCTGCAGTCCGCCGAGGTGGACGGTGTCCCCGGCGGCGTCACCCAGGTGCGCGAGGTCGCGGCCAGCCTGATCCGCACGGCCAAGGAGAAGGGCATCACGACGATCCTCGTGGGACACGTCACCAAGGACGGCACGATCGCCGGGCCCCGCCTGCTCGAGCATCTCGTGGACGTCGTCTGCCAGTTCGAGGGAGACCGGCACTCACGTCTGCGCTTGGTGCGCGCCGTGAAGAACCGTTTCGGCCCCACCGACGAGGTCGGCTGCTTCGACCTGCGCGAGGACGGCATCGAATCCCTCGACGATCCCTCCGGCCTGTTCCTCTCCGGAACCCAGGACCCGGTCGAGGGCACCTGCGTGACGGTGACCCTCGAGGGGCGAAGACCCCTGGTGGCCGAGGTGCAGTCCCTGCTGACCCCCTCGGCCGGAGGGAGCCCGCGTCGCACCGTCTCGGGCGTGGACGCCGCCCGCGTCCACATGCTCATGGCCGTGCTGCAACGCCGCGCCCGCTTCGCCCTCGCGCAGGACGACTGCTACGTCGCCACCGTCGGCGGCGTGCGCCTGGCCGAGCCCGCTTCGGACCTCGCCGTCGCCGTGGCCGTGGCCTCGGCCAAGCTCGGGGCCCCCGTCCCCGCGGGCATGATCGCCGTCGGCGAGCTCGGCCTGGCCGGGGAGGTGCGTCCGGTGCCCGGGATCGGTCGCCGCGTGCGCGAGGCCGCCCGACTCGGCTTCACCCGCGCCCTGGTGCCCCGCTCGCCCGAACCGCTCGGGCAGATCCCGGCCGGGTTCACGGTGGCCGAGGTCAGCACCCTCTCCGAGGCCCTCGGGACCATCCCGACCTGGACCCGCTAGACCCGACCACCGTCCGCACCGGCCCTGGCGGCCGCCGCCGGTTCAGTCGTCCTCGCCGGCCTTCTCATCCGAGGTCAGGCGGAAGGCCACGGGCTGGGAGGTGTGCTCACCGAGTGAGACCGTCAGACGGTACGAGCCGGACTCGGCCACCTTGCCCCGCTTAGTGCACTCCCGGGTCGCCGAGTGCCGCCGGTCCCACTCGAACAGGGCGGTCTGCTCGTCGTGCGGCACGAGCACCATGTCCTGGTCCTCCGCGCCCTTCTGACAGATGCGCGTCGAGAGCACCCGCTCCCCGTCCTTGTCCTTCACCTCGAAGCGCTGCGCCTTCGTCCCCACGTTCACCGTGCACGGCTTCGAGGAGAGGTTCATCACGCGCAACGCCAGCTCCGGCTTCTCGCCTCGCGCATAGACCGGCTTGTCGGTGGCCGCGGTCAGTCGGATGTCCGAGGACTCGCACGGCGGCGCGTCGATCGACGGCGTCGGCGTCGGGCTCGGTGAGGAGGCGTCCTCCGCGGGCGTCTTCCGGTCCTCGCCCTCGCCGCGCTCGTCCTTGTCTGCGGATGCGTCGGTCTGCTCGGCGGCTGCCTCGGAGCTCTCGGGACCCTCGGACGTCTCGCCGGAGGATTCCGCCGTGCTCGAGGGCGCCGACGCGCCGGCCGGGGCGCTGCCGCCGGCTTGCGGCTCAGGCGCGAGGGCCCGGCCGATCAGCCCCGCAACGGCCACGCCGCCCCACACCAGCAGTGCCAGGACGAGCAGCGCCGCCGTGCCCACGACGAGGCGACGCCGCCGGTACACGGCGGGGGACACGGGAGCGCGACGACCGGGACGCTGCGGGGAAGGCATGGGATCCAGGGTAGGGTTCCGGCCCGCCTCTACAGTGGAGGCCATGCCCGCAGCCGACGATGTGACCGCCGTAGACCGGCACACCGACCTGCACGAGCCCGTGCTGGCCTGGTTCGACGTCCACGCGCGCGATCTGCCGTGGCGGTCTCCGCGGTGCTCCGCCTGGGGCGTGCTGGTCTCGGAGATCATGCTCCAGCAAACCCCGGTCGTCCGGGTACTGCCGCGCTGGCGCGCCTGGCTCGCGCGCTGGCCCGCCCCGGCCGACCTCGCGGCCGCGGACACCGCCGAGGTCCTCACCGCGTGGGACCGGCTGGGCTACCCCCGCCGCGCCCTGCGCCTCAAGGAGGCCGCACAGGCCATCGTGGACCGGCACGACGGGCAGGTCCCCGCCGACCCGCAGGCGCTGCGTGCCCTGCCGGGCATCGGAGAGTACACGGCCGCGGCGGTGGCCAGCTTCGCGTTCGGCATCCCCGAGACGGTCGTCGACACCAACGTCCGGCGCGTGATCGCCCGCGCCGTCACGGGCATCGGCCTGCCCGGAGCCTCCCTGACCCGTGCGGAGATGCGCCTGGCTCAGGCGCTCATGCCCGCGCGGACCGACCGCGCGAACCGGTGGAACGCGGCCGTCATGGAGCTGGGCGCCCTCGTGTGCACTGCGCGTGCGCCGCGGTGCGACCACTGCCCGCTGCGAGAGCGCTGCGCGTGGCGGGCCGCCGGCTCCCCCGCGGCACAGACGCCGGCGCGGCGGCAGGCCTGGGCGGGGACGGACCGGCAGGTGCGCGGCGCGATCATGGCCGCGGTGCGCGCCGACGGCTCGGTTGATCGGGAAGGCCTGGCCGCGGCGGTCGCGAAGACCGGACGGCTCGGCTCGCATCGCCCGGCTCCCGCCCAGTGGGATCGCGCCCTCGCGGGGCTGCTGGACGACGGGCTGCTCACTGACCAGGACGGGCGCTTGACGTTCCCTCGGTGAGGGGCCGGCTCACAGGCGGCGACGCCGGGACCGGCTCAGAGCGTGAGGATCATGCGGGTGTTGCCGAGGGTGTTCGGTTTGACCCGGGCGAGGTCGAGGAATTCCGCGACGCCCTCGTCGGTCGAGCGCAGCAGCTCGGCGTAGACGTTCGGGTCCACCGCGGACTGATCGGCCATCACCTCGAAGCCGTGGGCCTGAAAGAAGTCGACCTCGAAGGTCAGGCAGAACACGCGGGCCACGCCCAGCCGGCGCGCCTGCTCCAGCAGCTCCTGCAGCAGCCGGTGCCCCACACCGCGCCCGCGTGCCGCCTCGGACACGGCCAGGGTGCGCACCTCGGCGATGTCCTCCCACATCACATGCAGGGCCCCGAAGCCCAGCAGTGTGCCTGCGCGGTCCTCGGCGACGACGAACTCCTGGATGGCCTCGTAATAGGCCACCTTCTCCTTCTGCAGCAGCACCCGACGCTCGGCCAGGGGTTGCACGAGGGCCTGGATCGCCGCGACGTCACGCGTGCGGGCCGGGCGCAGGACCACGTCGGAGCTCATGCGCACCAGTGTAGGCACGCCAGAGCCCCCGCACCGGGCTGCGTGAACAGCTCGGTGCGGGGGCTCTCGTGACGCGCGTGAGCGTCACATCTGCGCGGACGGTGCCGCGCCGTGGGTCACTTCTGCTCGTCGTCCTTGGAGAAGTGATCCTGCGCGGCGTCGATGCCCTTGTTGATCTTGTCGGAGTGCTGGCCCAGCTTGTCGCCGTGCTGCTCCTGGGCGTCGTCGATCTTGTCCGAGTGCTGGTTGGCCATATCGCCGATCTTGTTCATGTCCATGAGGATTCTCCTTCGTGTCTCGGGGACGGTCAGTTCACCGGCGGCGGCCACGGCCCGGAGCCGGCCCGTGGCCGATTCCGTTCCGCAGCCGCCTCACGGCAACTGGCCCCAGGGTAGGCGCATCCCGACGGCAGGGACCACCCCTGGCGCTTCGCTCTCAGCACAGCGCGTGGTCGCCCCAGGTCAGCGGGGGATCACTCGCCCGACTCGAGCTCGGCCATCGGCGTTCCCTCCAGCTGCTCGGTGCCTCCCGAGAAGGAGAACGTCAGCTCGGCGTCCGCCCCCTCACCGGTCACGTCGACCGAGATCAGCGAGCCGGCCGGGATCTCCCCGAAGAGGATCTTCTCGGAGAGCTGGTCCTCCAGCATCTGCTGAATGGTGCGGCGCAGGGGCCGAGCGCCCATGGCCGGGTCGTAGCCGCGCTCGGCCAGCAGGTCCTTGGCCGCGTCCGTGAGCTCGATCGACAGCTCCTGCTCGGCGAGCCGCTCGCTCAGGCGCGCGATGAACAGGTCCACGATCTCCACGATCTCGCGCTTCTGCAGCTGCGGGAACACGATCACGTCGTCCACGCGGTTCAGGAACTCCGGCCGGAAGTGCTGGCGCAGCTCCTCACGGACCTTGCCCTTCATGCGCTCGTAGCTCGACGATTCGTTCGTCGTCGACCCGAAGCCCGTCATGACGCCCTTGGAGATGTCCTTGGTGCCCAGGTTCGTCGTCATGATGATGACGGTGTTCTTGAAGTCCACGACGCGACCCTGCGAGTCGGTCAGGCGACCGTCCTCAAGGATCTGCAGCAGCGAGTTGAACAGGTCCGCATGGGCCTTCTCGACCTCGTCGAACAGCACGACGGAGAACGGACGCCGGCGCACCTTCTCGGTGAGCTGGCCGCCCTCCTCGTAGCCGACGTAGCCGGGAGGGGCGCCGAACAGGCGCGAGACCGTGTGCTTCTCCTGGAACTCGGACATGTCCAGGGTGATGAGCGCGTCCTCCTCGCCGAAGAGGAACTCCGCGAGGGACTTGGCCAGCTCCGTCTTGCCAACGCCCGTGGGGCCGGCGAAGATGAACGACCCCGACGGGCGCTTCGGGTCCTTGAGGCCCGCACGGGTGCGCCGGATGGCGCGGGAGAGGGATGTGATGGCCTCGTCCTGCCCGATGACGCGCTGGTGCAGCTCCGCCTCCATGTTCTTGAGCCGGTCGGTCTCCTCCTCGGAGAGCTTGAACACCGGAATGCCGGTGGACTTGGACAGCACCTCGGCGATCAGGTCCTCGTCGACGGTGGCGACGTCGGAGTCGGCTCCGGTGCGCCAGGCGTCCTCCTTCTCGCGTCGCTCGTCCTCGAGCTGCTTCTCCTGGTCGCGGAAGGCGGCGGCGGCCTCGAAGTCCTGGCCGTCGATCGCGGCCTCCTTCTTGGTCCGGACCTCCGCGATCCGCTCCTCGTACGCCTTGATCTCCGGCGGCACGGTCATGCGGCGGATCCGCAGGCGCGCGCCGGCCTCGTCGATCAGGTCGATCGCCTTATCCGGCAGGAAGCGGTCGGAGATGTAGCGGCTGGCCATCGACGCCGCCGCGTGCAGGGCACCGTCGGTGATCGACACCTTGTGGTGGGCCTCGTACCGGTCGCGCAGGCCGCGCAGGATCTCGGTCGCGTCCTCGACGGACGGCTCGTTCACCTGGATCGGCTGGAAGCGGCGTTCGAGGGCCGCATCCTTCTCGATGTTCTTGCGGTACTCGTCGAGCGTGGTCGCGCCGATCGTCTGCAGCTCACCACGGGCGAGCATCGGCTTGAGGATGTTCGCCGCATCGATCGCGCCCTCGGCAGCGCCGGCACCGACGAGCGTGTGGATCTCGTCGATGAACAGGATGATGTCGCCGCGCGTGCGGACCTCCTTGAGCACCTTCTTCAGGCGCTCCTCGAAGTCGCCGCGGTAGCGCGAACCGGCCACGAGCGAGCCGAGGTCGAGCGAGTAGAGCTGCTTGTCCTTGAGCGGCTCCGGCACGTCGCCGTGATGGATCGCCTGAGCGAGCCCCTCGACGACGGCGGTCTTGCCCACACCGGGCTCGCCGATGAGCACGGGGTTGTTCTTCGTCCGGCGGGAGAGCACCTGCATGACGCGCTCCATCTCCTCCGCGCGGCCGATCACGGGGTCGAGCTGCCCCTCATTGGCGGCGGCGGTCAGGTTGCGCCCGAACTGGTCGAGCACGACCGAACCGGCGTTCTGGCCGTCGGAACCGCCGGAGGGGCCCGCGCCGACGCCCGCGGTCTCCTTGCCGCCGGACCCGCTCCCCTGGTAGCCCGAGAGCAGCTGGATGACGGTCTGACGCACCCGGTTCAGGTCCGCGCCGAGCTTCACCAGCACCTGCGCGGCGACGCCCTCACCCTCGCGAATCAGACCGAGCAGGATGTGCTCGGTGCCGATGTAGTTGTGGCCGAGCTGCAGCGCCTCACGCAGTGACAGCTCGAGCACCTTCTTGGCGCGCGGGGTGAAGGGGATGTGGCCGGGCGGGTTCTGCTGGCCCTGGCCGATGTCCTCCTGGACCTTCTCCCGCACGGCGGCGAGGGAGATGTCCATGGACTCGAGCGCCTTCGCGGCGACGCCCTCGCCCTCGTGGATCAGCCCGAGCAGGATGTGCTCGGTGCCGATGTAGCTGTGGTTGAGCATCCGCGCCTCTTCCTGCGCGAGCACCACCACCCGCCGGGCACGGTCGGTGAATCTCTCAAACATGGCACACTCCTTGGCTGACGTTCGGCCCCGAGCCTACGCACCCCGGGCACGCCGAAGGGCGGCTGTTCGCCACAGGGTGAAGCGAGTCAGCCGCCCTGTCCCGTGCGCCTCGGCGCACCGAACCGGCCCGTTCCCCGCACTCGGACGAGCACGAGGGACGGCGTCACTTGCGTCGCGAGTTGCGGTAGGCCTCGACGACGTCACGGTGCAGACGGCCACGCGCCGAGACCTCATAGCCATTCTCGGCGGCCCACTTGCGGATCTCCGCGGCCTCGGCCTTCGGCGAGGGCGGGGCCACCGCACGGCCCTTCTTCATGTACGGCTTGAGGAAGTCGCGCAACTGCTTGGCGTTCTCCTCCGACAGGTCCACCTCGTAGTGCCGGCCGTCCAGGGCGAACATCACCGTCTCCTTGGCGGCCGAGCCATCCAGATCGTCGACGAGAACCACTTCCACCTTCTGAGCCACGATGTTCGTCTGCCTTTCCGCATTCATGCCGTCCGGATTCTCGCGCCACGCACGCCCGGAACTTTTCGTTTCACGCTGTCGGCTCCACGTTCACCATTATGTGAGCGTAAACCACAACTAAGAATAACCCAGGTATGCAAATGCGGTAAAAAGGCATGTCCGATCGGCCGGAGCGGAGTTCACTCTCCGTGGCCGGCTTTGTCGCCTCGAGCGCGAGCCCATTCCCGCGCTTCACGCTCTTCCCGGGCGGCACGGTCGTCCTCGCCGGTCAGGCGCCGGTTCTGCGCCTCACGCTCTCCCGTGTCCGCACGGAACAACGAGCGCATGACCAGCCAGAAGATCAGGGCCAGACCGATCGACGGCGCGAGGACGGAGAAGTACTCCCAGAACGCGTCCATGGCCTCAGGCCTCCGGCTTAAGCAGCGGGAACAGGATGGTCTCGCGGATGCCGGCGCCGGTGAAGAGCATGACCAGCCGGTCGATGCCCAGGCCGATGCCGCCCATCGGCGGCGCGCCGTACTCCAGGGCCCGCAGGAAGTCCTCGTCCAGCTGCATGGCCTCGTCGTCGCCCGCGGCCGCCGCACGCGACTGCGCGGTCAAACGCTCGCGCTGCACGACCGGATCGATCAGCTCGGAGAACGCGGTGCCGCGCTCCATTCCGCCGATGATCAGGTCCCACGCCTCGATGACGCCCGGCTTCTCACGGTGCGCACGCGCCAGCGGCTGCGCGGCCGGCGGGTAGTTGTACACGAAGGTCGGGTTCATCAGCGTCGGCTCGACGATCTCGCCGAACAGCTCGATGACGAGCTTCTCGGCGTCCCAGGCGGGGTCGATCTTCACCTCGTGGCGCTCGGCGATCCCGCGCAGCGTCTCCGCGTCGGTCTGGGGCGTGATCTCCTGACCGACGGCCTCGGACAGGCCCGGGTACACCTCGACCCAGGCCCAGTCGCCGTCGAGGTCGATGACGCCGTCCTCGGTCTCGATCCGCCGCCCCGCACCGATCGCGTCGGCCGCGTTCAGGATGATCTCCTTCATGCGCTCGGCCATGACGTACATGTCCGCCCACGCCTCATAGGACTCGAGGGTCGTGAACTCGGGCGAGTGCGTCGAGTCGACGCCCTCGTTGCGGAACACCCGGCCCAGCTCGTACACGCGGTCGATGCCGCCGACGACGGCGCGCTTCAGGTACAGCTCGGTCGCGATGCGCAGGGTCATGTCCTGGTCGAAGGCGTTCAGATGGGTCTCGAACGGCCGGGCCTGCGCACCGCCGTGCACGAGTTGCAGCATGGGCGTCTCGACCTCCACGTAGCCGTGACCCTCGAGGGTGCGGCGCACGGCGGCGGTGATCTTCGCGCGGCGGTAGACCATCTCGCGGGCTTCGTCACGCACGATCAGGTCTGCGTAGCGCTGGCGGACGCGCGTCTGCTCGTTGAGGTCCGCGTGCAACACCGGCAGCGGGCGCAGCGCCTTCGAGGCCATCGTCCAGGACGAGGCCATGACGGACAGCTCACCGCGACGCGAGGCGATGACCTCGCCCGTCACCGCGAGGTGGTCGCCGAGGTCGACGACGCTCTTCCACTGCGCCAGCTGATCCTCGCCGACATTGGCCAGAGACACCATCACCTGCAGGCGCACTCCCTCGCCGTCCTCGCCGCCCTCCTGAAGCGTCGCGAAGCACAGCTTGCCGGTGTTGCGCAGGAAGACGACGCGCCCGGTCACGCTCACGGTGACGCCGGTCTCGGCACCGGGCTCGAGGTCCGGGAACTCGGCGCGCACCTGCGCGAGCGAGTGGGAGCGCTCGACCCGCACCGGGTAGGCCTCGCCCCCGGCGGCGATCAGCGCCTCGCGCTTGGCGGCGCGCACGGCCTGCTGATCGTGATGGTCGACGGTGGACTCGGGCTGCGAAGCGGGATTCTGGGAGGTCACGGTCCCCGATTCTAGGCCGTCGGGACCGCCGGGCGCCGCCGGAGGCTTCAGGCCGTGACACGCGCGGGGACCGGCGCCCCGGTGGCCATCGCGATCGCGTTGCGGGCCGTCAGCTCCGCCATCGCGGCGCGGGTGTCGCGGGTCGCGGAGCCCAGATGCGGCAGCACCATGACGTTCGGCAGCTCCGCCAGGCCCGGCGCCATGGCCGGCTCATGCTCGTAGACGTCGAAGCCGGCGCCGAACAGCCGCCCCTCGCGCAGCGCCGTCACCAGCGCCGACTCGTCCACGACGGGGCCGCGCGCGGTGTTGATCAGCACCGCATCGTCCTTCATGCGGGCCAGCACGTCGGCGTCGACGAGGTGGTGGGTGGCGTCAGTGAGCGGGACGTGCAGAGACAGCACATCGGAGTGCTCGACGAGCTCCTCCCAGCGGACCTGGCGCACCCGACCGGCGAGCGCGCCGAGCTCCTCGTCGGAGACCTCACGGTGGGCCGGCGGGCGCGGGGCGAAGATCACCTCCATGCCGAAGGCCAGGGCGCGCTCGGCGACGGCGCGGCCGATGCGGCCGAACCCGGCCAGGCCGAGGGTGGCGCCGGCGACGTCCTTGCCGACGAGCAGGTCCGAACGCCAGCCGGTGAATCGGCCTTCACGCATCATGGCCTCCCCCTCGACGGCGCGGCGGGTGACCCCGAGGATCAGCAGCAGGGCGATGTCCGCGGTCGCGCCGGTCAGCACGTCCGGGGTGTTGCCGACGAGGATTCCGGCCCGCTCGGCCGCCGCGATGTCGATGTTGTTGTACCCGACCGCGTAGTTGGCGATGCCCGCGAGCTTCGCCTCAGCCAGCAGCTCGGCGTCGAAGCGCTGGTCCAGGGCGCACACGACGACGTCATAGTCACCGGAGCAGGTGAGCTCGGCGAGGTCGCGGCCGACGACCTCGTCGGCGCGGGTGACGTGACCGGCCTCGGCAAGCATCGAGGCGCCGGGCTCGGGCAGGTCGATCATCTGAAGGAAGCGCGCAGTCATGTCGTCCAGCCTAACCGGCGCAGGCGTGACTGCCGTCATAAGGGTGGTGGGGCGACCCTGGCGAGACTATAGTTGCTCGCCATCAATCATTGACCCGAGTCAAGGAAGCACATGCCCGTCGTCGTCCCCCAGACCGCGTCCGTACCGGTCGTCCACCCGACCGAGGATGCTCAGCAGCGCCACCGGCGCATCCTCCGTTCGCTCACCGGGCTGCTGCTGGGCATGTTCGTCTCGATGATCGCCAACACCGTCGTCTCGACGTCCCTGCCCGTGATCGTCCACGACATCGGCGGCACGCAGGCCTCCTACACCTGGGTGGTCACCGCCATGCTGCTCTCGACGGCGATCGCAACCCCGATCTGGGGCAAGCTCGCCGACCTGTTCGACCGCAAGCTGCTGTTCCAGATCGCGATCGTCGGCTTCGTGCTCGCCTCCGCGAGCGCCGGCTTCTCCCACAGTCCGGAGTTCCTCATCTGCTGCCGCGTGTTCCAGGGCCTGTTCGGCGGCGGCATGATCGCCCTGAGCCAGGTGATCATGGCCGACCTGATGAGCCCGCGCGAACGTGGTCGCTACATGGGGTTGTTCGGGGCGGTCATGGCCGTCGCGACCGTCGGCGGCCCGCTGGCCGGCGGCCTCATCACCGATGCGTTCGGCTGGCGGTGGAACTTCCTCGTGTCCGTGCCCTTCGCACTCATCGCCCTGGTGATGGTGCAGCGCACCCTGCGCCTGGCGCCGATGCAGCCGCGCCGGGCCCACATCGACGTGCTCGGCATCCTGCTGCTGGCCGTCGCCACCTCCCTGGTGCTGCTGTGGATCACGAACGCGGGCACCGAGTACGACTGGCTCAGCCCGACGACCGCCTGGATGCTCGGCGGGGCGCTCGCGGCGGCCGTCCTGTTCGTCGTGGTCGAGCGTCGGCACCCCGAACCGCTACTGCCGCTGCACCTGTTCGCTGACCGCACCGTCACCCTCGCGGTCATCGCCTCGATCGCCGTGGGGGTCGCGATGTTCGGCTCCTCCGTCTACCTCGCCCAGTACATGCAGCTGGCGCGCGGGGCGACCCCGACGCACGCCGGCCTGATGACGATCCCCCTGATGGCCGGGTTCCTGATCACCTCCACTCTCGTCGGCAGACGCATCACGAAACACGGCTCCTGGAAGCCGTACCTGGTCGGCGGCGCCGTCAGCCTGATCGCCGGCACCGCACTGCTGAGCACACTGCACTACGACACGCCCTTCGCGCTCGTGTGCCTCTACATGGCCCTCGTGGGCGTCGGCATGGGATCGACCATGCAGAACCTCGTGCTCGTCGTGCAGAACGCCGTCGCCCCCCAGCACCTGGGCGTCGCGAGCTCGGCTGTCACCTTCTTCCGCTCCCTCGGCGGCACCGCGGGCGTCTCCGCGATGGGCGCGGCCGTCGCGACGACCGTCGGCACCGGCATGACCGAGCGCGCCGGCGATCTGAGGCGGGCGCTGGCCTCCCTGGGCGCCGACGGACCGCGCTGGGCCGAATCCCTGCAGAGCGGGACGCTGCCGGCCGTCGCGGCGATGCCCGAGCCGCTGCGCGTGATCGTCGAGGACGTCTACGCGCAGAGCATCTCGCAGGCGTTTCTCATCACGGTGCCGCTGGCCGTCGTCTCGCTCCTGGCGATCCTGTTCCTGCCGAACGTCAGCCTCGGCCAGCGTTCTGGCGAAGAGCTGCGCGCCGAGTCATCCGCACCGGGGTCCGCTCCCACCGGGACGGAGCGCCGCGACGATCCGGAGAGGCGGCACGCATGAGCGCGACTCGGTCCGGGGAGCTCGAGGACGCGATCCACGGCCTCGAGTCGGCCTTCTCGGCGCTGACCCGCCAGTACCGCCGACTGCTGGCCGTGCAGGCACGGCAGCTGAGTCCCGGCTTCTCCGCCGCCGCCATGAAGGCGTTCGTGACCATCGCGCACGCCGCGCCGATCACGCCGTCCGCGGTGGCCGAGGCCCTGACGGTCGACCGGGCACAGGTCTCCCGCCTGCTGCGAGATCTGGATACGGAGGGCCTGATCGCCCGGGACCCGGACCCGCACGATCGGCGCCAGACGCTGCTGCGCCTCACGGACGAGGGCGCCGCGCGCCTGGCCGCCGTGCGCGAGGGACCGACCGGGGGCGGGCTGCGCCGCGACCTGGCCGCATGGGACCCCGCCGACATCCGACGCCTGACCGAGCTGCTCGAACGGTTCGTCGCCGAACGCGCCGCCCGGGCCGGGGACGATCACGGCGAGGAGTCGGACGCCTGAGCACGGCTCGCGGGGCCCGACCACCCCGCCGGCATCACCAGATCCGCACGCGCTCCTCGGGTGCGAGCCACATCGGGTCGTCCTTGGTGACCTCGAACGCCGCGTGGAACGCGTCCAGGTTCTTCACCACCTGGTTACAGCGGAACTCATTGGGCGAGTGCGGGTCCGAGGCGATGCGGGTGACCATCGTCTCCGCGCGGGTGAGCTGCCGCCACACCGCCGCCCACGCGGCGAAGAACTCCCGGTCCTGCGCCGCCGCGTCGCCGCCGGCGGACCCCCCGTCGGCCTCCTCTCGCCAGATCTCAAGCGCCCGGTGGGCGATACCCAGGCCACCCAGGTCGCCGATGTTCTCCCCCAGGGTGAACTCGCCGTTGACGCGGTGGTCCGGCGCCTCGGCCGGGGAGAGCACCGAGTACTGGTCGACGAGCTTCGCGGTCCGCTCCGAGAACGCGGCGCGGTCGGCGTCGGTCCACCAGTTCTCGAGGCGACCCGAACCGTCATAGCGCGAGCCCTGATCGTCGAATCCGTGGCCGATCTCATGGCCGATGACCGAGCCGATCCCGCCGAGGTTCGCCGCCATGGAGCGCTCAGGGTCGAAGAACGGGGGCTGCAGGATCGCGGCCGGGAACACGATCGCGTTCTCCAGTGGTGAGTAGTAGGCGTTCACGGTCTGCGGCGTCATGTGCCACAGCTCCGGGTCCGGGCCCCGCTCGATCATCCCGAGGTCGAAGTCCCACGCGAAGCGCGCGGCCTCGCGGGCATTGCCGACCAGGTCCGTCGGGTCCACCGCCAGGTCCGAGTAGTCGGTCCACTTCACGGGGAACCCGACCATCGGCCGGAACATGGAGAGCTTCTCCAACGCCCGTTGACGGGTGTCCTCGCCCATCCAGTCCAGGGTCGAGATCGAGCGGCGGTAAGCCTCCATCAGCAGCTCGACGAGCCGGCCCATCGCCGCCTGGTGGCCCGCGGGGAAGTGCCTCTCGACGTACAGCTGCGCGACGTCCTCCCCCGCGGCGCCGTTGACGAAGGCGACCGCGCGCTTCCAGCGGGGACGGACCTGCTCCGTGCCCGCGAGCCGACGGCCGTAGAAGGAGAAGTTCTCCTGCACGAACGCCTCCGGCAGATACGGGGCGAAGGCACGGATCACCTGGACCGTGAGCCAGTGCTTCCACGTCTGCAGAGCCGCGGCGCCCTCCCCGGCCAGCAGCGCGTGCATGCCGGAGAGGAAGTCCGGCTGCCACACAACGACCTCGTCCGCGCGGGAACCGTCCGCGCCGACGCCGGCCAGCCAGGCCCCGGCGTGCGGGAACAGCTCGTCGAGCTGAGCACGGGTCATCAGGTTGTATCGGGCGACCGCATCGCGCGAGCGCACGACGTCCCAGTGGTGCGCGGCGATGCGCTTCTCGAGGGCCACGACGTCCTCGGCGATGCGGGCCGCCTCGTCGCCGTCCGCGCCGACCCCGGCGAGCGCGAGGGACCGGCCGACGTGCGCCGTGTACTCGGCCAGGATCTCGGCGTAGGCCTCGTCCCGGTAGTAGGACTCGTCGGGCAGGCCAAGGCCGCCCTGCAGCAGGTGCAGGAGCATGCGGTCGGGGTCCCCGGCGTCGTTCAGGGCGCCCGTGTTGATCAGGCCCGGAACCCCCTGACGCTGCAGGGCGCCGGAGAGGCCGAGCAGCTCCTCGACGGTGGAGACCGCCTGGATCGCGGCCAGATCCCCGACGATCGGCTCGACGCCCCGGGCCTCGACGACCTCCTCCTCCATGAACGACGCGTAGAGCGAGGCGATGCGCCGCCGGATCTGCTGGCGGTCCCCCGCGGGGGCGTCATCGGCGTGCTCCTGGCCGGAGACGGTGGGCGCCTCGTCCGCCTCGGGTACCTCGGCGGCGGGCTGGTGCCCGGCCGGGTCGCCGGCGCTGGCGTCGATGCGCGCCTGCGCCGGATCCATGCCGCTGCCGACCTCACGCAGCGCATCCTCGCACAGGTGGCGGACGGCGAGCTCCGCGGCGTCTCGCAGCTCGAGGAACGCGCCGTAGGCGCCCTGATCGGCCGGGATCGAGTGAGAGTCGAGCCATTCGCCGTTGACGTGGCGGTAGAGGTCCTCCCGAGGAGTCGGGGTCTGCGGAGTGGTCATGCGCGCTCCTTCGCGATCGATGGGATCGTCGTCGGGCCGGACGAGGCGGGCGACGATGGGTCGACGATGTGTCCTGGAGCGCACTCTAGCCCGTGACGGCACGCGCGAGGCCCGTCGGTCACGATGACCGACGGGCCTCGCGCCCCTGGCATCCGGGCCGGAGCCCGCCGGGGTCAGGAACCGGTCCGGTCCGACCCGGCCAGGCTCTGCCGGGCCGGGCGGTCAGTTGACGGCGGCCGCCAGCTTCTCGAGCGACTCGGCCATCTGCTCTTCGCTGACCAGGGGGAACAGGTTCTTGGCGAGCAGGTCCTGGTCGGTCACGTCGGACCAGTCGTACTCCAAGGTGACGTCGGTCGAGCCCGCGCCGTTGTCCTCGAGGCGGTACACCCACTGCCAGCCCGGAGGCTGGGTGCCGGCGGGCGCGGTCTTCCAGCCGACGAGCTTGTTCTCGTCATAGGCGACGACGTGGTTGTCGGTCTGATAGTCGCCGCCCATGTGGTCGCCGTGCATGTTCATGGTGAACACATCGCCGACCTTCTGGATGCGGTCGGACTTCTCGTCGGCGCGGACCATGCCGGAGCCGTCGAACTCCTCGTGACGCTGCGGCAGCGTCAGCACGTCGAAGATGTCCTTCGCCGGCGCGTCGATCGTGCGGGTCACGGTCTGCTTGGTCTCGCCCTGGGGCGTCTGGTTCATAGCCATAGGGGCACCGTACGCACGCCCGGGGCCGCGCTGGCAAGCGTGCGAGCGCGGGGCTGCGTCTGACGAGAAATACCGCGCTGTCGCAACATTGCCGCAGCGAACCGCATCGGCCATGTTGCGAACCTGCGGCATTTCCGTCTCAGCGCTGCGGAATCATGCCGGCACATTCCTGCCCGGCCGGTACCGCGTGACGGACGGCTCCGCGTCCAGCCAGAACCGCCACGGATAGCGAGTCGAGCCGCCCTCGCCGGAGACCCCGACGCGCGGCCCCGTGCGGACGCGGGCCTGCTCGGGCTCCTGCGGCGCCGCGGGCGGCGCGAGGACGAAGACGGCCGGCGCCGCGCTTCCGGCCCAGAGCTCCCCTCGCGCCCGCACGAGAGCGTCCTGCACGTCTTCCCCCGGCTCGGCCAGGACGACCGGCAGATGCCCCATCGACAGGGTGATCCCGAGGCCCTGACCGAGGTTGCCCGGACCGGAGAGCAGCCGACGACCGGTGTCGCGACCGCGCCGGCACACGGCCGTCGGCCGTCCGTCGAGCACCTCAGCGCCGCGCAGCAGGACGCCGCCGGCCCGGCCCGGTTCGTGGGCCACGAGATTCACGCAGCGGTGGATTCCGTAGTTCAGGTAGACGTAGGTGTGCCGCGTCGGGCCGAACAGCGCGGCGTTGCGCTCGGTGCGCCCGCGGAAGGAATGCGCTCCGGGGTCCTCGCCTTCATCCCCGTAGGCCTCGACCTCGGTCAGCCGCACCGTCACGGGCTCCGGGGCCGATGCCTGGCCCGCCTCCGTGCCGGTGAGGTCCGCATGACCGGCCACCGCGACGGTCAGGCGGCACCCGAGCAGCAGCGGGGCGAGCGTCGTCGGGTGGGCGTCGAAGGCCGCGGCCAACTCCTCCTGGCTCACGAGGCCGCCGGCAGCACCATGTTGTCGATCAGGCGCACCGGGGGCACATGGGCGGCGACCAGGGCGAGCGCCTCCCGGCGCAGCGGCTGGCAGAGCAGCTCGGGGCCGAGCTCCTCGAGGGTCTCGCGATCCACGACGACGAGGTGGTCAAGCGTGACGCCCGGCTCCTCGGCGATCATCTGCCGGGCCGCCTGGACGTCCACGACCTCGCCGTTCTCGGCGGCCTCGGCCAGTGAGCGCAGCGCCCGGTGCAGCACAAGCGCGGACTGCCGGCCCGCCTCGTCCAGGCGGCTGTTGCGGCTCGAGAGGGCCAGGCCCTCCGGTGAGCGCACGATCGGCACCGCACGCACCTCGACCGGCAGGTCCAGGTCCGCGGCCAGACGACGCAGCACGGACACCTGCTGCGCGTCCTTCTGGCCGAAGTAGCTGCGCAACGGCGCGCCCGCTGTCCCCGCGGCGGCCAGGTTCCACAGCTTCGTGACGACGGTGCACACCCCGTCGAAGTGGCCCGGACGGGAGGCGCCCTCGAGCACTTCGCCCATGCGCCCGGCGGACACCGTCACGATCGGCCCGTCGGGGTAGCCCGGGTACATCTGCTCCACGGACGGGGCGAACACCACGTCGCAGCCGGCCTCGGCGAGGACCTCGAGGTCCTCCTCCAGCGTGCGCGGATAGTTCTCCAGGTCCGCCGGATCACCGAACTGCAGCGGGTTCACGAACACGCTCGCGGCCACCACGTCGTTCTCGGCTCGAGCCTGCCGCACCAGCGTGGCGTGCCCCTCGTGCAGGGCGCCCATCGTCGGGACGAACCCCACGGTCGCGACGGCGTCGTCCTCGACCTGCCGGTCGGCTCGGACGGCGGCCAGACGCTCGGCCAGGGCGGCACGGAACCGCGTCGTCGTCGTCGTCAGGACAGGGCCGGAGGGGGAACGGGACTCGTCGACGGCGGACGGCGCAGCGGTGTCGGTGTCGGCGGGCTGCGCAGCGGTGCCAGCGGGCGCGGCGGAGGTCTCTGAGCGGCTCACGCCCGAGAGTCTACGCCCGCGTGCGCCACGGCCCTGAGCGCCCCGCGTCCTCTCACACCGCGGCCCCGGGCGGTCGACGGGAGGGGTCGACCGGCCCGAGGCCGGGACGGTGCCGGGCGCTCAGCGGCCGCGGTTCTGGTCCTCGACCCAGCCGTCGACCGCCTCGACGCCGAGGTCCGGCTGATCGGTGAACAGCCCGTCGATGCCGGCATCCAGGAACAGGCGAATCTGGCCGGCCATGTCTCCGTGCTCGTTCGGGTCCTCGGAGGACTGGAAGTCCGAGTACAGGAACTGGTTCTCGGCACGGAAGGTGTACGGCACCACCTCGAGGCCGAGGCGGTGCGCGTCGTCCACGAACGACGTCTCAGCGCCCACGGCGCCGTCCTCGGTCTTCTCGATGATCTGGCTCAGCTCCGGGCCGAGCACGTCGACGCCGGCGGCCTTGATCTCCCGCATGCCGGCCTCCGTCTCGTACCAGGCGTAGTCGCGGACCTCATCGCCGGCGGCCGTCGAGTCGTACGGGAAGCCCTCGTACCAGGACAGGAACACGGTCGGCGCCTTCAGGCCGAGCTCGTGGTTCAGCTCGCGCAGGTTCTCCAGCTCGAAGGACTGGACGGTGGCGACGGAGTCCTCCGTGTTCAGGCCCATGACCTCGAGCTGTGCGACGGCCTTCTCCTCCATCGACAGGCCCTGCTCATCGAAGTAGGTGGAGTGCTTGATCTCCGGGATGATGCCGATCTCACGGCCGGTCTCCTCGGAGAGGCGCTCGCGCAGCATCAGCACGGCGGCGAAGGTCGGCACCTGGTACATGCCGTCGTAGGAGGCGGACTCGCCCCGCACCTCGGGCAAACGCTCCTTGGCGCGCAGGGTGAGCAGCTCGTCGAGGGTGAAGTCCTCGGTGAACCAGCCGGTCTGCTCGACGCCGTCCACGACCTTGGTCTTCTTGCGGTCGGCGAACTCGGGGCGTTCGGCGACGTCGGTGGTTCCAGTGATGTCGTTCTCGTGCCGGTCGACGAGGACACCGTCCTTCGTCGAGACCAGGTCCGGCTCGATCACGTCGGCGCCCTGCTCGACGGCCAGCTCGTAGGCCGCGAGGGTGTGCTCCGGGCGGTAACCGGAGGCGCCCCGGTGCGCGACGACCTCGGGGCGCTCGATGCCGGTGCCCGGGGTGCCGGACTCAGGGGCGTCGACGGACGGGGCCTTCGGAGCCTCCGGCGTCGGCTGCGTGGGAGCGCCGCCGGCGAGGGCGGTCGGAGCGAACAGGGCAGGGGCGGCGACGGCGACCGCCGCGGACAGGGCGGCGGCGCGGCGGGGGAACGGGGTGCGCATGACAGAGCTCCTCGAGTGCGAGTCGGGCGGACAACGGGGCCCAGCCGGGCCCCGTCCCTGTATCCCGTGGCGCGGTGACGCCCCATCGACGCGAAGGAGACGGGCACCCGGCCATCACGTGAACGTCGGGTACCCACCCCCGTGCGGTGCGCGCCGCACGTCGTCGGCGCACGTCAGGCGCGGGTCAGTGCTGTCGGGCAGCGCCCTGGACCTCGCCGGCGGCCTGCTGGGCCTCGCCCTTCAGTGCGTCGGCCTTCTGCGCGCCGTCCGCTGTCACAGCGTCAACACCGTCACTCGCGCGGTCCTTCACGGCCGCCACGGCCTCCTGTGCGGCAGGCTGCATGTCATCGCGGAACTGGCCCGCGATGTTCTTGGCCTCATCGACGATCGGGCCTGAGTGATCGTGCAGCTGCTGGGCCGCCTGCTGCTCGGCGCGGGTACCCGGCAGCAGAGTGCTCACCAGCCAGCCCGCGCCGAAGGCGATCATGCCGGCGGCCAGGGGGTTGCCCTTGGTCTGCCGCCGGATCTGCGCCGGGGCGGTGCGCACCTGGTTCTGCACGGTGCCGGCCGCGTCGCGGACCTGGTCGCCAGCATGCTGGGCGTGGCCGCGGGTCCGGCCCGCCGCGTACTGGGCCTCGCCCTGCGCGTCGTGGGCGAGGCCGCGCGCCTGGTCGACGGCGTCGTGCGTGTGAGCGCGCGCCTGATCGGCCACCTCGTGCGCTGCGGCCTTCGCCTTGTCCATCGTCGACGGGCCCGAGGCCTCAGCGTGACGCGGCCCAGGGTGCTGTGTGTTCGGATCGGTGCCCATGATGCTCTCCTTCACGGTGCTCAGGCCGTCACGGACGCGGTGGGTCTGACGGCTGACGGCCTTGGTCGGGCTGACTTTCTCGGCCAGGGCGTCGACGTCGTGGCCGAGATCGGACCGGGTGCGCTCGATCTCGGCGCGGATCCGGTCCGGATCGTTCGTCTGCGGGATCCGGGGGTCGTTGTACTGCGTGCTCACGGGGTCTCCTTCGTGGGGTTCAGGGTGTCCGGCATCTCCTGAACCGTCTGGCGGGTCTGCTTGAGACCCTTGATCTTCTCGACATGCTTCTTGGCGCCCAGGCCGAGGACCGCGGCGGCGCCGGCCCATAGCAGGGCCACGATGAACGCAGCCCAGCCCAAAGGCATCAGGGCACCGAGCGCGTACATCAGCGTCAAGGACAGGAACAGCAGGACGAAGAAGCCGGCGAGGGCCGCTCCGACGCCCATGCCGATGCCCGTGCCCGCCTTCTTGGCTGAGTCGGTGGCCTCGGCCTTGGCAAGGGCGACCTCCTGCCGCACCAGCAACGAGATCTTCTCGGTCATCGCGGAGAACATGGTGCCGAGCGACTCGTGTTCGGCCCGCTGCTCGGCGCGAGTCTCATACCCGTGGGCGCCGGAGAAGTGCCGGCCCAGGCCGTCCGTCTGCGATCCGGGCGTGTGGGATCCGTGCGTGGCGCTCATGCCCGGCCTCCGGTGATCGGGTCGTTGCCGTCGACCGGCACCGTGCCCGGGGGCAGGGTGCTCGGATCGGCGGTCGGGCGCTGGGGCTGTCCGGCGGTGCGACCGGACTGCCCGGACAGATCGCCGTCGAGATGGTGGGGCGCGACGTCGCCGACCGGTCCGGTCGGGTCGCTCGCCTGGCCCTCGGAAGCCCCGGCGCGGCTGTCACGGTCGAGGCGGCGGCTGAGGTGCTCGTCGCTGTCGCCGGGGCCCAGCGGGCCGGCCTCGTGGACGTCCTTGGCGCCGCGCGTCATGCGCCCGGCGAGGATGCCCGCGCCGAGAGCGAGTGCCAGGAACGTGCCCGGACGGCGGGCGGCGAACGTGCGGACCTCGTCGAGCATCTCGGCGGGGCTCGAGTTCTCGAGACGGCGGGTCACCGCGTCGGCGCGCTCGGCGGCCAACTGCAGGCCCTGGCCCACCCACTCGGACTGCGGCTGCTCGCCGCGGCTCACGCGGTGCAGATCGTCGGTGAGCGTGCGGGCGGAGTCGGCCAGACGCTGATGCTGCGTGCTCACCTGCCCCTGCGCCTGCGCCTGCACAGTGTCCGCGAGCGATGTGGCCTGCTGGACGGCCTCGTCCTTGACGGCCCCCGCCTGCTGCTTCGCCGTGCCGGCGACGTCGTGCGCCGCCTGCTGGGCGTGCCCGGCCACCTGGTCGGCCTTCTCCCGCGAGGCGTCCGCGACGTCCTGTGCCTTCTGCGTGGCCGCGTGCTTCGCGCCCTTCGACGAGTTGCTCTTCGTCATCGCGTGCGTCCTTCCCTTCGATCGGTCCGGGCGGGACGTTCTACGCGGTTCCGCGAGGAGAACGCCCAGGTCACCCCGGAAGAGTGCACAGGACATTACGCACACCGCGCACATCGGCCCAAGCCCTGGCGTCCCCTCGATGCGCGGCCCGGGGCGAGGAACGCGCCAGGGCGGACACGTGCGGAGCCCGCCAGGGCGGACCGTGCGCCCCATCGGTGCCGTCGGCGCGCTCTTTGCCAGACTGATGGCATGCGCATCATCACGGTCTGCCTCGGAAACATCTGCCGCTCCCCCGCTGCGGAGGCGGTGCTGCGCCGCGCCCTGGCACGGGAGGACCTGACGCACGACGTCACCGACAACAGCGCCGGCGACCGCGGCGTCGAGGTGGCCTCGGCCGGCACGGCCGACTATCACGTGGGCGAGCGTCCGCATCAGCTCACGATCGAGGTCGGCGAACAGCTCGGCTACGAGTTCACCACCCGCGGCGCCCAGCTCACATCCGAGGACCTGGCCACGGCCGATCTGCTGCTCGTGATGGATGAGTCGAACCGGGCGAACGCGCTTGCCCTCGCCGCCGACGACGCCCAGCGCGCGAAAGTGCGCCTGCTCGGGGAGTTCGCCTCCGACGCGGACACCGCTGGCGTGCGCGAGGTGCCGGACCCGTGGGGACACCCGCGCGAACAGTTCGAGGCGATGTATCGGCAGATCGAGGACGCCGTGCCGGGCGTGGTGGCGTTCGTGCGGCAGACACTGCGCAGCCGAGGCACCTGACCCGAGACGCGGACACCACAGCCACGGGGCCCGGCGTCACGGCGCTACGGCGGCCCGGGAGGCCAGGCGGTCACCGGGCCAACCTCAGTCCTCCTCGAGCACCCCGCGCAGCCGGGCCGCGACGTCGGGACGCAGCGCCCCGCGGGCCTCGGCCCGGTCGGTCGTCGCGCGGGCGAGGGCCTCCCACGTTGCGAGCACGTCGGCGGGCATCCCCTCGGCCACGAGCGCCTGCAGGGTCTCGCGGTGGCCGCGCACCGTCTCGACGTCCCCGCGGGCGACCGGCCCGGTCAGCGCGCCGTCGCCGTTCTCGAGGGCGTTGTCCAGGGAGGCGGCCATGAGCGGGCGCAGCAGCCGGCGGGCGTCCTCGACGCCGATGTCCTCGAGCAGCCGCCGCGCCTGAGCCGCCACGGTGACCAGGTGGTTCGACCCGTGCGAGAGCGCCAGGTGGTACTGCGCCCGGTCCGCCTCCTTCACCACGACGGGCTCGCCGCCCATCTCGACGGCGAGCGCCTGCGCGACCGGCAACACGACGGGGTCCGCCGTCACGCCGAACACGCAGTCCTTCAGCCGGGCCAGGTCCAGACTCAGGCCCGTGAACGTCATGGCTGGGTGGATCGCCAGCGGGATCGCGCCGACCGCGCGTACCGGGTCCAGGACGGACACCCCGTAGCGGCCGGAGGTGTGCACGAGCAGATGACCGGACTGCACGTGACCGGCCTCGACGAGGCCCGCGACGAGCTGCCCGAGCACGTCGTCGGGGACGGCGAACAGGACCATCTCGCAGCGCCGCAGGATCTCGGGGATCTCCAGCACCGGGACCTCGGGCAGCAGGGCCTCAGCGCGCGTACGAGAGTCCTCCGAGACCGCGTGCACGCCGGTGATCGTGTGCCCGGCCTCGCGCAGGGCGGCCCCGAGCACGGCGCCGACGCGACCGGCGCCGATCACGCCGACACCGAGGCGGCCGGGCCGCTGGTCCGCGGGGACGGAGAGGTCGAGCCCGCCCGTGCCGATGCCCTCGTTCATGTGTGCGTGCTCCTCGCCGTTTCGGGGTCCTGTCCCGGGCCGGTGGACGTGCCGACCAGCGCGTCGCCGCTCGGGCCGCGCTGCGCCGCCACCTCGGCCGCCGTCCGGCGCATCGTCTCGAGCTGACGTTCGAAGCGTTCGAGCTCCTCGGGCCGCATCCAGCGGTTGCGGTCGGCCAGGCGCCGGGCGACCGCGGCGATCGCGGTCTCGCGCTCGAACAGCGCGCGCACCTCGTCCTCGTCGAGATCGTCGGCGGCGGTGACGGGCAGCAGGCGGCCGGCGACGTACACATTGAGCGAGGCGACACGCAGCCGCTTCTGAACGGGCCCCTGATCGATCTCGACCGCCTCGATCCGCTCGTGCTGGACCGCCGTGAACCGACGGCCGATCCGCCCGGACCGGGCGATCAGCAGCGTGTCCGTCGCGGTGAAGCCGTTGCGCCGCCACGTGTGCCAGTGGAAGTAGCCGCGCGCCCGGCGGGGCACGTGCCGGAACCCTCCGTCGGTGCCGGAGCCGCGCATGGCCAGGGTCATCAGCTCGCGGCCGTCCTCGACGCCCGGCTCGGGCAGCACGACCGCGAGCACCCGCAGCACGTCCTCGAACGGGCCGACCGGCAGCGCCACCGAGCGCTTGCCGTCGTCGTCCCCGCCGTAGCCGGCGACGATCACCGTGACCCGGTGCCAGCCGAACGGGCGCCACCACAGCGGCTGCTTCACGGTGACGCCCTGCACGCGGCCGGGCGGAATCGTCTGGGAGACGGAGTCGGCGAGGCCATAGGTCAGGCGCAGGCCATCCTCGGTGTGGAAGACGGTGAAGTTCCAGCCCTGGTTGAGCTCCTTCCACGCGGCCGAGGCCAGACCGAAAGCGAGCGGCAGGGCGCCCGCGCCGAGGCCCAGGAACACCTCCTGCCACGCGCCCTGCAGCCAGCCGACATCCGGCAGCAGCCACACCCCGAGCAGGAACACCCCGGCCACGACGGCCAGCGTCAGCACCGTCCCGAGCACCGTGCCGGAGCAGAGGATCGAGCCAATCAGGCGACCGGTCGGCACCGAGAGCATGCGGGTGCCCTCGTCCTCGAGCAGCAGCCGGGAGCGCACGCGGGAGCCGAGGCTCCCCTGCCCAGGGCGGGATGCGACACCGGCCTCGGTGCCGTGGACCTCCGGGGCGTCGGCGACGGTCGGGGCCTCCGACGCCGCGGCCTCCGAGGAAGTCTCGTCTGCGGCCGCACCCGTCGTCGCCTCGTCCCGCTCGCGCCCGGCCGCGCGGTCGAGGATCTCGCGGCGCACCCGCTCGGCCTCGGAGCGTTTCAGGAACTGCAGCTCGAGCGCGGTGTCGCCGCCGTCGACGGCCTCGACCTGCACCTTCGCCAGGCCCAGCAGGCGCGGCAGCAGCGGGTGCTGCAGGTCGACGGCCTGGATACGGTCGTATTTCATGTGCCGCTGTTTGCGGAAGATCCAGCCCTCGCGCAGGGCGATCTGCTCGTCCTCGAGGCGGAACCGGGTGAACCACCAGGACAGGCCGAAGCCAACGACGGCCAGCAACAGCGCGACGCCCAGGAAGGCCGCGGCGAACACGAGGTCGAACTCCTCCACGGGGCCGCGCTCGGCCTTGCGGCCGGCGCCGAACAGGGCGCCGACGGTCTGCTCGATGAGGTCGCGCAGCACCGTGAACCCGACGATCAGGATCGCGAGCCAGCTGCGCACCCAGGGGGAGAGCGGATGGACGCGGGTCCAGGCCGGGCCGGCGTCTGCCGCCTCTGCGTCGGTGTGCGCCTGCTCGCTCACAGGCCGGCCAGCTTCGCCTGTCCGCGGGACATGAGCACCTCGCGCAGCCGCTGCGCCTCAGCCTTCGTCAGGCCGGGGATCTCGAGGTCGGCGGAGTCGGAGGCGGTCTTGAGCGTGACCTTCTGCAGGTCGAAGCGGCGCAGCAGCGGCCCGTCCTCGACGTCCACGTACTGCAGGCGCCCGTAGGGCACGGCCTTGACGGAGCGGAACAGAATGCCCGAGCGCCACAACAGGTCGTCCTCACGCTCGGCGTAGCCCAGGGCACGCACGCGACGTGGGACCAGCGCCAGCGCGATCGCGGTCCACACGACGCCGACGGCCAGCAGTGCCCACGCCAGCCACGGCCAGAACTCGGGCCACACCCCGGTGAGCATCAGCACGAGCGGCGCGCCGAACAGGGCCAGGCGCAGCAGCGCCCAGATCGCGGCTGAGATGTACCGGACGGTGGTCAGCTTCGGGGAGACGGGGGTGAAGACGACCCCGTCAAGCTCCATCGCCGGCATGGGCGTAGCCTCCCTCGGTCTGCGGTGGTCGGCCACGCACTCCGCGGCCCTCGGCCCGATGGCCGGGCCCAATGGTATCGCCGTCGTCCTCGTCATCACCGCCGGTGACCCGGCACCACGACTCGACCAGCAGGCCCGTCAGCGCGAGCAGGAGGCCGAGCACCGCGAGGACCACGGGTCCGATCAGGGCGGCGGTCGCCAGGACCGGGCGCAGCGCGACGGCGATCGCGGCGCCGGCGTGCCAGCCGCCGAGCAGGGCCCCGCTGAACCCTCCGGCCTGTGCGAGGACGAGCACGCGGGCGGCGTCGGGGCCGTTCATGCGCTGGGCGAGCGGCTTCTTCCGGTCGGCGCGGATGCGCAGCCCGAGCAGCAGGCACGCGAGGATCGCCCCCGCCAGGGCGACCATCCCGGAGACGCCGAGCGACGGGATGCCCCAGCCGCGGCCCTCGCCGAGGTGCGTGACGGCCCAGCCGGCCACGCCCGCGAGCACGCCCAGGCCGGGCAGCCACCAGGTGCGCAGCGAGATCATGCCTGCCGCACCCCCTCGGCGTCGGCGGCGCGAGAGACCAGGTCTGCGACGCGGCGACCGTCGAGCGTCGCAGCGGGATCCAGCCACAGCCACGGCAGCAGGACGAACGCCCGCTCGGCGGCACGGGGGTGCGGCAGCGTCAGGTCCGGGTGGTCGCTGCGCAGGCGGCCGTGAACGATGAGATCGACGTCGAGAGTGCGGGGCCCCCAGCGGACCTCGCGACGGCGGCCGTGCTCGTGCTCGAGCCGGTGCGCCAGGCGCAGCAGCTCCCACGCGGAGCGGTCCGTGCGGGCGAGCACCACCTGGTTCCGGTAGTCCGGCTGACCGGGAGGACCGCCGACCGGAGCGGTGCGGGCGCGCGGGGACGGCCGGACGTCGGTGAGTTCCTCAGCGCGGCGCAGGGCCGCGATGGCGGCGTCGAGGGTCGCGTCCGGGTCGCCGAGGTTCGCCCCGAGCGCAAGGACCACATCGACGGGGCCGGCCGGGCGGGCGGCCAGCTCGGGAGTCGGGGCCGCGCCTTCGGCGGGGTGCGCGAGGTCGGGCATGACGGGCTACTCCTCGCCCCGGACCCGCCGCACGGTCACGGACACGTCGACGAACTCGTGCGGGATCGGCGCCTGCGGTTTGTGGACCGTCACCTCGACGACGTGCACGAGCGGCTGCGTGCGCAGGACGGCGCCGGCGATCCGTTCGGCCAGGGTCTCAATCAGGTCGAGCGACTCGCCCGTGACGAGCTCGATCACGGTGTCCGCGACCTCGGCGTAGTTCACGGTGAGCGCCAGGTCGTCGGACTCGGCCGGGGAGGCGGCGTCGACGTGCATGACCACGTCCGTGACGAACCGCTGGCCCTCGCGCTTCTCCCGGTGCAGCACCCCGTGGTAGCCGTACGCGGTGAGGCCGGTCAGGGTGATGCGATCCAGCTCGGTCGGTGGTTCGCGCCGGTCCCGCCCCCGGTGCTCGTGTCCACGGATCATGCTGTGCCTGCCTGCTGCGCGCCGCGACGCTCGCGGATCTGGGCGGGCGAGCCGTGCCAGGCGGCCACGGTGCGCACGGCGTCAGCCGAGGCGGCTACGTCGTGCACACGCACCGCCCACGCGCCGCGCTCGGCGGACAGGGCGGTGATCGCGGCGGTGGCGGCGTCACGTCCCTCGGCCGGGCGGGGCCGGGCGGGGGCGTCGATCGCACCGGGCCGGGCCGCCGAGGACGCATCGGAGGTCGCCTCCGGCGCGGCCAGCAGCGTGCCGAGGAACCGTTTGCGGGAGGCCGCGACGAGCACGGGGTGACCGAGCGCGTGGAGCCCGTCGATGCCGCGCAGCACCGCCCAGTTCTGCTCGCCGGCCTTCGCGAAGCCCAGCCCCGGGTCCGTGATGAGCTGTTCGGGCCGCACGCCCGCCTGGTAGAGCCGCTCGCGCACTTGCCGCAGCTCGGCCAGCACATCCGCCACGACGTTGTCGTAGCCGGTGAGGTCGTCCATGGTCGTGGGGGTGCCGCGGTTGTGCATGAGTACGTAGGGGGCGCCGGAGTCCGCGACGACCGCGGGCATGTCCGCCTCGACGTGCAGCCCCGAGACGTCGTTGACGATCACCTCGCCGAGCTCGAGAGCCGCCGCGGCGGTCACGGCGTGCATCGTGTCCACCGAGACGCACGCGCCCGCGGCGAGCAGCTCGCGGATCACGGGCAGGATGCGTTCCTGCTCCTGATCGGGCGGCACGGGGGTCGCACCGGGCCGGGTGGACTCGCCGCCCACGTCGACGATGTCCGCGCCCTGCGACATCAGTGCGAGGCCGTGCTCGATCGCCGCGGACATCGTGGCGTGCCGGCCGCCGTCGGAGAAAGAGTCCGGGGTGACGTTGAGGATGCCCATCACGAGCGTCCGGTCCTGGGGAAGGCGCGCGAGCAGGTCCATGGGTCAGCCGTTCAGGATCAGGCTCATGGCCTCGGAACGGGTGGACGGGTCGCGCAGCTGGCCGCGCACCGCCGACGTGACGGTCTTGGCACCGGGCTTGCGCACGCCACGCATGGACATGCACATGTGCTCGGCCTGCACCACGACGATCGCCCCGCGCGGGGCCAGGTGCTCGACGAGCGCCTCGACGATCTGCGTAGTGAGCCGCTCCTGCACCTGCGGACGGCGCGCGTACAGCTCGACCAGCCGGGCGAGCTTCGACAGCCCCGTGACACGGCCCTCCTCACCCGGGATGTAACCGATGTGCGCGGTTCCGTGGAACGGGACGAGGTGGTGCTCGCACGTCGAGTAGAACGGGATGTCCTTGACGAGCACGAGCTCCTCGTGCGCGATGTCGAAGGTCGTGCCGAGCACCTGCTCGGGGCGCTGATGCAGCCCCGCGAAGAACTCGGCGTAGGCCTTCGCGACGCGCTTCGGCGTCTCGTGCAGCCCCTCGCGCTCCGGGTCCTCGCCGATCGCCTCGAGGATCTCGCGCACGGCGGCCTCGATGCGCGGTCGGTCCACGGCGGTCGAGGCGGGGTCGAAGGTTCCCGGCACGCCGGTGACCGCCGTGAGGGCTCCGGTGTCCAGCGGAACGGGCTGGTCCTGCGGCGAGGGCTGCGCCTCCGGGGTGGAGTCCTCCGTCACGGGCTGCCCCTGAGGGGCAGGCATCTGCCGCGCGGCGGCACCGCCGTTGATCCAGTCCTCCGGCCAGTCCGCGCCGGCGCCGTCAGTGCGAGGCGTCATGGTCGTCTCCCGGGACGGTCGTGGACTCGATACCGACGGGCGTCTGCTCGCCCTCGCCCAGGCGGGCGCGGCGCTCCTGCGGGGACAGCACGGGGGGCTGATCCTGGTGCGGCCGATCGTCGGCGGCGAACCACACGGGCCGCGGATCGCGCTGACGGATTCCCGCGAAGATCTCGGCGACGTCCTCCTGGTTGAGGGTCTCTCGCTCGAGCAGCTCGTAGGCGAGCCGGTCGAGGATGTCCCGGTTCTGGGTGATCACCCAGTGCGCCTCCTCGTGCGCCTGGTCCATCAGCTGCCGCACCTCGGCGTCGACCAGGTAGGCCAGCTCCTCCGAGTAGCCGCGAGAGCCACCGCCGGCGCCGTGGCCAAAGGGCTCCGTGTCCGCCGCGCCGAGCTTCACGGCGCCGACCTTCGCGCTCATGCCGTACTCGGTGACCATCTTCCGGGCCGTCTCGGTGGCCTTCTGAATGTCGTTCGCCGCGCCCGTGGACGGGTCGTGGAAAACGACCTCCTCGGCGACGCGGCCGCCCATCGCGTAGGCCAGCTGGTCGAGCAGCTCGTTGCGCGTCACCGAGTACTTGTCGTTTTCGGGCACGACCATCGTGTAGCCCAGCGCGCGGCCGCGCGGCAGGATGGTGATCTTCGTGACCGGGGCCGAGTGCCGCAGACCGGCCGCGACGAGCGCGTGGCCGCCCTCGTGGTAGGCGGTGACCTTGCGTTCGTGCTCGTTCATCAGGCGCGTGCGCTTCTGCGGGCCGGCCATGACACGGTCGATCGCCTCGTCGAACGCCACCGCGTCGATCACGTTGTTGTGCGAACGGGCCGTCAGCAGCGCCGCCTCATTGATGACGTTGGCCAGGTCCGCGCCCGTGAAGCCGGGGGTGCGCTTGGCGATCTGGCGCAGATCCACGTCGAGGGAAATCGGCTTGCCCGTGGCGTGCACCTCGAGGATCCGGGCGCGGCCGTCGAGGTCCGGGGCCTCCACGGGGATCTGCCGGTCGAAGCGGCCCGGGCGCAGCAATGCCGGATCCAGCACGTCCGGCCGGTTCGTCGCGGCGATCAGGATGACGTTCGTCGAGGCGTCGAAGCCGTCCATCTCGACGAGCATCTGGTTCAGGGTCTGCTCGCGCTCATCGTTGCCGCCGCCCATGCCGACACCGCGGGCACGGCCGACCGCGTCGATCTCGTCAACGAAGATGATCGCGGGAGCGTGACTCTTGGCCTGCTCGAACAGGTCGCGCACGCGGGAGGCGCCCACGCCGACGAACATCTCGACGAAGTCCGAACCGGAGATCGAGTAGAAGGGCACGTTCGCCTCGCCCGCGACGGCCTTGGCCAGCAACGTCTTGCCGGTGCCGGGAGGGCCGTAGAGCATGACGCCCTTCGGGATCTTCGCGCCCACCTTGTGGAAACGCTCGGGCTGGGTGAGGAACTCCTTGATCTCCTCGAGCTCCTCGACGGCCTCGTCCGCGCCGGCCACATCCTTGAACAGGACGTCCGGGTCCTCCTTGTTGATGAGCTTCGCCCGGGACTTGCCGAACTGCATCATCTTGCCGCTGCCGCCCTGCATGCGGGACATGAGGAACCAGAAGAGCAGGAAGATCAGCAGGAACGGGACGATGAACCCCAGCAGGGAGAGCAGCCAGTTCGACCGTTCCGGCTCGTCCGTGTAGCCGTCGACCTGTGACTCGTCCATGGCCGTCGCGACCTTCTCGGCGCGGGCCTCGGAATAGTAGAAGAAGACCTCCTTGCCGAGGTCGTCGCCGTCCTGCTTGTAGGGCTCACGCAGGGACAGGTCCACGCGCTGCTCGCCGTCGTCGATCAGCGCCTCGGCCACCTTGCCGTCCCTGAGCATGGCCATGCCGACGTTCGTGTCGACCTGGCTGCGCTGCGGCTGCACGAGGGCGGGGATCACGAAGCCGAGCACGAGCAGGGCGAGCAGGATCCAGAAAAACGGTCCCTGCAGGAACCGCTTCATGCCCGATGCGGGTTTCTTGTCCTCCACGCGCGCGTTGCTCCTGTCGTTGCGCGGCCCGCGACCGAATGGCCGGAGACCGGGTGGCGATAACGTCGGGCGAGGGCCCGAGGGACCAGGCTACCCGGCCCCGCCATGACGACGCCCGCTGTGGACGAGAGTTCGCCGCCGGTGGACAGGGACGTGGTGCGGGTGCGGCGGGCGGCGGGTGCGGGGCGAGGCCGGCGGCTGCGAGGCAGGTTCGGCGCGCGGCGGGTGCGGGGCGGGGCCGAGCGGCGACTCGGGAGCGGACGCGCAGGACGAGCGGTCATGGCAGTGGGCGTTATGTGGGCGACCAGTCATGCGCATGGGCGCTCAGACCGCGAAAAATGCGGCTATACCGCCCGCTGGAGTGACCGCGAGGGGCCTTTCCGCCCGCTGGAGTGACCGACTGACTCCCCGCCCCGATCACCGTCCCGGTCTGCGCACCCGCCCTGTGCACCCGCCCTGCCCCGTCGTGAGCCTGCTGCTGGACCCCCGGGCCCCGGACATGCCCCGGCCAGCGACGGGGCAGCGACCATCGAGGCGCCGCCCCTCACGGTCCCGGACATGCCGCTACGCCTGCCTGCGCCCGGACGTCGGTCTCACCGTTCACGGTTCAGGACGGCCGCGGTCGTCCCCTCCACACGCGGACTCGGCCGTCCGGCCCTGCACAGACGCCCCGTCGTCCGGACCAATCCACGGCCACCGCAGCGCACCCACCGCGTCGACCTCGATGACCGGCAGAGTGGTCTCATGCGCCGCCCCGCCCCGCTGCCGGACTCCCTGCGCGCCGGCCCGTTCACCCTTCACCAGGCCCACGCCGCCGGCGTGCACCGCGATCGCCTCCGCCGCTCCGACATCGTGCGCCTGGCACGCGGACTGTACGTGTGGAGGGGCACGTCGAGACCGTCGGCCAGCACGACAGTTTCGCCCGCGGGATCGGCGTCCCGGCCACGGGTACGGCCGCATCCGACCATCGGACACGATGACCCCTACGAGTGGAGCACCCCGCTGACCGTTGCACAGCACGACCGACTCGTCCGGCTCATCCCGCACCGGCACACCACCGCGCTCTCCCACCAGACGGCGGCCCGTGCACGCGGCCTGTGGCTGCCGGCCCGGCTCGATCACCACGACGCGGTGCACGTCAGCCGTCCCCGGGACCGTGGCCAGTTGACCGCCGACGGGGTCGTCTCGCATCGAACGCTGCTGCCTCGTGAGGAGGTCGAGCAGGTCTTGATCAACGGCCAGCCCTGGTGGACCACGACCCTGCCGCGACTGTGGGTCGATCTCGCCGCACAGCTGACCGACCGCGAACTCGTGGTTCTCGGTGACCACCTCGTCCGATGCGCAGAGCTCGACGGCGGTGTCGACGCGGCGACGGGCAGGCGCGGTGAACTCATCCAGGTCGCCGCGTCGTGCCGCACGGGACGCCGGCACCGGCGCCGACTGATCGCCGCAGCCGCCACGGTTCGCGTGGGTGCCCACTCGCCGCGGGAGACACTTCTGCGACTCGCACTGGTCGAGGCGGGCCTGCCGGAGCCCGAGCTGCAGATCGAGATGCACGACCCGTCGTTCTCCCCGACGCACCCGGCGAGCGCGGACTTGGGGTACCGCAGCGCGAGGCTGGCGTTGCACTACGACAGCAAGCATCACGGGCGACCGCGTCAGATCGACCGCGACGTCCAGAGGAACGCGGCCTTCGAACGACGGGGATACCGCAATCTGACGGTGTCCACGTCCGACGGCCGCGACGGCTACCGGCGCGTGATAGACGAGGTTCGTCGACACCTCACCGCCCACTCCGCGGGGAATGTGTGAGGAGCGCACCCCGGGGAATGTGTGAGGAGCGCGCCCTGAAGATCTTTGCGATGCGCGCCCGACACCGATCTAACGGAGGCCCCGGGCTCGGGGCATGGACATGCAGCCCGCAGTCGCAGAATCGAATCGGTCACGCCAACGGGCGGAACTCGATGCCGCAGTCACGCCCACGGGCGCTCTGACGCCAGAATCGCGGCCTATACCGCCCGCTGGCGTGACCAGTCGAGGTCATACCGCCCGCTCGCATGACCCATCGGCCGACGCCGCCCGTCGACGCGACTGGCCTGCCTCGCCCCCAGCTCAGGAGTAGACGTGCGGGGCGAGCGTGCCCACGCAGTCGAGATTGCGGTACTTCTCGGCGTAATCGAGGCCGTAGCCGACCACGAACTCGTTCGGGATGTCCCGGCCCACATACTTCACGTCGATGTCGACCTTCATGGCGTCCGGTTTGCGCAGGAACGTGCAGATCTCGACCGACGCCGGGTTGCGGGACTCCAGGTTCGCCTTGAGCCACGAGAGCGTCAGGCCGGAGTCGATGATGTCCTCGACGATCAGCACGTGCCGGCCCGTCAGGTCGGTGTCGAGATCCTTGACGATGCGCACGACGCCCGAGGACTTCGTGCCCGAGCCGTACGAGGAGACCGCCATGAAGTCGACGTCGACGTGCGAGGACATCGCTCGCGTCAGATCGGCGACCACCATGATCGCGCCCTTGAGCACCGCGACGATCAGCGGGTTCTTGCCCGCGTAGTCCTCGTCGACCTTCGCCGCCAGCTCCGCGATGGTGGCCTGGACCTCCTCCGTGCTCAAGAGAACGTGGCTGAGGTCTTCCTGGACGTCCTGTGCCTCCATGCGGGAGCAGCTCCTGATTCGGTGGGATGGGTGCGTGAGATGCGGGACCCGCACGGCCCTCCGGTCGGGCGTCGCCGAGCGGACGAGCCTCACGCCGACGACCGCTGTGACGGTCGCGGCGCCGCGGGGATGAAATCCAGTGTGGCACACGCACGCGCGAGCGCATCCCCCTGGGCGGCGCCGTCCGGGTGCACGGTCCTGGCCGCGCGTCGAAGGCCGGGCCGACGACGTCGCACCCGCACGCCACCGGGAAGCTCGACGGGACCCGCCGACGCTCCCGGGACCGCCTCGACGAGGGCGGCCGCCGCGAGCACGCGTTCCCGGGTCAGGTCCTCGGCACCGCAGAGCCGGGCCGCCCGCAGGACGACCCGATGCCGCACCGCCGGCGGCAGCTCCCGCAGCCCGTCGAGGCGCAGCCGGACGGTCGAGGCGGCGGCTCCGTCGACGACGCGCAGGGCGTCGAACGCACGCTCGGCCCACGCATCGAGGGCGGCGGCGTCCTCCGCCGCGATCCGGGCGCTGCGCACGAGGCCGGCCCGCGTGCCCGCCCCGAGGCCGGTCTCCGGGTCCTCGAGGGCCGGGAGCAGGCGATGCCGCACCCGCACCCGGCGCATGTCAGGATCCGTGTTCTGCGGGTCGTCCCACCAGCGCACGCCCGCCCACGCGCAGATCCGCTCGAGGTCGACGCGGGAGAGTCCCAGCAGCGGCCGGACGACGCGCGACGTCGACGACTCGGCACACGGCAGGGGACCGCACGCCGGAATGCCGGCCACGGACCGCGTGCCCGAGCCCCGCGCCAGGGCCAGCAGCACCTGTTCGGCTTGGTCGTCGGCCGTGTGGGCGGTCAGCACGACGTCGGCACCGACGGTCGCGGCGGCCTCGGCCAGGGCGGTGTAGCGCAGCCGACGGGCATGGCCCTCAAGCCCGTCCGATGCCTCGGCTTCGGCCCTGTCCCCGCCCCTCCGGACCGGCACGACGGACGCCCGGTCGAGCCCAATGCCGTGCAGGACGGCGACGGCCGCCCGCGCGACATCGGCCGAGCCGGGCTGCAGAGCGTGGTCCACGCACACCGCGGCGAACCGGTCAGGCCCGCCGCGCCGGGCCCCGTCGCGGGTGTCGGCGACCACGGCGGCGGTCACGGCGAGCGCGAGCGAGTCCGCGCCGCCGGAGACCGCGAGCAACACCCGCCCCGCACGCACGGGCGGCTCCCCCGTCACCGCCGTCCTCGCTGTCGGCGGCTCCGGTTCGCCCGTCGCGGCGTCCACGGCGTCCCGCAGCGCCCGCACAGCACGGTGCAACGGCTCCGGCCACCGCGTCGTCGGCGGCCACGGCCCGGTCAGGGCGGGCAGTCCCGCCCCGCTCTCAAGCGGTCGCACGGATGCGGCGCACCCACTGCTCGGGCGCGTGGACCTCAGCCTCGGTCGGCAACAACTCGGGGGCGTCCCAGACGACGTTGAACCCGTCCATGCCCAGCTGCTCGACGACGGCCGTGACGAACCGCTGACCGTCCTGGTACTGGCGCATCTTGGCGTCCATCCCGAGCATTCGACGCACCCACCGATCCAGCGGGGAGCGCCGCTGCTGGCGTTCGCCGAAGCGACGGCGGATCGTCTTCACACTCGAGACGACGGAGGCGTCCACCCCGTCCATGACGACGTTCGCGTGCCCCTCGAGCAGCGACATCACGGCGGTGAGGCGGGACATGCGGGCGCGGTCCTCCTCGTCGTGCAGCGCCGCCATGAGCCCGCCCCGCGGCGCGGGCACCCCGTGCCCGTCGGCCGCCCCGTCCGCCGGGCCGGCCTCGTCCCCGCCGGGCCGGGCGGCCAGCAATGCGGCGCGCAGGCGCCCGGAGAGCGACTCGGACTTGTCGAACATCGCGGAGGTGAACCCCGTGATCTCGTCCCGCAGGTGCTCGGCCAGCCAGGGCGCCGCGGCGAACTGCACGCGGTGGGTCTGCTCGTGCAGGCACACCCACATGCGGAAGTCCTCCGGGATCACGTTCAGCTCGGCCCGCACCATCGCCACATTGGGCGCCACCAGCATGAGCCGCCCGCCCGAACCGGGGCGGCGGTCGCCGTCGGGGCCGGGTGTCAGGGCGCTGAACGGGTCGTACTGCCCGAGGACCTTGGAACTGAGCCACGCGAGGATGCCCCCGAGCTCCGTGGCGGTGGCGCGCGTGGCGAGCGGGTGGGTGGAGGTCCGGTACTCCCCCGGCCGGGTGCGGGCGAGGTGGTCGAAGGTGGGCCGCAGCAGCGCCTGGAAGGAGTGCGTGTTGGCCTTGGCCCACGTGCCCCGGTCGACGACGAGCAGCTGCGAGTCCCGCAGGTCCTCGGCCGCGGCGAGCCGCGTGAGCCGGTGCACGTGCGGCACGGACGCCTCGGCGGCGGCGCGCAGGCCCTCGGTCTCGGCGCGGGCCTGGCGGGCGGACATCCGCGGCCCCGGCGGGGCCAGGGCGGCGGCGGTGCGGGCGGCGACGGCCCAGTCGATCGGCTGCGCCGGGGCGCGCTCGGCCGCGGCCGCATCGCCCCGGGCGTCGGACGTCGGAGGCTCGTCGGGCGTCGGGTTCTCCGGGCGGTTCATGCGCCCATCAGATCACAGGCAGGGGCGCTGCGGCCCACCGAGGCGGTCCGGCGGGGCGGTCCGAGCCTGCAGCGCCCGGCCCGATCCCTGCGCCACCCTCGACGCGCGGTTCACAGCTCGGCGAGCGCGACGACCGTCTCGTCGATCGCGTCCCGGGCCTCGGTCACGTCCGCGTCGATGCCGGTGAGCACGATGCTGAACACGACCTCGCGGCCGCTGGCCGTGCGCAGCCGCCCGGTGAGGGAGACCGAGTCCAGCAGGGTGCCGGTCTTGGCCTGCACGCGGTCCTGGGCGGCGGTGCCGACGAGCCGGTCCTGCAGGGTGGAGTCCGTGCCCGGGGCGGGCAGGGCCTCCACGACCGGCTGCAGACGCGGGCTGCGCGCGGCGGCCGCGAGCACGCCGGTGAGCTGGTCTGCCGTGACGCGGTTGTCGCCGGCGAGGCCGGAGGCGTCGGCCAGGTCGAGCCCCCGCGTGTTCACGCGCAGCCGATCGGCCGCGTCGACGAGGACTCGGCAGACGCCCTCGGGCGCGGGCTTCTCACCGGCCAGGTGGGCGGCGTCACGAGCGAGGACCTCGGCGACCTGATTGTCCGAGTGGCCCAGCATGAACGCGACCTGCTCGGCCACCGTCGCGGACTCGACGAGCCCGAGCGGCGGGGCGTCGAGCACCTCGGCCCGGTCGGCGTCGGTCCGCGGCACCTGTTCGCGCACGCGCACGTCCACGTCAGCGTCGGCGGCTTCGGCGGCGTCGGCGAGGGCGGACTGGAAACGTTCGGCGGCGAACCCGGCGGTGTCCTCCACCCGGTCCTGCCCCGTGCCGTACTCCTCACGGCCGCCGTACGTCGCCAGGGGCCGCACGGGCGAGACGTGCCCCTGCTCGTACAGGTCGTCGGCCCAGGCGGGATTGCGGCCGTCGCCGCCGAACAGACGCGGATCCACGGTCACGATGACCTCCCCGGTCACGCCGCGACGCTGGAGGCCGTCGACGGTGCGCTGCGCGAGCGTGCTCAGGCCGGCCCGGCCGGAGACCGCGTCCGGGTCCGAGGCGCCCGTGCCCAGAAGCGCGTCACCCCCGCCGACGAGGACCACCTCGGCGGGCCCGTCCGCGTGCTCGTCTGCCAGGACGGTCCAGGTGCGCAGGCGCCGTTCAGGGCCCAGCTCGTTCAGGACGGCCGCTGCCGTGAGCACCTTGACGGAAGAGGCCGGGGCGACCGGCTCGTCGTCGGCGATCTGCGTGAGCTCCTCGCCCGTGGCCAGGTCCCGGATGCTCACGTGGGCGGTGCCGGGCGCGTCGGCGAGCGCGGCCTCGGCGGTGGCGGTCAGCTGGTCGGCTCCCGGAGCGCCGGCCTCGGAGGCGGCCACGACCTGGTCGGTGACGACGGTGCCCTCGAGCGGCGCCGCATCGTGCGGCGCGGGGGCGGGGGCCGGGGCGAGCGTCATGCCCGCGGCGAGCATGACGGACGCGGCACGCTCGGCCATGGCGGAGAACAGGGGTGCAAGGCTCACCGGGCAAGTCCATCACACGGGGCGGCGCCCCGCGTGCCGGATAGGCTGACCCCCGACGGATCCCGCACGGATCCGACGATTCGTCACGCACACCCGAGCCAAGGAGCGTCATGGAGCACGACGTCACCATCGAGATCCCCGCCGGATCCCGCGTCAAGTACGAGTTCGACCACGAGACCGGCCGCCTGCGCCTGGACCGCGTGCTGTTCACCCCCATGCAGTACCCGGCCCACTACGGCTTCTTCGAGCACACCCTCGGCGAGGACGGCGACCCGCTGGACGCGATGGTCTGGCTGCCGGGCTTCGACCTGGTACCGGGCGTCGTCGTGGAGGCCCGACCCGTGGCCGTGTTCACCATGACCGACGACGGCGGCGGCGACGCGAAGGTGCTGTGCGTGCCCGCGGACAAGCGCTTCGACCACATCACCGAGCTCGAGCACGTCGACGAGTGGCTGCTCAAGGAGATTGAGCACTTCTTCACCCGCTACAAGGACCTGGAGCCGGGCAAGTGGGTCAAGGTCGAGGGCTGGAAGGGCCGCGAGGCCGCGGAGAAGGAGCTGGCCGCCTCGATCGAGCGCTTCCAGGCCTCCGGCAAGTCGGTCGAGTCCGACGAGCCGCAGGGCCGCGACGTGGACACCGAGGCAGCGACGCCGGCCACTGAGCAGGGCGAGTGAGCCTGCGCTGACCTGCAGGGTCGGTCACGCGCGGCCACCGAGCACGCGAAGACCGAGCAACGCGGAGACTGAGCCGCAGATCCATACTGCGCGAACGACCCTTCTGAGGGCCCGGAACGGCCTGAGAAGGGTCGTTTGCGCAGTACAGATCGCCCGGGAGCACCTCGGAAGCACGGACTCGGGGCGCCCCGCACACCTCGACCCTCCCAGCATCGGCGGTGGTCGCGCCTGGCAGAATCGGGCGCATGTACGCCCTCTTCCTCAACCAGCGCGACACCCTCGAGGCCGGGGACCTGGTCGACGACATGGTCCGCGAACTACGGGACGCGGACACGGTGCTGCCGTTCCAGCGGTCGTGGGGCGACGAGCTGATCGGCGTCGTCGCGGACCCGGACACCGCGGTGGACGTGGCCCTGAGGGCCCTGCGGCATCGGCGCTGGAACGTGGGCGTGGGCGTCGGCCCCCTCACCGCCGCCGACGGCACGCCCGGCCTGCCGGACACGCAGGAGCTGGGCGACGTCGCGGGGCCGGGACTGGTGGCGGCCCGTCAGGCGGTCGAGGCGGCGGCGCTGAGCACGGCCCGGATCCCGGTGGCGGTGTCGACCCGGAATCTCGAGGCGGCCGCGCAGGCCGAGGCGGTGCTGCGGCTGGTCGGTCAGCTGGTGTGGACCCGCACCGACGCCGAGTGGCGCGTGCTGGACCTGATGGTGCCAGGGGTGCGCGGGCAGCAGAAGCTCGTCGCCGCGGAGCTCGGCATCACCACCCAGGCGGTCTCGCAGGCCGTGCAGCGGGCGTTCTGGACCGAAGAGCACGCATGCCGCCCCGCCGCCGCGCGGCTGCTGGCGCTGGCGGACGAGGCCGATCTGCCGGAGACCTGACCGGACGCGCCCGGGGCGACGGCGGAGTTGAATCGCAGTCGCGGCACTGCGTCAGACGACGGTCCCAGGGGGACGGCACTGGTTCGGCAGAGTCGCGTGACCGGCGACGAGCTTGACGGCCCAGACAGGGCCAAACCACCGCTGGCGCGTCAGATCGGTCGCAAGGTCAGCAGATCCCAGGAAGAGCGCCAACGCGGAACCGACCAGCCTGCGGTCCTGTTCCGCGACGAACGACTGCAGCAGCATGGTCCCGCAAACCACCCCTGCCCACCGCTTGAGCGCACGACCCCAGGTCCCTTCCCCCAACAGCGGGAGCGCGAAGCACTGGACATGGCCGATAGCCAGGACCAGCCGCGACCCCAAACTCGTCTCCGCGTAGTGGCGGCGCGTCTCCGGAATCTGAAAAGCCACCATGCCACCGATGAGGTCGGCGGCCACCACACCGACGACGCCGGCGACAGGCCACGACCGCCTTTCACGGGTGGAACGAGTGACTGCTGCTACCCCGACTCCCGCGGCGCTCAGAACCGCCGCAGACGAGGCGGCTCCAAGCGGCCCGACTAGTCCTCTCCACGCTCCTCGCATCGTCAGTCCTGCCCTGGGCCGCCCTCGAGCAGCCCGTTCAGCACGTCCGCGAGCCCGTGCTCGTCCACGGTGCCGGTCACCTCGTCCGCGGCGTCCTTGACCTCGTCGACGGCCTGGCCCATCGCCACGCCGCGGCCGGCCCAGCGGAGCATCTCGATGTCGTTGCGTCCATCGCCGACCGCGACCGTGTCCTGGCGGGACACCTTCAGCACGGTGCGCAGGCCCTCAAGCCCCGACGCCTTCGTCACGCCCGCGGCCGCGACGTCGAGCCAGGCCGTCCAGCCGACCGAGTAGGTGACCCCGGACAGGCCGATGCCCTCGACCGCACGGCCGAACTCCTCCGTCGAGGAATCCGTGGAGAACACGACCAGGCGCACGGCGGTCGTGGACATCAGCTCCTCGAAGGTGACGCCCTCCGCCGTGACGCCGAACGACATGTCCTGGAAGCGCTCAGTGGAGCGGAAGGACCCGTCGGGCAGCTCGAGCGCGTACTTCGCGCCGGGCAGCCGGTCGCGCAGCTGCGCGAGCACCGAGTGCGGGTCGAACGTCCGCAGGTCCGTGACCTCGTATCCGGCGTCGAGCGCCGGGTCCAGGCGCAGGGTCACGCCGCCGTTGGAGCACACCATGAACCCGGTGTCGATGCCGAGGGACTCGGCCACCGGCAGAGTCGCACCGCGCGAGCGCCCCGTCGCGATCACGACGTGGTGACCGGCGTCCCGGACCGCCTGCACGGCCTGGCGCACGGGCTCATGGAGGCGACCATCGTGGTCCACGATCGTTCCGTCGACGTCCAGGCACACGAGCTTCTTCGTCATGCCGTCCACCCAACCACACGGCTCGGACACGAGTGCGACACGCGGGTGAACGGCCGGCGTCGCCTCTCCCCTGACCGACGAGGGTGCAGCTGTGGTCGCCTCAACGCGCGTGAGGCGACCACAGGTGCGCCCTCGTCGGGGTGAAGGAGGGCTTCAGACGAGCTCGAGCCGTTCCAGCCCGCCCAGGTACGGGCGCAGCGCCGCCGGCACGGTCACGCTGCCGTCGGCGTTCTGGTGGTTCTCGAGGATCGCGACGATCCAGCGCGTCGTCGCGAGCGTGCCGTTGAGCGTGGCCACCATGCGGGTGCCGCCCTTGCCGCCGTCGTCCGTGGGGACGCGCTCGCGCACGTTCAGCCGTCGGGCCTGGAACGTCGTGCAGTTCGAGGTCGACGTCAGCTCTCGGTAGGTGCCCTGCGTCGGCACCCAGGCCTCGCAGTCGAACTTGCGGGCGGCGGAGAGGCCCAGATCGCCGGCGGCGGTGTCGATCACGCGGTAGGGCACCTCGATCGCGGCGAGCATCTGCTCCTCCCACGCGAGCAGGCGCTCGTGCTCGGCCTCGGCCTGCTCGGGGCTCGTGTAGACGAACATCTCGAGCTTGTTGAACTGGTGCACGCGGATGATGCCGCGCGTGTCCTTGCCCGCGGAGCCAGCCTCGCGGCGGTAACAGGTGGACCAGCCGGCATAGCGGACGGGGCCGTCGGCCAGGTCCATGATCTCGTCGGCGTGGTAACCGGCCAGGGCGACCTCGGAGGTGCCGACCAGGTACAGGTCGTCCCGCTCGAGCCGGTAGATCTCGTCGTCGTGCTCGACGTCGAAGCCGGTGCCCTGCATCGTCTCGGGACGCACGAGCGTCGGCGGGATGACGGGTGTGAAGCCGTTCTCGAGGGCCAGGTCCAGGCCCATCTGCATGATGGCCAGTTCGAGGCGCGCGCCAGCGCCCCGGAGGAAGGAGAAGCGCGCGCCAGAGACCTTCGCGCCGCGCTCCATGTCGATCGCGCCGATCAGTTCGCCGATCTCGAGGTGGTCGCGCGGCTCGAAACCGTCCGCGGCGAAGTCACGCGGGGCGCCGACCTCCTTGAGCACGGCGAAGTCGTCCTCGCCGCCAGCCGGGATGCCCTCGACGATGAGGTTCGGGAACGCACGCTGCTCAGCGGCGAGCGCCTCGGCGGCCTCGTTCGATGCGGCCTCGGCGGCCTTGACCTGCGCGGCCAGCTCCTTCACCTCGGCCAGCAGCGCCTGCTTGTCCTCGCCCTGCGCCTGGGCGACCTTCTTGCCGAAGGCCTTCTGCTCGGCGCGCAGCTGTTCGAAGCGGGCGATGGACTCGCGGCGGGACCGGTCCGCCTCAATGATGCGGTCCACGGCGGACACGTCCGCCCCGCGGGCGGTCTGGGAGGCGCGGTACTGCTCGGGCTTCTCGATGAGGTCCTTGACGTCGATCACGCGCTCCAGCCTAGCGGCCGCGCCCGCTCATGCCTGGCTCACAGCACCGCTTCCTAGAATCAAGGCATGAACAGTGACTTCACCCTGGAGATGCTCCTGGCGGTCATCGCCCTGGTCGCCGTCGTGGCGGTCGGTGCGGTGCTCGTGTGGAACCACCTGCGCGTCCGGCAGCTGAGCCGTCAGATGGAGCGCCTGCGCGCAGAGCGCCAGTCCCTGGTGGCCCGGGTGGACCAGTTGAAGACTCAGGTGGACGAGCAGACCGGGGACGCGCAGGGGCGGCATGATGTGGCCCTCGTCATCAACCCGGTGAAGAACAACGCGGACGACGTCCGCAAGCAGGTGGCGGCGGCCACCCGTGACATGGGCATGGGCGAGGTGCTGGTCCTGGAGACCACGCAGGACGACCCCGGAACTCGGATGGCCGCGGACGCGCGGGCCGCCGGCGTGAAGGTGGTCATCGCCGCCGGCGGTGACGGCACCGTGCGCACCGTGGCCGAGCAGCTGGTCGGCACGGACATCCGCCTGGGCATCGTGCCGATGGGCACGGGCAACCTGCTGGCCCGCAATCTGAGCCTGCCGATCGACGACTTCGATACCTGCATCAACGCGGCCCTGTCCGGCGCCACCAAGAAGATCGACACCCTGGACGTACGTTTCGAGGATCCGGACGGCGAACGCCACCGTCACACCACCCTGGTGATCGGCGGCGTCGGCCTGGACGCCGAAGTCATGGGAGACACCCGCGACGATCTGAAGGCCAAGGCCGGCTGGCTCGCCTACGGCGAGGCCGGTCTGCGCCACCTGCCGGGCGACCGTCAGGACGCCACCATCGCCATCGACGGCGGCTCCGCGCGCCGCTACAAGATCCGCTCCGTGCTGGTGGCCAACTGCGGCACCCTGCAGGGCGGCCTGGAGCTGCTGCCGGACGCCAAGCTGGACGACGGCCTGCTGGACGTCATGGTCCTCTCCCCTCGCCACGTGCTGGACTGGGCCCGGATCGCGGCGAACACCGTGATCGGCCACCGCGTGAAGATCCCCGTGATGGAGACCCTGCAGGGCACCCGCGTGCAGATCCGCTTCGAGACGCCGATCGTCTCCCAGCTGGACGGCGACTCCACCGGCGAGGTCGTGGGCATCGACGCGCGCCTGATCGAGGACTCCCTCACCGTGATGCTGCCGCGCTGAGCCGTCCGGAACGGAGGGCTCTGCACCGCAGACGCTCAGCGCCGCAGCAGGCCCCTCACCCACTCCCGACCGCGGCGGTAGGCCTCATCGCTCATGTGGCCCGGGACCTGAACCTCGCGCTCAACGGCGCGCGGGTAGGAGCCCAGGAACCGCACGCCGGGGAAGATCCGGTGCAGCGCGGCCAGGGCGGCCTGCACGCGCTCCTCGGCCAGGTGGCCTTCCAGGTCCAGGGAGAAGAAGTACTGCCCCAGCCCCGTACCGGTGGGCCGGGACTCGATGCGGGAGAGATTGATGCCGCGGGTGGAGAACTGCTCGAGGATCTCCAGCAGGGCGCCCGGGTGATCGTTCGGCAGCGGCACGGTCAGGGTGGTCTTGTCCGTGCCGGTCGGCGCCGGCAGCGGGCCGGGGCGGCCCACCAGCACGAAGCGGGTGACGGCGCCCGCGGTGTCCTCGATGCGCTCGGCCAGCACGGGCAGCCCGGTCTGCTCGGCCACGAGCGGGGCACAGACCGCCGCGTCGAAGGCGGGGATCGCTGGCCCGTCGTCCGTGGTCTGCGGAAGCAACAGACGGGCGCCGGCCGCGGTGGACGGGGCCGGCGTGAACTCGGCCTGAGGCAGCTGCGCGTCCGCCCAGCCACGGACCTGCGCCCAGGCATGGGTGTGGGTGGTGACCCGACGGACGTCCTCCAGACGGACCCCCTGCCTGCCAACCAGCACGAAGCTGATGGGCACCAGCACCTCGGCGAGGATCTGCAGATCGTCCCCGGAGGCCACGTCGTCCACGGTGGCCGAGACGCCGCCCTCCACGGAGTTCTCGATCGGCACCATGGCGTAGTCCGCCGCCCCGGAACGCACGGCCGCCAGAGCGGAGATCACGGAGACCGAAGCGGTCACCTCCGACTCAGCGACCCCGGGAATCTGGCGCAGCGCCGCCTCGGTGAAGGTGCCCTCGGGGCCCAGGAACGTGAAGCGGGCGCCCGGCCGAACCGCGCCCCCCGCGGGAGCGTCGACGTCGGCCCGGGCGCCCGCCTCGGGGTGCGGCGGGGTCACTTGACGGTCGGCTCGGCGTCGCCGTCGGCCTCCATTGGCTTGCCGGCTTCGAGCCAGGCGCCGGAGCCGCCGGCGATGTTGATCGCCGAGTAGCCGCGCGACTCCATGAACTCGGCGGCGCGCGCCGAGCGGCCACCGGTGCGGCAGATGACGTAGTAGTCGGTGTCCGGGTCCAGCTCCTCAATGCGGTCGGGCAGCTGTCCCAGCGGCAGGTGCTGCGCCCCGGCGGCACGGCCCAGGGCCCACTCGTCGTCCTCGCGGACGTCGAGGATGGTCGCGTTCTCGGGGATCTGGTCGACGGTGACGGTCTCGAACATGCTCATGCCGCCCAGGGTATCCCCGCCCGTCGCGCCCAGACACCGCACGGCACCGCGACGACGCCGCGATGGTTCGACGGTGCCGCGCCCGGGCCTTGAGCCGATCGTCCACGGTTCGGCTCGACCGCGCGCGAGGCGCCCGGGCCTGGCATGCGGGGTGACTAGTCTTCGGTGCCATGGAGAACGCCGCGCGACCGCCCGCACGACTGCTCGACCGCACCGCGCTCGCCCTGCGTGACGATCTCGCCGCCGGACGCCTCGGCGCCGTCGAGGCCGTCAGGGCGGCCCTGGCCGCCGCCGAGGAGCACGCCGACCTGGGCGCCTTCGCGGCGCTCGACGCGGAGCGGGCCCTGGACCGCGCCCGCCGGTTGGACGACGAGCGCGCCGGTCGGCGCGGCGCCGGCGACGCTGCGGCCGGGCCCGACCATCGGCTCGGCGCCCTGCACGGGATGCCGACCGCGTTCAAGGACCTCACGGACGTGGCGGGCCTGCCGACCCGGCGCGGCTCTGAGCTCACGGCCTCTTCCCCCGTGCCCGACCGCCACGACCCGGTCGTCGAACGGCTGGCCGAGGCGGGCGTGGTGACCGTCGGGAAGACCACCGTCCCGGAGTTCGGCCTCGACGCGCACTCGGAGAACCCGCTGGGCGGGGCCGCCCGCACCCCGCTCGACCCCTCGCGCACCGCCGGCGGCTCCTCGGGCGGTTCGGCGGCCGCCGTCGCGGCGGGGATCCTGCCGGTCGCTCCCGGCACGGACGGCGGCGGCTCGGTCCGGATCCCCGCGGCCGCCTGCGGTCTCGTCGGGCTCAAGCCCGGGCGCGGGACCGTGCCGACGGATCCGCCAGCCGAGTCGGTGCGCAACCTCGCGGTCACCGGCCCTCTCGCGCACACCGTCGCGGATGCGGCGCTGCTCTTCGACGCCCTCACGGCTCAGCCGGCGTCACCGGGCGCGGGCCCGAGCCTCGAGGCGGTGCAGGACGCGGTCGGGCGTCTCGAGGCGGGTGAACGCCCGGTCCCGCTGCGGGTGGGCGTGACCGCCGCGTCGCCGTTCGCCCCCGAACTGTCGATCGGCCTGGCGACGTCCGCGTTCGCGGCGCTGACCACGGCCGGCGCCCGCCTGGCCGGGCTGGGCCACGCGGTCGACGAGTTCGTGCCCGAGTACGGGGACGAGTACCACCGGGACTTCCGCACGCTGTGGACCTCCGGCCTGCTGCGCGCGGACCTGCCCGAGGGCGCCGAGCACCGCGTCGGGCCGATGGCCGCGAACTTCCTGCACACGGCCGGGGCCCTCTCCGCCGAGCAGATCGACGCGGCCGAGCGCCGCATGACCGACTGGGCCGTCGGACTGCGGGCGCAGTTCGCCGTCCAGGACGTCGTGATGACCCCGGTGCTGGCGTTCGCGCCGCCGGAGGTCGGGCACTTCACCTCGCTCGAGCCGGAGGCGAACTACGAGCGGCAATGTCTGTTCACGCCCTACACGTCGATGGTGAACGTCATGGGGCTGCCCGCCGTCTCGGTGCCGGTGACCCGTGACGAGGACGGACTGAGCTGGTCGGTGCAGCTGATCGGCCGCCCCGGCGACGAGACCCGGCTGCTGCGCCTGGCGGCGCAGCTCAAGCTCGCCGCGGGCGCCGACGCCTGACGTCCGTCGTCACCGGGCCGCCCCGTGCACCGGAGCGCGTCGTCACTGATCGGCGCCCTCACGCAGCAGTCGGCTCAGGAACCCGGCGAAGCCGGCGGAGACGCCCGCGTCGCCCGGCTCCGCGCTGTCGGGCTCCGCTGAACCGGTGACAGTGCGCCCGGTCGTCCGCCCTGAGGTGACGACGCGCACCGCGTCGCTCGCCCGCACCAGCGCGCCGGTCGCCCGGACGGCCTCGACGAGGGCGACGTCCTCGTGCTCCCGCGCCTCCGGGAATCCGCCGGCCGCCTCGTACAGCGACCACGGCAGGCCGAGGTTCGCCCCGTGCACGTGCCCGTGGCCGTCGCGGTGCTCATACCCCTCGCGCCAGGCCTCGCGCAGCCGCGGCGAGGCGTCGTCGGCCAGGTCCACCGTACCCAGCACGAGAGCCTCCCCCGCGCCGAGCACGGCCTGCCCCGCGAGCCAGCCGGCCGGCACCCGCGAGTCCGCGTCCGTGGAGGCCAGCCACAGCGCCGGTCCCGGCACGTCCGGGAACAGCGTGCGCGCGAACCGCGCCCCCGCAGCACGGGCCCGGCCGACGCCGCCCGCCTCGGCCACCGGCGCCTCCGCGGGGCTCTCCAGCTCCGTCGCCGCAGGCTGCACCGCGTCCAGGTCGAACACGTGCACGCGCCCGTCCCGTGCGGCGACGGCCCGGGCGATGTCGAGGGTCGAGTCCGTCGACGAGTCCACAGCGACGACGACCGCCGCCGAACCCTGCGCGTGCTGCTCCTCCCAGCGGTCGAGGGCGGCCCGCAGCGCGTCGAGGCACGCCGGCAGCAGCGCCTCCTCGTCGCGCGCCGGCACGACGACCGCCGCGTGCGTCGCCTCGGCCGAGCGCACGAACAGGCCCAGCCGGACGTCCTGGTGCACGTGCTCGGCGTGCAGGCGCCACCGGGGGTCGGCCAACACGCGGGCGTGCACGTCGTCACCGTCGAGGGGCCAGCCGCGGATCGGGTGGCGCCAGTGGCAGAGCAGCACCTCACCGTCAGGGGCGAGAGCGCAGTCGATCCTGTCCATCAGCGCGTCGAGCTCCTCGGGTTGCAGGAAGTAGCCGACCTCGGAGACCACGACCACGTCGACCGTCCCGCGCACCCGCGCCTCGGCGAGCGCGGCGTCCCAGTCCTGCGGCAGCACGGCGCGGTGCACGCTTGCGCCCGAGGCCCCCGCCAGGCGGCGCGCCGCGCGCTCGACGGCGACGTCGGAAGCCTCGAGTCCGACGACCCGGTCGGTCCGCTCCGCGAGCTCGGCCGTGAGCACACCGATCGACGCCCCGACCTCGACCACAGTGTCGTACCGGGGACGCGGGAGCATCGCGAGGGTGAGCGCGCGCTTGCGGCGCTCGTACGCACTGGTCAGGTATCCCCACGGGTCCTGTTCCCGCCGGTAGAGGCGGTCGAACACGGCGGCCGCGCGGCTCGCGTCGGAGTCGTCGGGGCCGGCGTACCGGTAGCAGTCGAAGGGGCGGTCGAAGTGGGCCAGCATCCCCGGGTGCAGGATCGCCTCGTCGCCGGGCGCATCAGAGAGCGGCTCCACCTGGGAGGCGTGCGCGCGCAGCGCCTCCCGACGGGCGGCGCGGTCCGCCTCGCTCAGCGGCCAGCGGCGGTACCGGCGAGCCGGCAGGTCCGCGGCGCTCGCCCAGTGCCAGAACCACAGCGGGAACACGTACAGCGGCACGTCCCGTTCCGCCGCGAGCGCCGAGACGATCCTGCCGACGGCGTCGTGGTCCGCATGCCCGTCTGCCGGGTCGTGGCCGACCAGCACGGCACGCTCGTCGGTCGCCAGAGAGTCCAGGGCGGACTCGGTCGCCGCGCGCACCGCGTCCTCGTGCCCGGCGACGGCGGAGTCCGGCAGGCCGAGACGGGTGACGCGCAGCCGGGCATGGTCGAAGCCGGCGGCCAACGCGTCAGCCGCGTGCTCGAGCTCGACGGCGCGCAGCTCGGTGAGCCGCTGCGGGGTGTGCGTCGGCGAGTCCGGGTGGGAGGCCTCACCCGCCGTGGCCACGAGCAGCTCAACGCGGCCGCCGGCGGCCAGGGTGCCGCGGATCAGGCCCGTCGCACCGAGGGTCTCGTCGTCGGGGTGCGCCACGACGACCACGCTCACAGGGCGCCCTCCCGGCCCGTCGACGCCGGGCGCGCCGGGGCGCACGGCGCCGAGGACCAGCGCGTCGGGGCTGAGGGCGGGCAGGTCGTCGAGCCCCGCCTGCTCCCAGTGAGACTCGGGAGTGCCGTCGTCCAGATGCGAGAAGCTCACCAGCGGACCCCTTCCCTTCCGGCTCCCCCCTCGCCAGCGACATCCCACGCGGCACCGTCGCGCGCTGCCCTCGGCCCGGCCTCCAGAAGTGCGGCGCCCAGGCGTGCATCGTCCCGCTCGGCGTGGTGCTGACGCACGTACACCTGCAGGTCCGCGACGGCCCGAGCGTGCCCGGCGTCACCCGTGAGCGGGCCGGGCCCCGTGGCGCGGCTAACGACGTCGATCACCTCAGCGCACACGGCCGCGACGGTCCCGCGCACCCGGTCCGCCTCCGTCATGCCGGGCGCGTGGTCCAGCTCCCCGGCATCGACGGCGGCGGCCGCCTGGCTCAGGACGGTCGCCGCGGCATGCAGCAGCCGGTCCACGCGGCCGAGGGCGGCCAGTCCGATCTGGTCCGGGCCCTGACTCGAGCCCCGCCTGGCCCCCTGGGAGCGACGGCGCAGCTGGTTCCGCAGAGTGCGCCCGATGCGCACGGCGCCGCCGAACCACACCGCAGCCACGCCCATGCCGCCCCACGCGAACCCGGGCCGCTCGAGGTACCAGCCGTCGGGGCCGACCGGCCGCGCGGGCGCCTCGTCGAAGGCGAGGGAGAGGGTGGTGATCGGTGCCAGCCCGAGCGCCGGCCACGCCGCGCTGCTCTGCTGCACGCCGCGGTCACGCAGGCCGACCAGGAACGCGCGGCGGCGCTCGGTGCCGGCGATGCGGGCGGTGACGACGGCCGCCTCGCACTCGCCGGCGAGCGAGCACCAGGGCTTGTCCCCACTGAGCGTCCAGCCCGACGAGCCCTCGTGCGCCTCGGGCGTCACGCCCCCGGACTCCGAGGCGTAGACGCCGAGCAACCCCCGTGGCGGCGCAGGGGTACCGTGACCGGCCTCGTGCGCCTGGGCGAGGATTCCGAGGGCGTCCAGATGCGGCTCCACGACACGGGCCCCGGACAGGCTGCGCGCGCCCAGCGCCGCGAGCAGCTCCCACTGGGCGCGCGTCCGGCCGTCACCGACGAGCGGCAGGGACCTGGCCGTCTCGGGCGCGGTGAGCGCGGCGGAAACGCCGGAGACGACGTCGTCGCCGCTGGCCGCCTCGAACAGGGGCGCGAATGCGGGGTCCTCGACGGGCCAGAGGGGGCCCGGACGGTGCGGGGTGTCGGATGCGGTGCCAGCGGACATGCGCCCGAGCGTACGGGCACACAGGTGCCGCACGGAACGCCTCGTCCCTGGCCTGTCCGGCCGACCCCTGCCTGGTCAGCGCCGTGCGGCGGCCCCACGGGCGCCACGCGGCAGGGCCCGCCCGCGAGGCCACCGCTCGCCCGTTTTCTTGACACATTCCAGAAAACGGGGTGGGATCGGGGTCATGAGCACCACGGCCACGCGGGGCGAGACCGCCGCACCGCCCCGGGACGGCGCAGCCCTGCTGCGCTCGACAGGGCTGCGCGTCACACGCCCTCGGCTCGCCGTGCTCTCCGCACTGACCCAGCATCCGCACGCGGACGCCGCCGAAGTGCTCTCCGCCGTCCGGGACGAGCAGCCCGGCGTCTCCCACCAGACCGTGTACGACTGCCTGCACGTGCTGACGGAGGCCGGCCTGGTCCGCTCGATCCAGCCGGCGGGCTCCACCGCCCGGTACGAGATCCGACGCCACGACAATCACCACCACCTGGTCTGCCGCACGTGCGGCCGGGTGGAGGACGTCCCCTGCCGCACGGGCACGCCCCCGTGCCTGCACCCCGCGCAGGACCACGGCTTCGTCGTCGACGAGGCCGAGGTCTACTACTGGGGTCTGTGCCCGGCGTGCGCGGCCGAGGATCCCGCCGCCAACACCCCCGATGCCCAGCCCGGCGGAGGCGCGGCACCCGCCTCGACCCCGCCCTCCCGAAAGAAGGATGAGTCCCTTGACGAGACAGCATGACGAGACCACCACCATGGGAGAGGTCAGCCAGGACGCGGGCAGCCGTTGCCCCGTGGCGCACGACCGCCTGCCGCACCCGACCTCGGGCGATGCGAACCAGCAGTGGTGGCCGAACCGCCTGAACCTGAAGATCCTCGCCAAGGAGCAGCCGGTGATCAGCCCGCACGACGAGGGTTTCGACTACGCCGCGGCCTTCGAGGCGCTGGACCTGGCCGAGGTGAAGAAGACCATCGCCGAGGTGCTCACCACGTCGAAGGACTGGTGGCCGGCCGACTTCGGCAACTACGGCCCGTTCATGATCCGCATGGCCTGGCACTCGGCCGGCACCTACCGCGTCATGGACGGCCGCGGTGGCGCCGGCACGGGGCAGCAGCGCTTCGCCCCGCTGAACTCGTGGCCGGACAACGTCCTGCTCGACAAGGCCCGCCGTCTGCTGTGGCCCGTCAAGAAGAAGTACGGTCAGTCGCTGTCCTGGGCCGACCTGATCGTCCTGGCCGGCAACGTCGCCCACGAGATCATGGGCATGCCGACCTTCGGGTTCTCCGGCGGCCGCGTGGACGCCTACGAACCCGAGGACGACGTGTACTGGGGTCCCGAAACCGAGTGGACCAACGGCGGCGACGAGCGCTACCAGGGCGAGCGCGACCTCGACAACCCGCTCGCGGCCGTCGAGATGGGCCTGATCTACGTGAACCCGGAGGGCCCCGAGGGCGAGCCGGACCCGGTGAAGTCCGCGGTGGACATCAAGGAGACCTTCCGCCGCATGGGCATGACCGATGAGGAGACCGTCGCGCTGATCGGCGGCGGCCACACCTTCGGCAAGACCCACGGCGCCGGCACCGTGCCGGAGCACGTCGGCCCCGAGCCGGAGGCGGCCCCGATCGAGCAGATGGGCCTGGGCTGGAAGTCCTCCCACAAGTCCGGCAAGGGCGTCGACGCCATCGGCTCGGGCCTCGAAGTCACCTGGACCTACCACCCGACCCGCTGGGACAACGAGTTCTTCCACATCCTGTACGCGTACGAGTGGGAGCTCATGGAGTCCCCGGCCGGGGCCAAGCAGTGGCGCCCCGTCGACGGCGGCGGCTCGGACATGGTCCCGGAGTCGGACTTCAGCGGCCGGCGCGAGCCGCGCATGCTCACCTCGGACCTCGCCCTGCGCTTCGACCCGGAGTTCGGGGAGATCTCCACGCGGTTCAAGGACGACTTCGCGGCCTTCCAGGACGCCTACGCGCGCGCCTGGTACAAGCTGACGCACCGCGACATGGGCCCGATCTCCCGCCACCTCGGCCCCGAGGTGCCGCAGGAGGAGCTGATCTGGATGGACCCGGTCCCGGCCCCGCAGACGGTCCCGGGCCAGGCCGAGGTGACGGCCGTCAAGGACGCCGTGGCCGCGGCCGGGCTGTCCGTGACCGATGTCGTGAAGACCGCGTGGGCCGCCGCCTCGACGTTCCGCCACTCGGACTTCCGCGGCGGCGCCAACGGTGGGCGCATCCGCCTCGAGCCGCAGCGTTCGTGGGAGGTCAACGAACCGGCCGTGATCGGCCCGGTCATCGCGACGCTCGAGGAGATCGCGCGGGCGAACGGCGTCTCCTTCGCGGACACCGTCGTGATCGCCGGCAACTGGGCCGTCGAGAAGGCGGCCGCGGATGCCGGTGTGCAGGTCGAGGTGCCGTTCACCCCGGGCCGCGGCGACGCCACCCAGGAGCAGACGGACGTCGAGTCGTTCGGCCACCTGGAGCCCAAGGTCGACGGCTTCCGCAACTACGACCCGCGCGGCACCAAGGAGTTCCCTTCGGAGTTCGCCCTCGTGGACCGCGCCAATCTGCTCGGTCTCTCCGCCCCGCAGATGACGGTCCTGGTGGCCGGGCTGCGCGTGCTCGGCGCCGTGCACGGCGACACGAAGCGCGGCGTGTTCACCGAGAACGTGGGCGTGCTGTCCAACGACTTCCTGGTGGCCCTGACCGACATCGACACGCAGTGGGAGAAGATCTCCGAGGGCCTGTACCGCGGCACCGCCGCCGACGGGAAGACCCTCGAGGGCACCCGCGACGATCTGGTGTTCGGTTCGAACTCCGAGCTGCGCTCCGTCGCCGAGGTGTACGCCGCGGATGACGCGAAGGAGAAGTTCGTCAGGGACTTCGTCGCCGCGTGGGCCACGGTCATGGACGCCGATCGCTTCGACGTGAAGAAGTGACCCGCCCCGTGGGCTGAGCGCCCGCGCCCCCGCCGGGGTGGACGGACCGCCGAGCACGGTCCGTCCACCCCGGTGCCCTGCCCGCGCCGGTGCCCTTCCCGCGCCCGCGCCCTCATGCCAAGGTGAGCAGCATGAGCCAGTCGCACAGCACCGTCCCCGCCGCCGAGCGCGCCGGCACCCCCGCCCTCGAGCAGGACCTCGTCGACCTCGACGCACTCCTGGCCGCCTATGCGGAGACGGTCCCCGATCCGGCCGTGCCGGCCCAGCGGGTGGTCTTCGGCACCTCGGGCCATCGCGGCTGCTCGCTCTCGGCCTCGTTCAATGACGCGCACATCGCCGCGATCACGCAGGCGATCGTGGAGTACCGCACCGGCCGGGGCATCGACGGGCCGGTGCTGATCGGCCGGGACACGCACGCGCTCTCCGGCCCTGCGCAGCAGACGTGCCTCGAGGTGCTGCTGGCCAACGACGTCGAGGTGAGGCTCGACTCCCGCGGCGGGTTCACGCCGACCCCGGCGGTTTCGCACGCGATCCTGCACCTCAACGCCGGCCGGGACCTCACCCCGCAGGGATTCGCGGCCGACGGGGACAACGCGGGCCTGGTCGACGGCATCGTCATCACGCCCTCGCACAACCCGCCCTCCGACGGCGGCCTCAAGTACAACCCGCCGCACGGCGGTCCCGCCGACTCGGACGCGACCGGCTGGATCGCCGCCCGCGCGAACGAGCTGCTCGAGGCCGGGCTCGAGGGCGTCCGCCGCGTCCGCCCCGATCAGGTCGAGGACCACCCGTGCCACGGCTCCTACGACTTCCTCGACCGCTACGTCACGGACCTGCCGGACGTCGTGGACCTCGAGGCGATCCGCTCGGCGGGCGTGCGCATCGGCGCGGACCCGATGGGCGGGGCCTGCGTCGCGTACTGGGAGGAGATCGCACGCCGCTACGGTCTGGAGCTGACCGTCGTGAATCCGCAGACGGATCCGCGCTTCGGGTTCATGAGCCTGGACTGGGACGGGAAAATCCGCATGGACTGCTCCTCGCCGTACGCGATGGCCTCGCTGATCGAACGCATGTCCCCCGACGCGGCCGGCGAGGCGCCGTTCGACGTGGCCACGGGCAACGATGCAGACGCGGACCGCCACGGGATCGTCACCCCCGACGGCGGGCTCATGAACCCGAATCACTACCTGGCCGTGGCGATCGACTACCTCTACACACACCGCACGAGCTGGCCGGCGGGCGCGGGCGTCGGCAAGACGCTCGTGAGCTCGTCGATGATCGACCGCGTCGCACAGGACCTGGGCCGAGACCTGGTCGAGGTGCCCGTCGGCTTCAAATGGTTCGTGCCCGGCCTGCTCACCGGCACGGGCGTGTTCGGCGGCGAAGAGTCCGCCGGCGCGTCCTTCGTGACGTTCGACGGGGCGGCCTGGTCGACGGACAAGGACGGGCTGATCCTGTGCCTGCTGGCCGCCGAGATCATCGCGGTCACCGGCCGCACCCCCTCCGAGCTGTACCGCGACCTCGAAGCGATGCACGGATCCCCCGCCTACGCCCGCATCGACGCCCCCGCGACGGCCGAGCAGAAGGCCCGGCTCAAGGAGCTCTCCCTGGACGACGTCACCGCGGAGACGGTCGGCGGCGAGCAGATCCTCGCCGCCCTGACGCAGGCCCCCGGCAACAACGCGCCGGTCGGCGGGCTGAAGGTCGTCACGAAGAGCTCGTGGTTCGCCGCCCGTCCCTCGGGCACCGAAGACGTCTACAAGATCTACGCGGAGTCGTTCCGCGGGCCCGAGCACCTGGCGCGGGTGCAGGCGGACGCGCAGGCGCTCGTCGACGCGGTGATCGGCTGAGGCCCGGCCACTAACGTGGCCTCATGAGCATCTCCGAGTTCCCGTCCGAGTCGCCCGAGCAGGCCGAGCCGCAGGACGACGACCTGCGACCCCACGCCGACACCGCGATGCTGCCCGTCATGCCCAGCGGGCCGCGCCCCGAGGACCCCGCCGCCGCGCACGAGCGCCTGCGCTCCGCCGCCCGCACCCGGGCCGCGCATCCGCGCCGGGTGCGCGTGCGGCAGCTCAAGGGCCTCGCGCGGATGCTCCAGGAGCACGAGGACCGCTTCCTCGCGGCCCTCCACCAGGACCTGAACAAGTCTGCCGCCGAAGCGCTCATGACGGAGATCCTCTCGGTCAGGGCGGAGATCGACCATGCGCTGCTGCACCTGACGGACTGGATGGAGCCGCGGCCGGCCAAGCTGCCGCTGTCGCTGCGCCCGGCCCGGGCGCAGGTCGAGCCCCGCCCCCGAGGATGCGTGCTGATCATCGGCGCGTGGAACTACCCCGTGCAGCTGCTGCTCGCTCCGCTCGTCGGGGCCCTGGCCGCAGGCAACACCGTGGTGCTCTCACCCTCGGAGAAGGGGCCCGCGACGGCCGCGCTCCTGCGGGAGCTGCTGCCGCAGTTCCTCGACGCCGCGCTCATCTCCGTCGTCGCCGGCGGAAAGGACTGCAACACGGCCCTGCTCGCCCGCCCGTGGGACCACATCCTCTACACCGGCGGCGAGCGCGTGGGTCGCATCGTCTATGAGGCCGCCGCGAAGACGCTCACCCCCGTGACGCTCGAGCTGGGCGGCAAGTCGCCGGTCGTCGTCACCGAGTCGCGCAATGAGGGCGCCATGGCCCGCCGCATCGCGTGGGGCAAGTTCACCAACGCGGGCCAGACGTGCGTCGCTCCGGACTATGTGCTCGCGGTCGGCGAGCGCGCCCGTGCCCAACTGCTCGAGCAGCTCCCGCAGGCGATCGAGGAGTTCTACGGCGCCGAGCCCCGTCGGTCCCCGGACTACGGACGCCTGGTCTCGACCGAGCACGCCCGTCGGCTCGAGCGGATGCTCACCGAGGCCGTCGAGGCGGGCGCCCGCGTGGTGGTCGGCGGACAGACGGACGCGACGGCCCGCTACATGGCGCCGACCGTCGTGGCCGATGTGACACCGGATTCCCCGCTGATGCGGGAGGAGATCTTCGGCCCGGTCCTGCCGGTTCTGACGGTCGACACGTTCCAGCAGGCCCTGGACTTCATCGCCGAGCGGCCGCATCCGCTCGCCGCGTACCTGTTCACCGACCGTCCCCGCTACCATCGCGCCTTCGAGGAGCAGGTGCAGGCGGGGGCGATTTCGACCGACGTGACGCTCGCGCACGCGGGGATCGCGACGCTGCCCTTCGGCGGCGTGGGGGCCTCCGGAATCGGCGCCTACCACGGCATCGCCGGCTTCGAGACGTTCTCGCACCTGCGGCCCTCGCTCACGAAGTCGGACCAGGTGGACACCCTCAAGGCGGTGTACCCGCCGCACGGGTGGTTCAAGCGCACGCTGCTGCGCCGGCTGTTCTGATGCGCTGACGGGGCGGCTCACCGCACCGCCCGGACGTCGTCGCCTGCCTAGACTGATGTCGGCCCCGCGCCGGCCGCTCTCCCACGGTCATCGGCCCGCGGCGGGGCCAATGACCACCGCACCCAGCCGAGGAGCCCCCGTGTCCCGTACCGCCACCCGCTCGGCGGCGTCCGAGCGCACCGGACGCGCCGCCGCCCGCGGCCAGCGTCTGCTCTGGCTCGATGTCGCGCGCAGCCTCGCACTGCTGTCCATGTTCGTGGCGCACGCGGCGCCCACCATGGGACCGTTCGGCGTGCTGATGCTCACCGAGTACGTGACGGCGCCCCTGTTCGCCGCCCTCGTCGGAGCCTCCGCTCTGCTCGAGTCCCGTCGCGTCGGCTGGGGACGTGCCCTGGCCGCCGCGGCGGTGCGCGCCGCCTTCCTGGTGGGCGCCGCCTGGGTGAACTCCCTGTTCGGGGCGCAGGTGCTGGACGTGCTGCAGCACCTGGCCGTCATCACCGTCGTCGCGGCGCTGCTGGCTGCGGCGCCGACCGTCCTGCTGGCGGTGATCGCCCTCGTGTTGGCCGTGTGCTCGGTGCTGCTGAGCACGGCCGGAGCGGCCCCGGTGATGTCCTGGCTGAGTCCGCGCGCCGCCGAGCTCGGCCTCGACCCGGTCACCGTGTCCCGGCAGCTGAACCACTGGGTGCTGGGCGACTACCGGCTGCTGGCTCTGCTGGCCGTGGGCCTGCTGGGCATGATCCTCGCCCGCCTGCTGGCGCCCGGCGGTGCGGGCGCCCCGCGCGGTCTCGCGGCGGGGATCGCGGCCATCGGACTCGTCGCCTCCGGCGGGACGATCCTGCTCACGCGCATGCAGACCGGCTCGTTCCCCGTCGCCTATGCCGGGGACCTGCCCGAGTTTGTGACCTCGACGGCACTGGTGGTGCTGGTGTTCGGCCTGTGCGCGGCGGTAGTGCCGGGGCGCCGCTCGGTGCTGACGGACGTGCTCACCGTCCCGGGCTCGATGACCCTGACGCTGTACATGGCGCACCAGGCCTACCTGGGCTGGGTGGTGAACCTCGCCGGCCCAGGGCCGTGGCGGCATCCGTCGGGCACCGACGACTCGTGGTTCAACCTGGCCGTGCTGTGCGTCGGGGCGATCGTGTTTGCCCTGGCCTGGCGCACGCTCGTGAAGGCCGATCCGTGGCGCCGGGGCCCCGTCGAGGGCCTCATGCGCCTGGTGACGCGGCCAATCCACGGCCGCTGACGTCCCCCGACCCCCGACCCCCGAGCAGAGGCGTGATGATGCAGCGAATCCACGACCCCGAGCGGCGAGACTTCGCCTCCGACAACTACTCGGGCATCCACCCCGAGGTGCTCGCCGCCCTCGCCGAGGCCAACGGCGGACACCAGGTCGCCTACGGCGAGGACGAATACACGGCCCGCCTGCGCGAGGTCGTCCGGGACCGTTTCGGGGAACAGGCCGATGTGTGGCCGATGTTCAACGGCACCGGCGCGAACGTCGTGGCCCTGCAGTCCATGCTCCCGCGCTGGGGCGCCGTGATCTGCGCGGACACCGCGCACATCCACGTCGACGAGGGCGGCGCCCCCGAGAAGTCCGCCGGGATCAAGCTGCTGCCCGTCAGCACGCCCGACGGCAAGCTGACGGCCGAGCTGATCGACGAGGAGGCCTGGGGGTGGGGCTTCGAACACCGGGCCCAGCCGCGGGTCGTGTGCCTCACCGAGTCCACCGAGCTGGGCACCCTGTACACCCCGGAGGAGATCCGGACGATCACCGGGCACGCCCACGACCGTGGCATGAGCGTGTTCATGGACGGGGCTCGCCTCGCCAACGCGGCCGCGGCTCTCGGTCTGCCGCTGCGGGCGTTCACGACGGACGCCGGCGTGGATGTGCTCTCGCTGGGCGGCACGAAGAACGGCGCGCTGGCGGCGGAGGCCGTCGTGACCCTGAACCCGGACGCGGCCGACGGGCTGATCTATCTGCGCAAGCACCAGATGCAGCTGGCCTCGAAGATGCGCTTCGTCTCGGCGCAGTTGCTGGCCCTGTACGACGGCGACCTGCACCTGCGCCTGGCCGGGCACGCCAACGCCATGGCGCGGCGCTTGGCCGACGCCGTGGCCGCCGGTATCCGCGACGGCTCCCTGCCCGGGGTCGAACTGACACAGACGACGCAGGTCAACGCGGTGTTCGCGACCCTGCCGACGGGCGTCGCCGACCGGCTGCGCCGCCGGTTCCGCTTCTACGACTGGGACGAGGCCCGCGGCGAGGTGCGCTGGGTGTGCAGCTTCGACACGACCGAGCAGGACGTGGACGCGTTCGTGGCGGCGCTGCGTTCCGAGCTGGCCGAGCCCTGACGGCGCGGCCCGTCCCGGCCGATGCGCGCAGACCCGGGTGAGACGAGCGGGGCTCAGGGTGCAGGCAGGCGGAGCAGATGCTCGATTGCGTCGGCGACCCCGTCCTCATCGCACGCGCCCACGACGCCGTCTGCGGCGGCCCGCAGCGACTCGTGGCCCGAGGCGACGGCCAGGCCGAGCCCGGCCCATGCGAGCATCTCGAGGTCGTTGGGCATGTCACCGAAGGCCACCACCTCCTGGGCGCCGACGCCCCGTTGACGGGCGAACTCCTCGAGCGTCGCGGCCTTGTGGACCCCCGGCGCCGCCATCTCCACCAGGGCCATGCCCGGCGCCGAGTGCGTCACCGTGACGGCCGCGCCGACCAGGTCGCGCACGCGATCGACCAGCTCCTGCTCGCCGAGGTCGCGGGAGCGGGCCATGAGCTTCACGACGCGCGCGTGCTCCGGCAGCGCCTCCTGCAGGGTGCGGTGCGCCCCCGGCTCGTCGCCGAACAGGGACTTCTCCCTGAACGCCTGCTCCCAGAAGAAGCCCTCGAGGGCCTCGGCCCCGAAACTCACGCCGGGCACGGCGCGGGACAGCTCGGCGACGACGTCGTCCACCACCGCCCGGTCCAGCTCATGGGAGCCCAGCACGTCGCCGGTCGCGGGGTCGACGACCACGGCCCCATTGGAGCAGATGACGGGCCCCACCTCGCCCAGCTGGTCGCGCAGCGGGGCGAGCCAGCGCAGCGGCCGACCCGTCACGAACACCACGGTGACGCCCTCGTCGTGCGCCCGGGTGAGCGCGGCGACGGTACGCGGGGAGATACGACCGGTCCGGGTGTGCTGATAGCCGATGACGGTGCCGTCCAGATCCGTGGCGATCAGCCGCGGTCGACGGGTCGCGGCCATCAGTGCCGCGGCAGGAGCACGCTCCGGCTCGGCGGGCTGGGGGACGGACGGGCTCGGCGCGGACATGCGCCTCAGTGTAGGCCGGACGGGGTCGTGCAGGGCGGCGCGGGGCGGTTCAGTGGCGGCCGGCGCCGTCCGGCTCAGTCAGCTCAGTCGTCGGCGAGTTCCGCGCGCGTGGGCGGGTCCGCGCCGGGGCGGGAGGCGGTGATGGCGGAGGCGCGGGACGCGTAGATCAGCACCGACTCGACGTCGTGCGGGTCCATCTCTCGGAGCCGATCACGGTTCTGCGCGCCGAGCAGGCTGCGGTCGTCGAGGGCGGCCAGCAGGGCGGCGGTGAACGAATCGCCGGCGCCGACCGTGTCCTCGACGTCCACCGGGAAGATCGGGCGCTCGCGCACGCCGTTGCCGCTGACCGCGACGATGTCCTCGGCGCCACGGGTCATCACGACGAACGCCGGACCCATCGACTGCCACTGCCGCAGGGTGTCCAGCAGGGGTCGTTCCGGGTAGAGCCAGGCGAGGTCCTCGTCGGAGGCGTGCACGACGTCGGACAGGCGCACGCAGGCCTCAGCGCGGGCGCGGGCGAACTCGCGGTCCGGGACGAGCGTGGGGCGCACATTCGGGTCGTAGCTGATGGTCGTGGAGTCGGCCAGCCGCTCGATGAGCCCCATGACCTCGGCGTCACCGGGAGCGAGCATGGTGCCGATCGACCCGGTGTGCAGATGCAGCAGCCGGCCGCCGGAGGGGTCGCGGTAGGTCTGAAGCAGCTCGTCGGCGCTCGGCAGGGTCCAGTCGAGGGCGAATTCGTAGCTGGCGGCCCCGGTCGGGTCGAGGCGGGCCGTCGCCCGGGAGGTCGGGGCGTCATCGGGTGCGAGCAGGCTTCGGACACCGTTGGCCCGCAGATGCTCGGCGATCATGCGGCCATGCTCATCGTGGCCGAACCGGCCGACGAAGCGGCACTCACGCTCCAGACGGCTCAGACCCACCGCCACGTTGAGGGGGCTTCCGCCGACGTGCACCCGGGGTGTCGCGGTATCCGAGAGCACCACGTCCACGAGGGCCTCGCCGATCACACCGATGTAGTCAGACACAGCGTCCACGGTACCCTACGGTCCAGCGCCGAGGCCCTCCTCGGCGGCCTGAGATCCGCACCGACACAGCCTTCGGGAGACACCTTTGCCGCAGTCCGAGACCACCGCCGACGACCGGCCCGACCGCGGCCTCGGCTGGCGCCTGCACGGCGATGGCCGCACCATCACCGCGGGCACCGTCGTCGCCCCTGACGAACGCCTGACCTGGGGACGCACCGTCAGCGTCGGCGTCCAGCACGTCATGGCGATGTTCGGCGCGACGGTCCTCGTGCCCGCGATCACCGGCATGCCCGCCACGACAGCGCTGCTGTTCTCCGGCGTGGGCACGCTGCTGTTCCTGGTGGTCACGGGAAACCGTCTGCCGAGCTACCTGGGCAGCTCGTTCGCGTTCATCGCCCCGATCACCGCGGCCGCGGCCATGGGCGGCACCGGCGCGGCACTCGGCGGCATCCTCGCGACCGGCCTGGCCCTGGTCGCGGTGGGCGTCGTGGTGCATCTGGCCGGCACCGGCTGGATCCATGCGCTCATGCCGCCCGTGGTCATGGGCACGATCGTCGCGCTGATCGGCCTGAATCTGGCCGGCAGCACGACCGAGTCGATCCAGACCGTGCCGTTGACGACGTTCGCCACCACCCTGGCGATCGTGCTGTCCGCGGTGCTGTTCCGCGGGCTGCTCGGCCGCTTGAGCATCCTGCTGGGCATCATCGTCGGCTACCTCGTGGCGCTGGCGCAGGGTCAGGTGGACTTCGCGCCGGTGCGCGACGCCGCCTGGGTGGGTCTGCCCCCGTTCCACGCCCCCGAGCTGCGGCTGGACGTGCTGTTCCTGTTCCTGCCGGTGGTGCTCGTGCTGATCGCCGAGAACATCGGGCACGTGCGGACCGTCGGGCTCATGACGAAGCGGAACCTGGACCCGCTGACCGGGCGGGCTCTGGTCGCCGACGGCCTCTCGACGGCCCTCTCGGGCCTGGGCGGCGGCGTGGGCACCACGACCTACGCGGAGAACATCGGCGTGATGGCCTCGTCCAAGGTCTACTCGACGGCCGCGTACTGGGTGGCCGGCGCGACCGCGCTCACGCTGGCGTTCCTGCCGAAATTCGGCGCGCTGATCGCGACGATCCCGGCGGGAGTGGCCGCCGGGGCGGGGATCATCCTGTACGGCATGATCGGCGTGATGGGGGTGCGCATCTGGGTGCAGAACCGCGTGGACTTCTCCAACACGATCTCCCTGATGACCGCGGGTGCGGGCCTGATCATCGCGATCGCTGACCCGCAGCTGACCGTCGGCGGCCTCGTGTTCGGCGGCATCACGCTGGGCACCGTGGCCGCCCTGGTCATCTACCACCTCATGACGGCCATCGCGCGGGCCCGCGGCACCGAGCCGATCGACGAGGACGCCGACCTGCCGGAGAACTACCGGCCCGCGGAGGCCGGCCGCCTGGGCTGAGGCCGGCACGACGGGCCGAGGCCTGCGAGAGCTCGCCGTCAGCGCGAGCTGCTCGCCCGCCGGCCCCGGCTCACACCGACGAACTGCTGCACGAGCTCCGAGTCGGCGGCCTTGAGCCACGCCAGGCCGACGGCCCAGCCGGGATGGCCGCGGCCGTCGTCGACCCCGTCGTCGAGGGCGCAGTGCAGCGGCAGCACGACGACGTCCCGGCGACCGAACATGCGGGCCACGGACATCGGCAGCACCGTGTACCCGGCGCCCGAGGCGACGATCTCCAGGGCCATGCGCTCACCCGCTCCCGGGACCTCGGGCTCGTGCATCGGGTCGACGTGGACGTCCCCGTCGTCCTCCCTCGCAGGCGCCGGCGCGAATCGGGCCGGGTCCATCCGTTCGTGCTCGCCGATCTCGACCAGCTCCCGCAGCGGCACGGGGCCGTCCGCGTCGACGTCCCAGGCGGCGAGCAGGTGCTCCCTGCCGACGCACACGACCGGGCGCTCCTCGTAGAGCCGCACCACGTGCACGTGCTGCGGCTCGACGCCGGCGGCACGCAGCACGTCGGCCGGTTCGGCGTCGGCGGGCCAGCGCAGATACCCCAGCTGCGGCAACGGTGTCAGCGGCTCTCCCATTGCGTCGTGCCGCAGGTGGTCGGTCTGCTGGGCGTCGTCATGGTTCACCAGCTGGACGCGGCGCTGGCGCGAGGTGAACCGCTCGACCCACTTCGACGGGGTCGCGCCCGGGATCGTCGCGAGGAACAGGGTCTCGGGCGGTGAGTCCGGTGCGCCAGCGCTCGCGACCTTCCCGGCACCGGGCCGTCCTGCCCCTTCCGAACGGGACGGGCGCCCGGAGCGGGACCGGCCGCCGGAGCGGGACGAGCGGCCTCGTCTGGCCGGGCTCAGCGGACCTTCTCCTTCAGGAAGTCCACCGCACGGCCCCATGCGAGCGTCGCGTCGGCCTGCTGGTAGTTGCCGGCCGGGTTCGAGTCGTTGTGGAAGGCGTGGTCGGCGTCATAGTAGAAGTACTCGACCTCCGCGCCGGACTCCTCGCGGATCTGCTGCTCCTGCTTGCGCGCGTCCTCGACGGGGAACATCTGGTCCTTCTCGGCATAGTGGCCCTGCACGGCGGCCTTCACGCCCTCGAACGAGCCGGGCACGCCCTGGCCCACGCCGTAGAACGGGACCGCCGCCGAGACCTTCTCACCCTGCTGGTTCGCAAGGGCCAGCACGAAGCCGCCGCCCATGCAGAAGCCGATCGCGCCGACCGTCTGCGAGGTCACCTCGTCAAGGGAGAGCAGGTGGTCGACCGCGCCGGCGAGCTGGCGGGCTCCCTCCTCGGCGGGCAGCTTCTCCATCATCTCGCCGGCCTCGTCGCCGTCGTGGGCGATCCAGCCGCCGTACAGGTCCGGGGCCAGCGCCACGAAGCCCTGCTCCGCGAGACGGTCGCACACGTCGCGGATGTGGTCGACCAGGCCCCACCACTCCTGGACGACTATCACGCCCGGGCCGCGGCCGGACTCGGGCAGGGCCAGGTAGCCGTGGCCGGTGCGCGTGCCGTCCTGGGACGGGTCCTTGGTCGGCAGGTCGAACGTCGTGTTCTGGTGCGGGGTCTTGGAAGCCATCATGCGCCCCAGACTAGGCCGCGCGGCCCCGACGGTGTCGAGGGCACGGGGCCGGACGGCCGATGGGTCTCGGAACGGCGTTCCGAGATGGTCGGCTGTGCAGGAGTACCCGCGCCGCCCCGTGTCGGCGCCGCTCAGCGTCGCTCAGCGCCGCGGGAGCAGGTGGGAGATGCGCTCGGCGAGCGCGGTGCGCTTGAGCTTCTGCGTGGGCGTCAGCAGGGACTCGAGCTCCTCGCGGTCCGGCAGCAGGACGCGGAAGTTCCGCAGCCGCTCGGGGGCGGGGACCTTGGCGTTGGCTGCCTCGATGGCCGCGCCGACGGACTCGCGGATGCGCTGCTCGGTCACCTCGAGCATGTGCTCGGCCTCATCGCGCCATCGTTCGGCGGCCTCGGCGCGATCGCGTATCCGGGCGGCGACGGCTTCGGGCACGTGCCAGTCCGGCAGGGTGCGCTGCAGCCACGACGCCAGCTGCTCCCGGTCCAGCAGGATCATCGCCGAGGGGTGCGCGAGCCCGTCGCCGATCACGACGGCGTGCCCGACGGCCGGATGCTGTTCCACGTCGCGCTCCCATGCGACCGGGTTGATCGTCTTGCCGTTCGAGGTGACGATGACGTCCTTGAGCCGGCCGGTCACCGTGAGGCGGCCCGCCTCGTCCAGCTCACCGATGTCGCCGGTGCGGAACCAGTCGCCGTCGAACGCGGCCGCGGTCTCCTCCGCGTCGGTGTAGCCGGCGAACACGCCGGTCCCGCGCATCTGGATCTCGTCCTCTTCGCCCAGCCGCACGGACATGCCGGGCAGCGGGTAGCCGACGCTGCCGGGCACGACGTCGCCCTCGTGGGGGCCGACGGCCGGGGCGGTGGTCTCGGTGAGGCCGTAGCCCTCGAACACGGTGATGCCCATGCCGGTGAACAGGCGCATCAGGTCCGGGTCGAGCTTCGCGGCGCCGCACAGCAGGTGCTCGACGCGGCCGCCCAGCAGCCGGCGCACCGTCCGGTAGAACACGCGCTCGTAGACGAGGGCGGCGGCCCGGTTCGGGGCGGACAGCTTCGGGTCCTCGCCCAGGATCACGCGCCCCCGGGCGATCGCGACGGCGCGGGCGCGACGCCAGAGGGGGCCCATCCGCTTGGTCCGGGCCTTCTCCTCGACGCCCTGTGCGATGCGCTCGAGCACGCGCGGGACGACCATCACGAAGGCCGGGCGGATCTGGGCCATCGACGGGACGGCGGCTTTGGGGCTGGCGACGTGGGCGACGCTCATCCCGCCGTGCAGGCAGACCATCTGCACGGCGCGGGAGAGCACGTGCGCCAGCGGCAGGAACAGCACGGTGGAGCCGCCGTCCTGCACGAAGCAGCGGTACGCTTCGGCGACGTTGAGCACCTGGTGGGCGAAGGCCCGGTGCAGGATCCGCGCGCCCTTGGGGGTGCCGGTGGTGCCGGAGGTGAAGACGATCGTGGCGACGTCGTCGAGGCCGCGGGCGGTGCGAGCGGCCTCGAGGTCGGCGTCCGTGACGCTCTCGCCCGCGGCGGCGAGCGCGCGCAGGTCCCCGGCCTCGAGGACCCCGGCCGCGCCGTCGGCCTCGGCGTTGTCGGTCGTGGCGTCGTCGAGCGTCCAGACGGCGGAGCCGTGCGGCCCACGGGCGGCGTTCGACCGCTCGTCGATCACGCCGCGCAGGGTCTCGGCGAGCTCGGCCGAGCCGGCGAAGGCGGCGCGCACGTGGACCACGTCGGCGATCGCGCTCATCTGCGAGGCCGGGGCCGAGTCGAACATCGGCACGACGACGGCGCCGGCGTAGAGCGAGGCGAGGTCCATCAGGGTCCACTCGTAGCGGGTCGGCGCGACGATGGACACGTGGTCACCCGGGCGGATGCCCGCGGCGATCAAGCCCTTGGCCAGGGCGCGGACCCGGTCGCGGAACTGCGCCGTCGTCACGGGCTCCCATGGCGCGTCCAGCGGCGCGTCGGGGTGGCGGACCTGGAAGGCGACCGCGTCGGGGTGGTGCTCGGCGCGACGCTCGAGCACGTCCGTGATGTTCTGCAGCGTCGAGGCGTCGGCGAGGGTGGGCGCGTCGATCTGGCGGCGTGGGGTCGTGGTGGCCATGGTCAGCATTCTGACGCATCCGACGCCCTCCGCGCCCAACGCGAGGGCCTCCCCGCGTCGAGGCGTCGGCGCGGAGAGGCCCAGGCCAACGGCGGATCAGGCCTGCTGCTCGTCCTGCGGCAGGACGAACGCGGCGCCGATCTCGAGCTTGACCTTGTCGGAGACCATCAGGCCGCCGGCCTCGGTCGCGGCGTTCCAAGTGAGGCCGAAGTCCTTGCGGGAGATCTCGCCGGTGGCCTCGAAGCCGACACGGGTGGTGCCGAAGACGTCGACGTCCTGGCCGCCGAGCTCTGCCGCCAGCTCGACCGTCCTGGTGACGCCGTGCAGGGTCAGCTCGCCGACGACGGTGAACTCGTCCGCGGAGCCGCGCACCTGGGTGGAGCGGAAGGTCATGGTCGGGTGCTGGGCGACGTCGAAGAAGTCCGTGCCGCGCAGGTGCTCGTCGCGGCCCTCGTTCTTGGTGTTCACGGAGGCGACGTCGACGGTGACCTCGACGGACGAGGCGGTGAAGTCCTCGGCGAGCTGCAGGGTGCCCTCGACGGTCTGGAAGGAGCCGCGCACCTTCGAGATGCCGGCGTGGCGCACGACGAAGTCGACGTCCGAGTGGGCGGCGTCGAGGGTCCAGGTTCCGGTGGTGATGCTCATGGGGATGCTCCTTGCGGTGGTGGGTCCGGGCGTGCGGGCGGGCCGCCGTCCCGGATGTTTCAAATTCGTACCACCTGGGCAAACGGGGGCGACGGCGGAATCATTCCGTCGCCGCCCGAATGCGTCGCAGGTCACACCCGAGGGGCTTCGTCGGGCCCCACTCAGACGTCCTGACGCGTCTTCGCGGTCACGGCGGCCCGCACGGACAGCGCGATGACGACGAGCAGGACCGCGTAGATCACCCACGTGATCGGGGTCGCGACCAACACAGCTGGGTCCCCCGCCGAACTGAGCAGCGCGTCGCGCAGGGATGTCTCGGCCAACGGGCCGAGGACCATGCCGATCATCAGCGGAGCCAGCGGGTAGCCGAACCGGCGCATGAGATAGCCGAGCACGGAGATCCCGAGCAGCATCAGCAGGTCGAACGCGGCGCCGGTCGTCGCGTAGATGCCGAGGCCACAGAACAGGGTGATGCCCGCGTACAGGTAATGGTTCGGGATCAGCAGCAGCTTCGCCCACAGCCTCGCGAACGGCAGGTTGATCGCCAGCAGCACGACCATCGCGATGAAGAAGCTCGCGAGCAGCGCCCACACCAGCTCGGGGCTGCGGTCGAACAGCAGGGGCCCGGGCTGCAGGCCGTACTGGCGGAACGCGGCGAGCATGATCGCGGCCGTCGCCGAGACGGGCAGACCGAGGGTCAGCAGAGCGCCCATGGCCATGCCCGTGGTGGAGTTGCCGGCGGCCTCGGGGGCCGCCAGGCCGCGGATCGCGCCCTTGCCGAACATCGGGTTCCGGCGGCGGCGGTCCAAGCGCCGCTCCGCCGAGTAGGCCAGGAACGTGGGCACCTCAGAGCCGCCGACGGGCACGATGCCGAAGGGCAGTCCGATCGCCGTGCCACGGCCCCACGCGGGCAGCGCCTCGCGGAACTCGGCGGCCGAGAGCCACGGACGTCCTGTCTCGCGCACCTCGAGGTCGTCCTTCTCGCGGCGCACGCGCGGGGCCACATGGAACACCTCACCCAGCGCCAGAATCGCGACGGTGACGGTCACCAGCGGGATGCCGTCGTAGAGCTGCGGCGAGCCGCCCGTGAACCGGGCCGTGCCGGTGACGGCGTCGATGCCGACGACCGCGATGCCCAGGCCCAGCAGCAGCGAGGCGAGGCCACGCAGCACCGAGTCGGCCACGACGGAGGACGTCGCGACGAATGCGAACAGGGCGAGGGCGAAGTACTCGGCCGGGCCAAACTTCGTTGAGAACTCCGCGAGCACGGGGGCGAGGAACACGACGCACACGCTCGCGGTGAAGCCCCCGACGAACGCGCCGATGGCCGCAGTGGCGAGGGCCTGCGCGGCCCGGCCGCTCTGCGCCATCTTGTGGCCCTCGAACGTCGAGGCGATGGCGGAGGCCTGGCCCGGCGTGTTCATGAGGATCGCCATGGTCGAGTCGCCGAACAGGCCGCCGAAGTACACACCAGCGAACAGGATGAACGCGGCGGTCGGGTCGAGGGCGAACGTCATGGGCAGCAGCAGCGCCACCGCCATGGAGGAGCCGAGGCCGGGCATGACGCCGACCGCGGTGCCCAGCAGACAGCCGAGCACGACCCACAGCAGGTTGATCGGGGTCAGGGCTCCGGCGAAGCCCTCCATGAGGAGTCCGAGCGTCTCCATATCAGAAGCCACCTCCGAGGATGCCCGAGGGCAGGGTCAGGCCGAGCACGACGGCGAACGCAAGGTACGTCAGCGACGAGACGAACAGGGAGACCAGCACGTCGAACAGCGGCCGCGGGGAGCCGAACCCGCGGGTGACGCACCAGAACAGCAGCGCCCCGGCGAGAATCCAGCCGAGCCACGGCAGCAGCAGGGCGAACGCGAGGAACCCGAAGAACACCCAGGCCATCGCGCCGAAGTCCGAGCGGGCGGGACGCAGCCGCCCGGCCGACTGCCCGACCTCGCCGTCGGCGTCGGCCTGGCCCTCGGCGTGCGCCCGATGATGTCGCAGGACGTCGACGGCGAGCCCGAGGGCCACCGCGAGCCCGGCGACGGCGAGGATCGTCGGGTAGAACGCGGGGCCGGGGAACTCAGCGTCACCGGCGTCCATCGTGAGCGAGCCGATCAGCAGGTAGAGGCTGAACGCGGCGAGCAGCGCGGGCATGACGAGCGCGACGAGCCCGTCCTTCTGCGTCGAGGCGTCCGCGCTTACTGGATCTGCTCCGTCAGCTCGCCGATGCGCTGCTTCTCGTCCCGGATGTACTGCTCGAGCTCCTCGCCTTCCAGGGGCACGGCGCTCCAGTGGTTCCGTTTCACGGCGTCCTTCCATTCGGGGGTGGCGACGGCCTCGCCGACGAGCTTCTCGAGCTCGGCGCGGTCCTCGTCGGAGACGCCCGGCGGGGCGAACAGGGCGCGCCAGTTCGTGAGGGTGACGTCGTAGCCCTGCTCCTTCACGGTGGGGATGTCCATGCCTTCGAGACGCTTCTCGGAGACGACGCCGAGGGCGCGGAGCCGACCGCTCTCGACCTGCGGGTAGATGTCCGCGACGCCGCCGGCTGTGGCCTGGGCGGAGCCGTTGAGCAGGGCCTGGATCGCCTCGCCGCCGCCGTCGGAGGGGATGTAGGTGGTGTCGTCGACGGGGATGTCGGCCTTCATGGCGAGGTCCGCCATGACGAGCTGGTCGAAGGAGCCGCCGCCGGTCCAGGCGATGCCCTTCGGGTCCTCACGCCAGGCCTCGACGAGGTCGTCGAGGGTCTCGTACTCGGAGTCCGCCGGGACGACGACGAGCGAGTACTCCTCGACGACCCGAGCGACGGGGGTGACGTCGTCGAGCTCGGGGCCGGAGCCGTAGGCGGCCTGCGCGGCGATCTGGCCGGTGCCGCCGACCATGAGGTTGTTGGCCTCCTCGAGCGTGGTGAGCTGGCCGAGGCCAATGGTGCCGCCGGCGCCGGGGATGTTCACGACCTGCACGTTGTTCACGAGCTGGTGGGAGCGGATGGACTGCTGCATCTCGCGCTGGAACGAGTCCCAGCCGCCGCCGGGCGCGGCGGGGGCGATAAGGGTGAGGTTGGTGCGGATGTCGTTGCCGCCGGAGGCGGAGGCAATAGAGAACGCGCAGGCCGCCACGATGGTGACGACGGCCATCACGCTGAAGATGATGCGGCCCAAGCCGCCGCGGCGGGGCCGCTCGCGTGGGGACGTTGCTGGCATTCAGTGCTCCTGCTCGGAGGGGTCACGGCACGTGAGTGCGGTCACGCTAGCAGTCCGGCGTGGGCTGGCGCACATCGCGTCCATGCCGCAGAGTGGGCGCATGACGATTCTTGTTGCAGCTTCGAAGTCCGCCGAGAGCGCCGCCGCCCACGCCGCGGCCGTGCGGGAGGCCGCCCTGCGCGGAGAGGATCTCGTGTTCTTCTCCCTGGACGGCACCGAGCCCGACAGCACGGCGGCCGACGCTGGTGTGACGGAAACGGTGGCGCATCCGAACGAGCGCGGCCGGGACGCGATCGGTGACCTGCTCGATTACGCGGAGGCCCACGACGTCTCCCGCCTGGTGGTGGGCCTGCGGCACCGCTCGCCCGTCGGGAAGCTGCTCATGGGTTCGGCGGCGCAGCAGATCATCCTGCAGTCCACGGTGCCGGTGCTCTGCGTGAAGCCGTGAGGCGGGGGTGACCCTGAGGTGGAGACGGCTCAGAGCCGCCAGGAGGGACCGGGAGGGGCACAGCGGAGACTCACTTCAGTGGGCCCAGCTTGCCCGGCGCGAACGGACGCGTCACATACGTCGGCAACCCCGCCGCCTTCCGGGCATCACGCTGCAGAACCTTCATCACCAGATACGCATCCCGGATCGGCGGATCCGAGTCGTACTGCGTCATCACCATTCCGTTGATCGGCGCCAGACCGCCCAGACCGAACGGATACCCCGAGTCCCACCGATTGCCCGCACCGACCTTCGCCGCATGCGTCGCCGCGGAGATCACGATCATCAGCTGCTGCTTGTGCTTCGGCACATCCCGCACGTCGGAATCCCGCCAGTTGTCCGGCAGGAGACGAAGGTCCAGCACATCCACCCAGTCCAGCGACCAGTCCCGCGTCCACACCCGCTCCGCGTCAAAATGCAGATGCCGCGGGCGCAGAATCGCCTGCCCCGCATGCACCGCCACCAGAATCGCTACCGGCCACACCAACAGCGCGCCCACCCGGAACACCACCAGCATCGCCGAACCGTCCCCACCCGGCGCGAACGCGATCACCGGGAACAGCACACACCCGAACAGCCCGAACACCAACGACATGAACCACCGACGCCGCCGCATCCGCACCGTGAACGGCAGCTCCGGCATGCTCTCCGGCAACGGCGGCTCATACACATACCGGCCGTCCTCGGCCTGATAATCCGTCAGCGGCTCACGGTGTCCGTCCACCGTCGGCTCGTCTCGCCTCGCGTCGTCCCCCGTCTGAGTCATCGCCTCAGACTAAGGCCCCTCTTCCAGAGGCGCCACGCGACCAGCCCACGCACCGAACCATCCTGGTCCCGTCGCTTTCCCCGCCGAAGCGACGGAACCAGGATGGCTCGACGAACGCCGAGGGCCTCGCCCGGCTCATGCCGGACCGACCGGCCCATGCCAGCGGCTCGGCTCCCCATGCGCCTTCGCCCGCAGATGCTCGAACAACGGCATCAACGACTCGATCGGCGGCTCCATCCCGAACTGCGTCTGGATCGTCCCGTCCTTCGGCAGCAGACCGCCCAGCTCGAACGGCTCCCCCGAGTCCCACCGATTGCCCCGCCGCAGCTCAGGAGTCCACGCCTTCTTGTGCACCATGAACCCCACCTGCGTCTTCTTGTCCGGAGCACCGCCACCGGTCGGATTCAGCCACACCGAATCCACCTCGTCCCACCGCACGGACCACGAATGGGTGCGCACACCCTCCTCGTCCACCGTCAGATGCCGCGGACGACGCCACGCCATCCACGTGTACACCACATACAACGACAACGGCACGAACCCCAGCATCGTCAAATACCGGTACAGCATCAGCATCGCCGTGGGCTCCTCGAACAACCCCGGCGGCAGCTTGAGCATGATCATCACCGACAACACCCACAGCACCACCGCCACCACGAACGCCGGCAACCACACCTCCGACCGCGCCCGCACATGCAACGGCAGCTCGACCGCCTCCGGATCCACGTACTCCATCTCAGACATCAACTCCACCTCCGCCAGGCCACTCCTCGCGCTGCGCTCGACGACTCGCTTCTCCGCCAGCACCCACCGGCCCTCCCGCAGGATCCTCGTCCTCAGCCGGCGTGTTCGGGGCCACCGCACGACGACCATCCGGAACGACGGGGCCATACCCGTCGAACCCGCCGACATGACCAGCCCGCTCCCACGCACGATGATGCAAGGTCTCGAACAGTTTCCACAGGGACCCGACAAACGGCATCAGATTCCGCTGAGTCCTCACACACGGCCAGTGCCGCGTCAACCCGCCACCACCGAACGGCATCCCTGAGTCCCACCGGTTCGCTTCCCGCAAACCCGACTCCCACAGCTGCGGACTCACCCGGAACAACGCCTGCACCTTGCCCTCCGCAACCTCGCCTGTGTACGAGATCCGTTCGACCTGCAACCAGCTCACCGACCACCACCGCGTCGAGAGCCCCTCCTCCGTCACCGTCAGATGCCGAGGAAACAGACACCCGATCACATACACCGGCAGAAAGAACAGACACACCGGCAACCCGATCCACATCAACGCCTTGTACATCTGCCCCATCGGCGTCGTCTCCGCCTCCGAGAAGAACAACACCCACGCGAAGAACCACGCCCCACCAACGAAGATCGCCAACCCCAGCCACCAGCCGGTCCAGGCCACCTTCACCCGGAAGGGCAACGCCGCCACCAGCTCCTCCTCCGAAAGCCGCGCGAACCGCCGCCGCGTCATCGTCCTCACGCGGTCAGCCACCGGCTCACTCCTCCGCACGCTCAGACGAAGCCCTCAACACGGTGTCATGGCTCTTCTCGAACGCGGCATACCGGGAGGCCTTCCACGACCCGTACCCGCTGCTGGTCTCCCCCCAGCCTCGATCCGCCGACCAGGAACGGGTCGGCTCGATGCCCGACAACCCAGCCTCGGAATCACAGCTACCACTAAGGCCGAAGTACACGGGTAGGCACAGAGACAGTTGGCCCACGTCTAGATGTGCACAATTCATGAGTAGGCCCGCCACCAAGCCTCGAGCAGCCGTAGATACACCGTCCACCCGTCAACGGGTCCCACTGTCAGCCGCGCGGCCTCGTCGTCGTGCAGCACCGCCAATAGTCCCTTGCCGTCAGGCTGCAACCAGTGGGCGACCAGCTCACCATCCCTGCCTCGCACTGTCCAGACGTCCCTCGGCTGGTGCAGCACACTCACAGCGCGCTCACCACCGGCTATGACGTCCCAGGCGACATCGTCGGCGGCCAGGTTTTCCTCTGCGGATGCGTGCGCGATCACCTCACGCTGCCAACCGGCTCGCACGTCCAGGGCCGCCATCATGTGCAGCACGGCGGTACTGGATGTCGCCTGCAGAAACCGCCGCTCCACCTGCTCAGCCCCGGGAGATCCCCACGTCACGGACGTCCTGAGGGTGACCGACCCATCCACCTGGTACGCCTCGCATACTGTGGGGCGGCCCCGCGCCACGCCCTCTGCGCGCAACAACGCCTCAGATCCGGCCACCTCGGTCAGCCAGTCCTGCGGCGCCTCGGTCTCACTGAGCCACGGTTCCCGTTCACCGGCCAGCAACGACAGCCCGATATCGAGCGACTCTGCGGCCTCCAGCCGCGGCGCGTCCACCGCGAGAATCGACTCCGGCTCACGGTCCCCGCTCTCCGGCACTATCGGCCCCGAGATCTCCTTCCCACCCGACCGCATCTCAGCGGAGGTGATGTCGGAGACGACGCGGTCGCAGACCGCCCAGAACTCTGCACCGAACCACGGCTCGTCAAACGTCAGGGTCATCTCCAGCACCGCGTCACCGAGACCCACGTACCACCGCACGCTGTGAACTGCCTGGCCGTCGATGTCGACCACGACGTGGTGACGCCGGACCGGCAGCCCTGCACCGGTGACGGCGTAGTCGTATGCCAACACGAGAGTGCACGGGCGCAGGGCATGCTCGGCGAACAGCTCACGCGGCGCCGCAGCCATGACACCGCCTCCGGACTCCTCCGTGAAGAAGCGCAGCACCACGTTGGGACGCAGCTGGGACTCAGGCCTCTCTCCCACAGTGGACAGGTCACCGGCCAGGTCGAAGACGAGGACGCCGGTATGCAACCCGTCCGTGACCGCCTCCCACCCCTCGGGCACCGGCACCACAAACGGCCCCACCAACACGGCGCTCACGCGGGCTCCTCGCCCTCAGCCGGCGTGTTCGGGGCCACCGCACGACGACCATCCGGAACCACCGGGTAACCGTCTCCATACCCACCCTCATGGCCAGCCCTCTGCCACGCACGATGATGCAGCACCTGGAAGAGATCGCCTAGATCGACAACAAAGGGCAGCAGATTCCGCTGAGTCCTGACCCAGGGCCGGGCCCGCGTCAACCCGCCACCACCGAACGGCATCCCTGAGTCCCACCGGTTCGCTTCCCGCAGCCCCGACTCCCACAACTGCGGACTCACCCGGAACAACACCTGCACCTTGCCCGGGGCAGCCTCGCCTGTGTACCCGATCTGCTCGACCTGCAACCAGCTCACCGACCACCACCGCGTCGAGAGCCCCTCCTCCGTCACCGTCAGATGCCGAGGAAACAGACACCCGATCACATACACCGGCAGAAAGAACAGACACACCGGCAACCCGATCCACATCAACGCCTTGTACATCTGCCCCATCGGCGTCGTCTCCGCCTCCGAGAAGAACAACACCCACGCGAAGAACCACGCCCCACCAACGAAGATCGCCAACCCCAGCCACCAGCCGGTCCAGGCCACCTTCACCCGGAACGGCACCGCCGCCACCAGCTCCTCCTCCGAAAGCCGCGCGAACCGCCGCCGCGTCATCGTCTTCACACGTCCCACACTCAACCTCCGAACCATCCGGCCACCGTATCCACGGCACCCTTCGCACCGTCTATGGAACGACATCACTCGTCCCTGCTCCCGGACGAAGATTCCGATACATCCTCGGGGCCCTCCGCGGCCGACAACGTCACCTCCGGCAGCCCCCGCCCCGGAAGTGCACGAACCGGCAGTCGCCTCGACCGCTTCCTCGATGGAACCCGGCCCCGGACGTCGACCCACTCAAACCCCGGGCCGTCGCGGCCACACCCACGCCTGCCACCCACCTCGCAGACACGACAAGGCCCCGGCCTCCTCATCCGAGGAGACCGGGGCCTTGCTTCACATACCGTGCGCGAGGGGGGACTTGAACCCCCACGTCCGTGAGGACACTGGCACCTGAAGCCAGCGCGTCTACCAATTCCGCCACTCGCGCGAGTGGCTTCTCACCGGGCCGATGGAAACACCGAACCTCCGTGAGCAGCGAAGAAAAGCATACCCCACGTCCCCGCTCATGCACAAACTACACCTCCGCCGGGCCGTCCACGACGCCCGCGGTCAGCCCGCTCTCCCGGATCTTACAGGGGCCATGCGCACGAGCGGGCCGTAGTATCGGGGGAGACATCTGCGGAAGGGGACCCACCGGTGGGACTTCTGGACAACCTCGAACGCGGCCTCGAAAAGGCGGTTCGCTCGGCGTTCTCCGTGGGCGGCTCGCAGGCGGTGAAGCCCGTCGAGATCGCCACGGCCCTGCGTCAGGCCATGGACGACGAGTCCGTGAGCGTGACCGAGGGCCGCATGCTCGCGCGCAATTCCTTCACCGTGCACGTGAGCCCCGACGACTTCGCGCGCGCCCGCGCGTGGGGCTCCGCCCTCGCACAGCAGCTGTGCGACGAGGTCATCCGATACGCGGACTCGCAGGACTACACGCTGGCCGGCACGGTGCGCGTGGCCTTCCATGAGGACGACGAGGTCCACCCGGGACGCGTCGAGGTGGAACCGGAGTTCGACGACGGCAGCGCCCCCTCGCGCACCCAGCCACACCAGCCTCTCGCCCCCGAGGCGCACACGGACCCCGACATCCCCGCCCCCGCCCCGGCTGCGGGCTCCCATGCCGTCCGCCGCGAGGAGCCGGTCCCCGGCCTGCTCATCGAGGGCGTCATGCATGCCCTGCACGACGCGGACACGGTCGTCGGCCGTTCCCACGAGCGCGCCGACCTGGTCCTCGCCGACTCCTCCGTCTCCCGCGAGCACGTGCGCCTCGAACGCGATGCGGATCTGGTGCGCCTCGTGGACCTCGGCTCCCGCAACGGCGTGCGCGTCAATGGCCAGCGGGTGAACGGCACCTTCGCCCTGCAGGACGGCGACGAGATCACACTGGGGCAGAGCACGATGCTCTACCGCGCCGACCACGCCCGGACCGGGAGCCGCGCATGAACGAACTCGCGATTGCCGCCCTACGCTTCGGCCTGCTGCTGGCCCTGTGGATCCTGATCGTCTCGATCGTCGCATCGCAGGGCCGCGACCTGATCGTCGGCAAGAAGAACAAGCTGCGCATGCGCCAGGCACAGCAGGAGGCCGTCGGTGCCACCTCAGGCCGCTCCGGATCCTCCGCAGCCGCCGGCGCCGCCGCGGGCGGCTCCCGCGCGCCCGCACCCGAGCAGCCGACTCCGCCGGACGCGACGGACGCGGCACACCAGACGATCACGCCCGTCTCGGACCCGACGCCCGCGCCGAAGCTCGCCCGCACCCTGCGCATCACCGACGGCCCCAAGGCCGGTACGCGCATCGGCCTGGGCGGCGAGCCGCTGCTGATGGGCCGCGCCCAGGACGCGGACCTCGTCCTTGAGGACGACTACGCCTCGGGCCGCCACGCACGCCTGTTCCCGCAGGGCACCCGCTGGTTCCTCGAGGACCTCGGCTCGACCAACGGCACGTTCGTCGACGGCACCCAGGTGACCCGCGCGCTGCCCGTCGGCCCGGACAACACGATCCGGATCGGCAAGACCGTCATGGAGATCGAGGACTGACCATGCCCTACGTCCTCCGCTACGCCGCCCGCTCCGACGTCGGACGTGTCCGCGCGAAGAACGACGACTCCGCCTACGTGGGCCGCCACCTCGCGGTGCTCGCCGACGGCATGGGCGGGCACGTCGGCGGCGATGTCGCGAGCGCCTCCACCGTGCTGGACCTCGCCCCGCTCGACGCGACCGGCTACGAGGACCCGGCCACCGTCCTGCCCGACGAGATCCAGAACGCGAACCTGATCCTCAACGAGCTGGTGCACGCCAACCCGAAGCTCGCGGGCATGGGCACCACGTGCACCGCCGCGCTGCTGGCCGGCGAGACGCTGCACATGGCGCATATCGGCGACTCCCGCGCCTACCGGCTCAAGGACGGCGAGTTCGAGCAGATCACGCGTGACCACACGTTCGTGCAGCGCCTCGTCGACGAGGGCCGCCTCGCCCCCGAGGAGGCCGGACGCCACCCCAACAAGAACGTGCTCATGCGCGTGCTCGGCGACGTCGACGCCTCCCCGGAGCTCGACGTGTTCGACGTGCCCGTCAGCGTGGGTGAGCGCTGGCTGTTCTGCTCCGACGGGCTGACGGACGTCGTCCCCGTCCCGACGATCCACGCGACCCTCGCCGACGCCGAGAGCCTCGACGAGGCCCTGGACGACCTGCTGCGAATGACGCTCGACGGCGGGGCCCCGGACAACGTCACGGTCCTCGCGTTCGAGATCGTCGAGGCGTCCCCCGAGGAGCTCGAGGCGAACCCGGAGGTGCCGCTGACCGAGCAGGCTCTGGCCGCCGCGAAGTCCGAGGGCCCCGGCGCCGTGTCCGGCCGGCTGCTGCGCGAGGACCTCGACTCCCGCCCGCACGTCGTCGTCGGCGCCGCGGACAACGCGGTGCACACCGACCGCCTGCCGATCGTCACCAAGGCCACGACCAAGCGTCGCGCCGCCGTGCTGCTCGGCGAGGAACCGACCCCGCAGAACCGTCCGCTGCGGACCGCCGCGATCCTCACCTCCGGCGGGCCTGTCCCGGACGACCCGGCCGCCCGCACGCCCGGAGATCTGCCGAAGGCCGCCGCGGCGGCCGAGGCGACCCGCTCGCTGCACGACGACGCTGACGACGCCGGCACAGGCGCCGACTCGACCGACACGACCTCCCCCAGCGGCTCATCGGCCGGCGCACACGTCGCCGAGGACCACATCGACGACGGGTACGACGAGGACTACACCGAGCAGCGGCTGCGTCCCCGGCCCTACCGTCGCGGAGTCTTCATCCCGCTGTTCACGGCGCTGCTGGCGCTGCTGCTGGGCGCGGTGCTGGTCTGGGGCTACCTGTGGACGCAGACGCAGCACTACGTGGGCGTGCACGAGGGCCGCGTCGCGGTGTTCAAGGGCGTCCCGCAGCAGCTGGGCCCGATCTCCCTGTCCCACGTGGACCGGCGCACCGACATCGAACTGGACTCCCTGAACGGCTACACGCGCAGCCGCGTGGAATCCGGCGTGCCCGCCGAAAGTCTCGAGCAGGCCGACCGGATCATCGAGAACCTCGAACGCGACGGCAGGCGAGCCGAGGACGACAAGGACAAGGACGGCACGAGCACGGACGAGAAGGACCGGAAGAAGGACTCCTCGACGCGCTCCGACCGGTCCTCGTCGTCGTCCTCCTCGAGCTCGAGCGCAGAGTCGTCGCCGTCCTCCGAGTCATCGTCCGACTCGTCCTCCGGCTCGTCGTCGCCCGCGGAAGGAGGCGAGTGAGATGCCCTCGGTGATCTCTCCGCCCAGCCCGCGCCGGAACACCGAGCTGCTGCTGCTCGTGCTCGCCCTGGGCATCGCGCTTGGCGCGAACCTGCTGGGCGCCCTCGGCACGGAGCAGCCGATCACGGACGCGCACTGGATCCAGATCGCGGTCCTGGCCGGCGCGTCCCTGGTCCTGCACGTCGTGCTGCGCCTGCGGGCCGCCTACGCTGACCCGTACCTGTTGCCCATCACGGTGGGGCTCAACGGACTGGGCATCGCCCTGATCCATCGGCTCGAGCCGGTCAACACGTTCGCGGACGCGAACGCCCAGCTGGGCTGGTCCGTCATCGCCATGCTCGCCGCGGCCGCCCTGCTGTTCTTCGTGCGAGACCACCGCCTGCTGCGCCGCTGGCCTTACGTGTTCCTCGCGGCCTCCGGCGTGCTGCTGCTCCTGCCGCTGCTGCCGGGGATCGGCATGACGGTCAACGGCGCCCGCATCTGGGTGAACCTCGGTGTGGGCACGTTCCAGCCGGGCGAGATCGCCAAGATCACGCTCTCGATCTTCTTCGCCGGCTACCTCTCGGCCAACCGCGACCTCATCCTGCTCGCCGGCAAGCGGCTCGGGCCCCTCACCTTCCCGCGCGTCCAGGACCTCGGCCCGCTCGTCGTCGCCTGGGTGATCGCCCTGGGCGTGCTGATCTTCCAGCGCGACCTCGGCTCAGCCCTGTTGTTCTTCGGGCTGTTCATGGCGATGCTCTACGTCGCCACGTCCCGTTCCTCCTGGATCCTGATCGGCCTCGGGCTCATCGCGCTCGGCGCCGTCCTGGCGTTCTTGTTCATGCCGCACGTGACCGCCCGGTTCGACGTGTGGCTCGGCGCCTTCGACCCGGAGATCTACAACCGCGAGTACGGCGGCTCCCTGCAGGTCGTCGAGGGCGTGTTCGGTATGGCCTCCGGCGGTCTGATGGGCACCGGTCTGGGTGCGGGCGCCCCGTGGCGCGTCCCCTTGAACCACTCGGACATGATCATCACCACGATCGGCGAGGAGCTCGGCTTCGTCGGCCTCTCCGCCGTGCTGGTGCTCTACCTGCTGCTCGTCACCCGCATGATGCGCACGGCTCTCGGCGCACGGGATGCCTTCGGCAAGCTGCTCGCGGCCGGCCTCGCGTTCACGCTCGCATGGCAGCTGTTCGTCGTGGCCGGCGGCGTCATGCTCGTGATCCCCATGACCGGCCTGACCACCCCCTTCCTCGCGGCAGGCGGCTCGTCGCTGCTCGCGAACTGGCTGATCATGGGCCTGGTGCTGCGCGTCTCCCATGCCGCCCGGCGGCCGGTTGTGATGGACTCGATGGTCAACGCGTCGGGCCCCGGTGCCGGCGCCCTGGATCCGGCCACCGCCGTGCCCGTGCCCGCCCGGGCGTCCCGAGGAGGTGAGCAGTCGTGAACGAAGCCATCCGCCGCACCTGGATGCTCGCGGTGTCCCTGGTGCTCGTGCTGGCCGTCGCCGGCTCGGTCATCCAGGTGGTGTTCGCCGAGAACCTCAAGGACGATGACCTGAACAAGCGCCAGATCTTCCTCGAGTACGGAGCCCCGCGCGGCCCGATCCTCGTGGACGGCACGCCGATCGCCGAATCCGTCGAGTCCGACGGGCGGTTCGAGTATGAACGCACGTACGCGAACTCGCCGATGTACGCCCCGCTGACGGGCATCTACTCGCTGACCTACGGTGCCACGGGCCTCGAGGACGCCATGAACAAGCGCCTCACGGGCACCGCGAACTCGCAGTTCATGGACCGCGCGTTCGAGATCGTCACGGGCATGACCGCCCAGGGCGACCAGGTGGAGCTGACCATCGACCCGCAGATCCAGGCCGTCGCCCATGAGGCGTTGCCGGACTCGGTGCGCGGCTCGATCGTCGTCACCGATGTGCGCACGGGCGAGGTCAAGGCCATGGTGTCCAAGCCGACGTTCGACGCGAACGCGCTGTCGTCGACGGACCCGGACGTGGCGGCGGAGGCCATGCGCCGCCTCGACGAGACCCCCGGCGGCAGCGCCTACCAGAACCGGGCGACGCAGCAGCTGGTCTCCCCCGGCTCGACCTTCAAGCTGATCGACACGGTCGCGATGCTCGAATCCGGCGAGTACTCCCCCGACGAGGAGCTCGAGGTCCCCGCCACCTACACCCCGCCCGGCACCTCGACGCCCATGGGCAACTACGACGGCGGCATCTGCTCGACGAAGGACAAGGCCACGCTGACCTGGATCCTCGCGAACTCGTGCAACACCCCGTTCGCCGAGGCCGCGGTGAAGCTCGGGGAGGACGAGATCCGCGAGACCGCCGAGCGGTTCGGGTTCAACGAGGGCTTCGAGATGCCGCTGCCGGTGACCCCGTCGACGTTCCCCGAGGGGCTCGACGACCCGGCGCTCGCGCAGTCGGCGATCGGACAGCGCGACGTGCAGGCCACGGCGCTGCAGATGAACATGGTCGCCGCGGGCATCGCGAACGACGGCGTCGTCATGCAGCCCCAGCTCGTCGAGTCGATCCGCCGCGCCGATCTGTCCTCCGTCGAAGAGTTCACCCCGAAGGAGAAGGGCCGCGCCACGAGCGAGGACGTCGCCCGACAGGTGCAGGAGATGATGGTCGAGGCGGTCGAGAACGGCGGCGTCTCCGGCGCGAAATCGTCCCTCGTGCAGATCGGCGCCAAGACCGGCACGGCGCAGATCGGCGGCACGGATAACGTCCACTCGTGGATCACGGGCTTCGCCCCCGCGGAGGACCCGCAGTACGCGGTGACGATCGTCATCGAGGACACGGACTTGAGCACAGGCCACCGGCTCACGGTGGACAACATGAAGAGGATCATGGAAGCGGTGGTCGCAGAATGAGGCCGACATCGGGAATCACGCTGGGCGGGCGGTACCAGTTGACGGACCGCATCGCGATCGGCGGCATGGGCGAGGTCTGGAAGGCCAAGGACAAGGTCCTGGGCCGGATGACCGCCGTGAAGATCCTGAAGGAGGAGTACACGGGCGACCCGAACTTCCTGCGCCGCTTCCGCGCCGAGGCCCAGCACACCGCGCTGCTGAACCACCCCGGCGTCGCGAACGTGTACGACTACGGCGAGGAGAAGGGTTCGGCCTACCTCGTCATGGAGCTCGTGCCCGGCCTGCCGCTGTCCACGATCCTGGAACGGGAGAAGTCGCTCTCACCCGAGCGCACGCTCAAGATCATCTCCCAGACGGCCGCCGCCCTCTCCGCCGCCCACGCTCAGGGTCTCGTGCACCGCGACGTCAAGCCCGGCAACCTGCTCATCACCCCGACCGGCCGGGTCAAGGTGACCGACTTCGGCATCGCCCGCCTCGCCGACCAGGTGCCGCTCACCGCCACCGGCCAGGTGATGGGCACCGCCCAGTACCTGGCCCCCGAGCAGGCCACCGGGCAGACGGCGACGGGCTCCTCGGACCTCTACTCGCTCGGCGTCATCGGCTATGAGGCGCTCGTCGGGAAGCGGCCGTTCACGGGTGAGTCCCAGATCGCGATCGCGCTGGCCCAGGTGAACGACCCGCCGCCGCCGCTGCCGGAATCGATCCCGGAGCCGGTGCGGGCGCTGATCATGTGCCTGCTCTCGAAGGACGCGAAGGACCGCCCCTCGGACGCGACCGCACTCTCGGACGCCGCGGACGCGCTGCGGCGTCAGGACGTGGCGGGCGCCGTCGCGCTCGTGCCCGGCCTGCGCCCGTTCCTGAGTCAGGACTTCCCGGACGAGGCGCTGACGCAGCCGGTCGAGACGACGACCGCCCCGCTGGACTTCACCGGCATGACCGACACCCACGGCCCCAGCAGCGACGGGCGGGACCGGGAGGGTCGGCGGAACCAGCAGGGCCGGCAGGCCCGTCGGGACAAGCCGGACCGGAAGGCCCGTCGGGGCGGTCAGGACGACCGCGCCGGACGGTCGCGTGGCTCGTCGCGCCGCGAGGACCCGATGCCGGCGACCTCCGAGCTGCCGGCCGTCGGCGACGACGCACAGGCGCGGGACCGCCGCTCAGCGGGCGCCGCCGCGGCTGCAGGACTGGCCGGGGCCGGGGCTGCGGGTGCGGCCGGTGCCGCCGCCCGGGGCGGGCACCACGCCGGCGCACGCGGCGAGGCCGGTCGGACGCCTCAGCGGCACGGCGAACAGACTCCGCAGGGCGGGCCCGGCACCGACGCCTCCCGGCCCGCGCGGCGGCGGGGCATGCGCTGGCCGCTGATCGCGTTGCTGGCGCTGATCCTGTTCGCCCTGCTCGGCGCCCTGCTGTGGCCCACGCTCACGGGCGACTCCTCCGAACCCGGCGCGGCCGCGGCAAGCGAGTCCGGCACCACCCTCGATGGCGGCGACTACATCGGTCGACCGGTCGAGGAGGTGAGGTCCGAACTCGAGGACCGCAGGTTTCGCGTCAGCACCGAAGACGTCGACGACCCTGCTGACGAAGGCCTGGTGACGGCCCTCGACCCGACCCGTGGGCTGAATGCGGGCGACACCGTGCGCCTGTCCGTCTCCACCGGCCACGGCATGATCCCCACCGGGCTGGTGGGCCAGCCCGCGGACTCCGTGATCCGGCAGCTGCGCGACGCCGGCTTCCAGGTGCAGCGTCTCGGCGAGTCCTCGGCGGCGGTGCCCGCCGGATCCGTCGTGCGCGTGAACCCGGCACCGGGCGAGCGCCACCCGTTCAACCTGGCGGTCAACGTCATCGTCTCCACCGGAGCCGGGGCGGGCCCCTCCCCGAGCCGGTCGACCCCGGCCGAGCTGACGCCGACCGAAGCCCCTGATCCGAACGCCGGACAGGAGGAGGGCACCGAGCCCGAGGACGCCCCGACCGACGATGCCGACGCGTCGACCGTGGCGCCGTCGGACGAGTCCGCCGACGAAGAGCGCTCGACCGAGCAGCCCGCGCCGGAGCAGTCCGCAGAGCCCTCCTCGACTCCGACCGAGCGGCCCGACGACAACGCCTCCTCGGCCGAGCCCTCCGACGCCGAGCCCACGCAGGGCGACGCGTCGAGCCCCGCCCAGGAGTCCAGCGCCGAGGAGTCCAGCGCCGAGCCCTCCGCCGAGCAGTCCTCACCGGCGAGCCGCCCGTCCGAGTCATCTCCCGCCGCCGAGCAGCCCTCGAGCGCCGACGCCTCGGCCTCGGCTGACGAGTCCTCCGCCGCGCCCTCGAACTGATCCGGTCGGATCCGTCCGACCCAGGGAGTCCCACAGTGCCTCAGAACCGCGTCCTCAACGGTCGGTACCACGTCGGTGAACGCATCGGGCGCGGCGGCATGGCCGACGTCTACCGCGGTACGGACCTGCGGCTGGACCGCACGATCGCCGTCAAGATGATGCGACGCGACCTGGCCCGCGACCCGCGGTTCCAGGCGCGCTTCCACCAGGAGGCCCGCAGCGCGGCCGCCCTGCACCACCCGAACATCGTCACGGTGTTCGACACGGGCGAGCAGCTGCTTCCCGACGGCTTCGACCACGAGGTCTCGTGCCCGTTCCTGGTCATGGAGTTCATCTCCGGCAGCACCGTGAAGGATCTGCTCGGCGAAGGGGAGGTCGAGGTGTCCACGGCCCTGGGCTGGCTCGACGGACTGCTCACGGCGCTCGGTTTCGCCCACTCCCGCGGCATCGCGCACCGGGACATCAAGCCAGCCAACATCATGGTCTCCGACGATGGCCAGGTGAAGGTGATGGACTTCGGCATCGCGCGGGCCCTGACGGACACCTCGGCCAGCACGACGCAGACGCAGGCCGTCGTCGGGACGGCGCAGTACCTCTCCCCCGAGCAGGCGACCGGGCAGGAGGTCGACGCCCGCTCGGATCTGTACTCGGCCGGCTGCGTCGCGTTCGAGATGTTCACGGGACGTGCCCCGTTCGTCGGGGATTCGCCGGTGGCCGTGGCGTATCAGCATGTGCGTGAGCAGCCACCCGTGCCGTCGACCCTGAACCCGCAGGTCTCAGAGGCCCTCGACGCCGTCGTCCTCACCGCCCTGGCCAAGGACCCGGCGGACCGCTTCGCCGACGCCGCGCAGTTCGCCCGGGCGCTGGCCGAGGCCGTGGCGGCGCCCTCGCAGGTGCCTGCCACCGCGACGCCGCCGGCATCGGACGAGACGCTCGTGCCGGAGAACATCGACGACGCCGCGAGCACCGCCGCAGCGGTGCGCGCCGCCGAGCAGCCGACCGCGCGCCTGGACGTCGTCCGCGACGAGGAGACGGACGCCCACCCCACCGCACCGTCCGTGACGGCCACCGCCACGGGGCTCGCCGCGGTGTCGGCGGACGCCCCGGCCTCCGCCGGCGACCACCGTGTCGATGAGTCCGGCGCGACATCGACGCACGACCCGGCCGCCGGGTCCGGGCCCGTGGACGAGCCCTCGTCCGCGACGGCCTCCGGCTCCCGCCGCGCCGGGCACACGCCGCGGTGGCCGGAGACACCGGCTCCCGGCCCCGCCGCCGCGCCGCACGACCCCCGTCGGCGTTCGGGACGGCGGGTGACGCTGCCGCTGGTCCTCGCCTTGGTGGCCCTGCTGCTGACGGCAGGTGCCCTCGCCGCGACCCTGATCGCGCAGGAGAACTCCACGACGTCGGTCCCGCAACTGACCGGGATGACGCGCGAGGAGGCCGAGAACTCGCTCGCGGCCGAGGGCCTGCGCGCCCGCGTGAGCGAGGTCTACGACCCGACAGTCCCGGCCGGCGAGACGATCGACTCCGCACCCGCCGAGCAGGCGGAGGTGGCCAAGGACACCGAGGTGCTCCTGCACGTCTCCAAGGGTCCGGCCTCCGTGACGATCCCGTCCTCGCTGAAGGGGATGTCCGAGTCCGAGGCGCGGTCCGAGCTGTCGAAGCTCGGGCTGTCGGTCACGAGCGTACGCACCACCGACTCGGGCGAGGTGCGCAAGGACCGCGTCGTGGACACCCTGCCCCAGGCGGACAGCGACGTCGCGGCCGGCTCCGCCGTCGAGCTGAAGCTCGCCAGCGGTCAGGCGCCGGTGCCCAACGTGGTGGGTCTGACGAAGGCGGAGGCCAAGAAGAGCCTCGAGGAAGAGCTGCCGCACGCCACCGTGCAGTTCGACCGCCAGAAGTCCAAGGACGCTGCGGACGGCACCGTCATCTCCCAGAAACCCTCCGGCGCCTCGACCATGGACAGCGACGGCACCCTCACGGTTGTCGTCGCCGGTGAGGCGAAGAAGGACGAGAAGAAGGGCTCCGGAGCGTCGAAGGACTGAGCCTCAGCCCAGCGTGTCGAGCCAGTTGCGGAACAGGCGGTGGCCGCCCTCGGTGAGGATCGATTCGGGGTGGAACTGCACGCCCCACAAGGGCAGGTCGCGGTGGGCCAGGCCCATCACGACGCCGTCGTCGGTCTCGGCGGTGATATCGAGGGCCTGTTCGTCCACGGTGGCCCGCTCCACCGCGAGCGAGTGATAGCGCGTCGCGGTGAACGGATCGGGCAGGCCCGCGAAGAGGGGGTGACCGTTGTGGCGCACGCGCGAGGTCTTGCCGTGCATCAGCTCCCGCGCATGCCCGACGCGCGCTCCATAGGCCTCCGCGATGCCCTGGTGGCCGAGGCACACGCCCAGCAGAGGCCGGCGGACGTCCGCGGCGTGGCGGATCAGCGCCGGTGAGACACCCGCGTCGGCCGGAGCGCCGGGGCCGGGCGAGATCAGGATCCCGTCGTGACGGTCGGCGAGCTCGCACGCGGCCTGCGGGGCGATCTGGTTGTTGCGGACGACGCGGGTGCGGGCTCCCAGCTGCTGCAGGTAGTCGGCGATCGTGTGGACGAAGCTGTCCTGGTTGTCGATCACGAGCACGCTCGGGCCGCGGGACTCGGCGGTGGCGCGGTCTGGCATGAGCTGCTCCTCGGGGCTGGGTGTCGGGGCTGTCGACGCCGGCGGGGCGACGTGGCGGCGGTCCGGCACACGGGCGGACCGTAGACTGCACGGCGGGTCGTTCAGCGCAGGATACCGCCTGCCCGGCCCCCGATTCCGTTGTCCGCACGCAGGGAGGACGCCCGTGGCGAAGACCGATTTCGACGACAGCCTGGACCGCTTCAACCAGGAAGCCGACGACGAGACCGAGGAGCGCGACGTCGACGTGCGCGAACTGGGCCGGCCCCTGCCGGGCTGGTACAAGGCCGTGATGTTCGGCCTGTTGATCGTCGGGCTGCTGTGGATCTGTGTGTTCTACCTGTCCATGCAGCTGTATCCGATCCCGGGGATCGGCGGCTGGAACATCCTGATCGGCTTCGGCCTGGCCATGATCGGCTTCCTGATGATGTCCCGCTGGGGCGAGTGACCTCTCAGCGCCACCCAGTGAGGCCCGAGATCACGCCGATTCTGGAGTCCATGCGGTCCGCCCGGACGGGCTGACTCACACGCGTGTAATTCTCCACAGTGTGGACAACGCTGTGGAGAACCAGGCCGTCCTCGCGTGGAATCACACGTCTGTCATTCGTATCCACATCTGTGCACAACCCTGTGGACGACTTCCCACAGCCTGGGGACGAGGCTGTGGATGGACCGTGTGTGCTGTGGACCGGTCTGTGGACGGCCCGGCTGGCCGATGACGTCCTTCAGCCCAGGATCGCCGCGGGTGTGAGCCGGTCGGCCCCGAGCCACGTGAGCAGCGCCAGAGCCGCCGCTGTCGCGAGCATTCCGGCCACGGCGACGCCCCGGGAGCGGGAACGCAGCGCCGGCGCGAGCGCCGCCCCAGTGGCCAGGCCGCCCAGGTGCCCCTGCCACGAGATATCCGGGATCGCGAAGCTCGCCACCAGGTTCAGCGCGAGCACGACCGCCAGGGAGCGCACGTCCGCCCCGCGGCGCCGCGCTGTGAACAGCAGCGCGGCGAAGAGCCCGTACACAGCGCCCGAGGCGCCCACCACGGGCACAAACGGATCGCTGAACCACAGCACGGCGACCGACCCGCCGACCGCGCACAGCAGATAAAGGGCGAGGAACCGCGGGGTGCCGAGCATTCGCACCAGTTCGCGCCCGAGCATCCACAGGGCCGCCATGTTCAGCAGCAGGTGCAGCGGGTTCGCGGGCAGGTGCAGGAACCCGCTGGTCAGCATGCGCCACGGCTCGAACAGCACGTGGGAGGTGTGCAGGCCCGCGTACCAGCCGAGGCTCGTCAGATCGACGCCGGCGAACGGCAGCAACCATTGCCCGGCATAGAGCACCACGTTCAGCCCGATCAGCACCGCGAGCACGGGCGGGGTCGTGCGCAACAGCTCCCCCGCCCCTGGCCGGCGCGTCGGTCCGGGCCCGCCGTCGCGACCCTGCGCGATGTCGGCAGCGCAGTCGACGCAGACCGCGCGCCCGTCGGCGGTGGTGCCGGCCTGACACTCGAGGCACGTGGGCCGGCGGCAGCCGACGCAGGCCACGAACGCGACGCGGCCCGGATGCCGGGGGCACTGCGGGGCGGCAGCGCCCGGGGCGTCCGGGCCGCGGGGATCGTCGTCGTACGGGGAAGAACTCACAGGGTGAAGGCTATCCCCGTCGTCAGGCTCAGGCCTCGGCGATCTCGATCGACTCGATGACGACGTCCTCGAGCGGACGGTCGCGCGGGTCCGTGGCGACGGCGTTGAGCTCGTCGACGACCTTCTGGGAGGCCTCGTCCTTCACCTCGCCGAAGATGGTGTGCTTGCCGTTGAGCCAGCCGGTCGGCACCGAGGTGATGAAGAACTGCGAGCCGTTGGTGCCCGGGCCGGCGTTGGCCATCGCGAGCAGGTACGGGCGGTCGAACTGCAGCTCGGGGTGAATCTCGTCGCCGAACTGGTAGCCGGGGCCGCCGACGCCCATGCCCAGCGGGTCGCCGCCCTGGATCATGAAGTCCTTGATGATGCGGTGGAACACGGTGCCGGAGTACAGCGGCTTGCCCTCGTTCATCTCGCCGGTCTGCGGGTGGGTCCACTCCTGCTCACCGGTGGCCAGGCCGACGAAGTTCTTCACGGTCTTCGGGGCGTGGTTGCCGTAGAGCTCGACGACGATGTCGCCGTGGTTGGTGTGGATGGTCGCGGTGTGCGTTGCGTTGGTCATGCGCGCCATTGTTCCATCCGCGCCGCGGCAGCGGGACGGGTCGGCTCCCTGCGCGGCCGACTTCGCGTTCGGCGAAGCCGCGCGCCCGGCCCCCGTGGCCGGCGGGCACGCCGCCTCGACGCCCGGCCCGCCGCCGAACCGTGCCATGCCGGTCGGGCCGCGACTAGGGTGGGGGCAGAACCCGACTGCGGGCCCGCCCCGCATTCGCACCGTCGACTCAAGGGAGATCGCATGCGCACCAAGGCCACCGACTCGTACACCGCAGAGGGAGGCGCCGTCGGCGCGTTCTTCGACCGCCAGAAGGAGAACCTCGTCCACTGGGCCGCCCCGAAGATGGAGCTCGCCCGCGCGTGGGGCGAGTACGGCGTCGCCGACGGCGCGTACCGCGGCTCCATCGCCGCGGACCAGGGCCGTCGCATGGCCGAGCAGGCGCAGGACACCTACGTCCCGGCCGTGACGGGCCGCGCCCAGGAGGCCGCCGACGCCGTGCAGGGCCAGTACAAGAAGTACGCCCCGCAGGTCGCCGCCGGCGTCAGTGCCCTCGCCCCGGCCGTGGGCGGTCGCCTGGACTCGGTCCAGAACTGGCTCGAGGACCTGCAGAAGCAGGCCGAGAAGTCGGGCAAGAAGACCAAGAAGAAGTCCCGCCGGGCCGGCCGCGCACTGGCCCGCGCCGCCAAGCAGAAGAACCGTGCCGCCAAGCGTCAGGGGAACAAGGCAGTGAAGAACATCTCCCGCACCTCCGCCAAGGCCCGCAAGAACACCACGTCCAACGGCGCCGAGGCCAAGGCCGCCGCCCTCGCCGGCCTGGCCGCCGTCCAGTCCCGCCTGCAGGATGGCTCGCAGAAGCTGTCCCCGCAGATGCAGGAGCGGCTGGGCAACGCGACCCGTTACGCGCAGCAGCGCCGCGACGTGCTGCTCCCGGTGGCGGCGCAGCGCCTCTCGGACGCTGCCGGGCGAGCGGGCAAGTCGGTGCACGAGGTGAAGGTGCCGACCTCGGTCGAGCAGACCCTGATCAACGTCACCGGTGACAAGAAGATCGTGCAGAAGCTGCGCAAGCAGGCCGCCCAGTACGCCGGCCAGACGCAGAAGACCATGGCCAAGCAGGCCAAGCAGCACTCCCGTTCGGGCGGCAAGGGCTGGATCATCGCCGGCATGGCCGTGGCCGCCGCGGGCGCCGCGTTCGCGATCTGGAAGCTGACCAAGCCGGTCGAGGACCCGTGGGCCGCTCCGGCTCCGGGCCCGGTGACCGCGAACATCCCGGTCGTGGACGGCCAGGGCGGTCCGTTCCAGAAGCAGAATGAGGCCCTCGCCGAGGCCGGCGTGCGCAACCAGGCCGCCTCCGCGCGCCCGGTCGCGCAGGACGGCGCCGTGCCGAACGGCCCGACGGCCACCGACGGCATCCGCGAGCCCCAGGACGCTCGGAACGGTCAGGAGGCCCGGAACGGCGCGGACCGCGACGGTGTGCGCGGCACCGAGCACGGCTCGCAGGCCTCGGGCCGCGGCGTGCAGGTCGACTCGCAGGACCAGCGCTGATCTGATTCCCCGGCGACGCGGGTCCTGCCTGCCGTCGCAACCTCCGGCCCGTCTCGAGCAGCGCGCTCGGGGCGGGCCGTCGTCGTGCCCGCACTAGAGTGAGGCGGGTGAGGGTGCGAGTGCTGGCGGACGTGGACACGGGCATCGACGACGCGTGCGCGCTGGTGCAGCTGGTGGGCGCCGAGCGTCTCGGCGCGACGGGGGAGGCTCCTGACGTCGAGCTGGCGGCGGTCACGGTGACCGGCGGCAACGCCTCGGCCCGGCAGTGCGCGCTGAACACGGCCGGCGTGCTCGATCTGCTGGGCCGCCCCGACGTGGAGGTGGCCGTCGGCGCGCAGGCCCCGCTGCGCCGCCCCGCGGAGACCACCCCGGAGACGCACGGCGAGCAGGGGCTCGGCCACGCGCGCGTGCCGTGGCGGCCCGAACGAATCTCCCCGCGGCCTGCGGTGGACGTGTGGCTGGAGGAGCTGCGGGCGCACCCGGGCGAGACGGTGCTGCTGTGCACCGCTCCCCTGACGAACCTCGCACTCGCCCTGCGGGCCGAGCCGCGGCTGCCGGAGCTGGCGGCGGGCGTCGTGATCATGGGCGGGGCCTTCTACTACCCGGGGAATACCACGCCGACGGCGGAGTGGAACACGTGGTGCGATCCGGACGCCGCGAAGGAGGTGTTCGCCGCGTTCGAGGGTCTGCCGGAGGAGCGGTTGCCGATCGTGTGCGCGCTCGAGACGACCGAGCGGATCGAATACACGCCCGTGCTGCTGGACTCGCTGCTGGCGCAGGCGGGCGCCGCACCGGTGGGCTGGTCACGCGAGCAGCCGCGGCACGAGGGGCCGCTCGCGGACACGGGCGATCCGGTGCTGGACGTACTGGCCGATGCGCTGAGGTTCTACTTCGAGTTCCACGACGACTACGACCAGGGGTACGTCGCGCACCTGCACGATCTGTTCGCGGCGCAGGCGGCGACGGGGCAGGCCGTCGTCACGACGAGCGCCACGGTGGTGGACGTCGAGGCGGAGTCGGAGCTGCTGCGCGGCACGACGGTGCACGACGACCGCGGCATCTGGGGTCGTCGCCCGAACGCCCGACGGGTGACGGGCAACGACCCCGATGCGGTGTTCGCGGCCTTCGCTCAGGCGGCGCGGGCGGCGGCCGGCGACGTCGGCTCGTCGGCCCGGCGGTAGGTGGGCTCGCGGCGCTTGAGCCACGCGATGATCGCGACGGTGACGGGCACGAGCAGGATCTCGAGCAGCGTCTTGTAGACGAAGCCGGTGACCGTGTAGTTCACGAACTCGAGCAGGCCGATGGTGCCGGCGAACGCGATTGTGCAGAAGATCAGGGTGTCGACGAACTGCCCGACGATCGTAGAGAGAATCAGGCGCAGGGCGACGTTCCGCTCGCGCATCCGACGTTTCATGCGCACGACGATGGTGGCGTTGAGCAGGCTGCCGACGAGGAACGCGGCGAGGCCGGCGAGGGTGATGCGCAGGACGGGGGCGAGGGCCTGGTCCCACACCTCGAAGCCCTCGACGGGAGTGGTCAGGGCGACGACCTGGTAGGTGACGGCGGCGAGGCCGAGCATGGCGAAGCCCAGGACGATGGCGCGGCGGGCGCGACGCCAGCCGTACACCTCGGCGAGGATGTCGCCGATGATGTAGACGAACGGGAAGAGGAAGGCGCCGCCGTCGAAGATCAGCGGGCCGCCGCCGTAGAAGAGGTCGGAGACGAGCGGGACGACGGGTCCCTCGAAGAGCTTGGCGGCAGTGATACCGGAGAGCAGGAGCAGGGCGACGAAGACGCCCACGAAGAGGTCGTAGTGGCTGTGGGGCACCTCGGCGTAGGCCGGGGCGCCCTGCCCAGAGGCGGGCCGGTCGGGGGTCTGGGATTCAGTGGTGGTGTTCACCCGGCAATCTAACCATCGGCCGCAGCCCGAGCCTCAGGCGGTCGGGCGTCAGGACACCGACAGACGCGACAACCTCTCCCGCACGACCCCGCCCCGCTCGTCACGTCAGCGGGCCCAGCTTGCCCGGCGCGAACGGACGCGTCACATACGTCGGCAACCCCGCCGCCTTCCGGGCATCACGCTGCAGAACCTTCATCACCAGATACGCATCCCGGATCGGCGGATCCGAGTCGTACTGCGTGCTCACCACATCCAGCACCGGCGCCAGACCGCCCAGACCGAACGGAAACCCCGAATCCCACCGATTGCCCGTGCCAATTTTCGCGCGATGCAGTTCCTTCGTGATCTCGAAGAACAACCGCTGTTTATGATTCGGACACCCACGAGCGTCGTCATTGCGCCATGTATCCGGAATCAGCTGAAGCTCCCGAACATCCACCCAGTCCAGCGACCAGTCCCGCGTCCACACCCGCTCCGCATCAAAATGCAGATGCCGCGGCCGCAGAATCGCCTGCCCCGCATGCACCGCCACCAGAATCGCCACCGGCCACACCAACAGCGCGCCCACCCGGAACACCACCAGCATCGCCGAACCGTCCCCACCCGGCGCGAACGCGATCACCGGGAACAGCACACACCCGAACAGCCCGAACACCAACGACATGAACCACCGACGCCGCCGCATCCGCACCGTGAACGGCAGCTCCGGCATGCTCTCCGGCAACGGCGGCTCATACACATACCGGCCATCCTCGGCCTGATAATCCGTCAACGGCTCACGGTGTCCGCCCACCGTCGGCTCGTCTCGCCTCGCGTCGTCCCCCGTCTGAGTCATCACCTCAGATTAAGGCCCCTCTTGCCGAGGCGCCACGTGACCAGCCCACGACGCACCGAACCGTCCTGGTTCCGTCGCTTTCCCCCGCCGAAGCGACAGATTCAGGATGGCTCGACGGGCGCGGAACGCCGGCTCGCTGAAGCATGAGCGCTTCTGACGCGGCGGGGCAGAGCAGGTAGGGCTTGGGGTGGTTCAGGTTGCTTGACGTGCGGCTCGGAGGCGATGCGTATACCCCAGCAGAGGCAGGACGGTGTAGACAACCGGGATAGCCGCGAAGAGGAGCACGTTGAACGTGATCCCCCATTTCACGCCCATCAGCCAGAGGACAGCGAAAATGAACACCCACACGGAGACGGTGATGGCGCTGTACCGGCCGAATTGTTTCTGCTGACGCTCGATTTCCTCTCGTCGCGACTCCTGCGAGGTGTGCACAGGCGGGGTTCCCGGCACGGCCTTGAACACGTGAACATCCCCCATGGAGACCACCGATGACCAGCCTGCGGCACGGAAGATGTCGAAGTAGTCCGGGCTCGGGTCCTTCTCGTAGGTGAGGTCGAAAATCGCGTCCTCAGGGGGTGCGTCCGTGAAGGTCCAGCCATGCCCGATGCCGCTGAACCCATCGAGCCGTTTCCCCTTGGCGGCCATCCTAGAGAACATCTTGAGGTCCTTCTCCGGGGTGAACGCCAAGCCGGTGCTCATCTTGTGGGTCTTGCTCATGATTCCTCCAGGATGTGGTCGGCCATGGCCAGCAGTCTTCTGCGTCGTTCGACGTTCCGGGTGAGGACCTCGCGGCCGGTAGGGGTGATTCGGTAGGTGCGTCGGGTGTCTTCGCCGTCGAGTTCGGTGATGAACCCGGCGCCGGTGAGTTTCTTCAAGGTGGTGTAGAGGGAAGCCGGTCCGAGTGTGATCGCGCCGTCGCTGGCGTCGTCGAGGTACTTCATCACTGCGTATCCGTGGCGTGGTTGGACAAGCGCGAGAAGGACGTGGAGGGCAGCGTCGGGGAGGTCTCCGTTAGCAAGGGCAGAGTTAGAGGCCATCGACACCACTAGGCGATGTATCTGCGAGTGATATATCCATGGGTGATATGGAACCACATGCATCGCCGCGCCGCCCACTCCCATAAACTGTGAATCACCTATCCGCACTCCTCATCCGAAGGAAGACTCTGATGCCCCAGTCCCGCCATTCACGTATCCAGCGAGCGGCAACATGGGCCGCGGCGGGCATCGCACTGGTCTCCCTGACCGGGTGTGGGCAGATCGAGTCGGAGGTACGAGGGGCCGTCTCGTCCGCGACGAACGAGGCCGCGGCCTCACTCAAGCCGGTCACGGATCAGGTCGTGGAGATGCCAACCTCCGCTGACAAGGACAGCCCGGGAACACTCGAGGCGCAGACCCGCTACATGCTTCTCGCACCCAGAGGACAGCAGGACAAGATGAACGCCGAGGCGTGCACACTGGAAGGCTCGGACGCCGCTGTCGAGAAGCGCTCCGGACAGGAGTGGAACTTCCCGTATGAGGGCACCACCTATTTCTCGTTCGGGGCAGTCGAGCCTGCCTCGGGCACTCCCGCCGCGTTGACCTGCGAGAACTCCGACACCACGGTCATCGCGATCCCCGAAAAGACTCTCAAGGACGCCATGGACTCCACGTGAGGCGATGGACAATTTCGATGCAGAAGAGGGTCGGTCTCGCCTCGGCGTGCGGCAGATGGCCTCGACCGGCGAAACGATCGCGGTGTTCGTCGATGAACCGGATCATCTCGTCGTGGGGCAGTCGTGCTGACCACGATGGGCTGGGTCCACTGGTGGAAAACGCACCGTCGCCACGAGGGGCTCTGCTACCGCACTCCTGCGGAGGTCGAAGCCGCCACTCACACTCACGACCAAGACGTAGCGCCCGTTGCGTCCTGACTACGGAACGAAAACCCAGGACGCTTCAGACCCGAGCGTCGTCGAACCATCTCGAATCCGTCGGTATGACCGCCCAAAGCGACGGATTCGCGATGGTTCGGTGACTGCTGGCGCGGGTACGGCCCCGGACAGTCGCGACGAAACGATGCGCCTGACGCTGGGGTCAGCACAGCCGGTAGGGCCTGCGCCGCGACCGCACAGCCGCGATCACCACCAGACGCGTATGAGCGTCTTGTCGCGCACCGCCACGCCGCGGGAGATGTTCTGAGGACATAGAAAAGGGGCCCGAGCGCATTCTCAGCGTCTCGGACCCCTTGGTGCTTCATTTCCCTGAAACACCCTCGGTGGAGGCAAGGGGACTCGAACCCCTAACCCTCTGCTTGCAAAGCAGATGCGCTACCAATTGCGCCATGCCCCCGTGACTGTGCAGCCGCGGCTGTTCAGTTGTGCTCACCCATCATACCCGAGTTCTCCTCCGGCAACTCGTCCGTGGCCGAGGCCCAGACCGCCTTGTCCTCACGGGACCGCTGCCAGGCCCGCACTCCGGCGGCGGCCGCCGCGGTCACCGCGAGGGTGGCCGCTCGAGTCCATGCCGACATGCGCGTCCCTTCCAGAACGGTCCGGCCGGACCGAGACCCGGCCTCAGACGACTCAGGCCCCGCGGACGGGGCCCGAATGGTGAGAGTGGGCGTACCAAGACTTGAACTTGGGACCTCTTCGTTATCAGCGAAGCGCTCTAACCGCCTGAGCTATACGCCCTCACCGTCGGTCCACGAGGATCAGTCCTCGCTTCACAACGAGAAATGACTCTACCGCACACGGAGCGGCCCGCGCAAACTCATGCGCGGGCCGCGCCATTTCCTGCGAGGTCAGAGCCCGGTCAGTCGTCGGTCAGGGTCAGCCCCAGGCCGCCGACGAGGCCCGCCGAGAGGTTGTAGATGATCGCCATGACCGCCGAGAGCAGCGTCAGCACGATGACGTTCAGCACCGCGACGATCGTCGCGAGGGAGACGACAGTGCCCAGCGGCGCAATCGACTGCACCGTGTAGTTGCCGGACTCCGCGCCGAGCACGGTGCCGAGCACGTCGTTGATCTGGTTGAAGATCCCCGCCATGTCCATGAGCGACCACAGGGCGATGACGCCGACCACCGTGATGATGCCCAGCGCCACGGACAGCAGGAAGCCGAGCTTGAGCGCGGACCAGGGGTCGATCTTGGTGACGAGCAGGCGCGCGCGCCGCACCTTCGCCTTCGGCACCGAGCGGACCAGGCCCTCCTGCTCCCCCGCTGCTCGCTTGGCGGACTTGGTCGTCCGGCCGCCGCTCGCGGACGCGCCGCCCGACGCGGGACGTGATGACGCCGCAGTGCTCACTGGTCTCCTCCGTCCGCCTCGGCGTCGCCGTCAGAATCCTCGACATCGGCCGCAGGCTGGGGCTCGTTGGTGTGGGTCTCGTCGTCCCCCGACGTCTCAGCCGGGGCAGACTCGTCCAAGGCTACCCCCGTGTCCTCGACGTCGGCTTCGTCGCCGGTGTCCGTCTTCTGGATCTCGTCCTCGTTGTTGAGGGTCACGGCCACGATCCGGTCGCGCTTGTCCGGCTTCGCGAAGATCACGCCCATCGTGTCCCGGCCCTTGGCCGGCACGCCGGCGACGGCCGAGCGCACGACCTTGCCCGAGGCCATCACCACGAGCACCTCCTGGTCCTCTCGGACCACGAGACCGCCGGCCAGCCCGCCCCGATCGTCGACGAGCTTGGCGACCTTGATGCCCAGGCCGCCCCGGTTCTGCAGACGGTACTCGTCCACCTCGGTCCGCTTCGCCCAACCGCCGTCGGTCACCGTGAACACGTAGCCCTCCGGGTGCACGACGTCCATGGCCAGCAGCCAGTCGTCGTCGCGGAACTTCATGCCGGTCACCCCCGAAGTGGCTCGACCCATCGGCCGCAGCGCCTCATCGGAGGCCGTGAAGCGCAGCGACTGGCCCATCCGCGAGATCAGCAGCAGATCGTCCTCAGCGGAGACCACGCGGGCCGAGACGAGCTCGTCGCCCTCGCGCAGCTTGATCGCGATCAGGCCGGCCGAGCGGTTCGTGTCGTACTCGCTCAGGCGGGTCTTCTTCACCAGGCCGTTCCGCGTGGCCAGCACGAGGTAGTCCGCGCCGTCGTAGCCGGCCAGCGGCTGGATCTGCGCGATGTGCTCATCCGGCTGGAACGCCAGCAGGTTCGCCACGTGCTGGCCCTTCGAGTCGCGGCCGGCTTCGAGCAGCTCGTACGTCTTGATCCGGTACACACGGCCGAAGTTCGTGAAGAACAGCAGCCAGTGGTGCGTGGACACCGTCAGGAAGTGCTCGACGACGTCGTCACCGCGCAGCGAGGCCCCGCGCACACCCTTGCCGCCACGGCCCTGAGACCGGTACTGGTCGATGCGAGTGCGCTTGACGTATCCGCCGCGAGTGATGGTCACGACCATCTCCTCCTCGGGGATCAGGTCCTCCATCGACATGTCGCCGTCATAGCCGTAGAGGATCTCGGTCCTGCGCTCATCACCGTGTTTGGCGACGATCTCCGCGAGCTCCTGTGAGACGACCTCGCGCTGGCGAGCCGGGTCCTCGAGGATCCGGTTGTACTCGGCGATCTTCGCCATCAGGTCGTCGTACTCGTCCTGGATCTTCTGGGACTCCAGAGCGGCGAGCTGGCGCAGCTGCATTTCGAGGATCGCGCGGGCCTGCACGTCGTCGATGTCGAGCAGCTCCATCAGGGCGGTCCGCGCGACGTCGGCCGAGGCCGAGCGGCGGATCGTGGCGATGACCTCGTCGAGCATGTCCAGAGCCTTGAGCAGGCCCAGCAGGATGTGCGCGCGCTCCTCCGCCTTGCGCTTGCGGAACGCGGTGCGCCGGACGATGACCTCGACCTGGTGCTTCACCCAGTGGTGCACGAACCCGTCGAGGGAGAGGGTGCGCGGCACCCCGTCGACGAGGGCGAGCATGTTCGCCGAGAAGTTCGACTGCAGCTCGGTGTGCTTGAACAGGTTGTTCAGCACGACCTTCGGCACCGCGTCGCGCTTGAGCACGATCACCAGGCGCTGGCCGGTGCGGCCCGAGGTCTCGTCGCGCATGTCCGCGATGCCGGTGATCTTCCCGTCGCGCACCATCTCCGCGACCTTCGCGGCAAGGTTGTCCGGGTTCACCATGTACGGCAGCTCGGTGACGACCAGGCACGTGCGGCCCTGCAGCTCCTCGACGTTCACGACGGCGCGCATCGTGATCGAGCCGCGGCCGGTGCGGTAGGCCTCCTCGATGCCCTTGCGGCCGAGGATCTGGCCGCCCATCGGGAAGTCCGGACCCTTGACGCGCGTCAGCAAGGCCTCGAGCAGCTCCTCGCGGCTCGCCTCGGGGTTCTGCAGGTACCACTGCACGCCGTCGGCGACCTCGCGCAGGTTGTGCGGCGGAATGTTCGTCGCCATGCCGACGGCGATGCCCGAGCTGCCGTTGACCAGCAGATTCGGGAACCGGGCGGGCAGGACAGTGGGCTCCTGCTGCTTGCCGTCGTAGTTGTCCTGGAAATCGACGGTGTCCTCGTCGATGTCCCGGACCATCTCCATGGCCAGCGGGGCCATCTTGGTCTCGGTGTAACGCTGGGCGGCGGCACCGTCGTTGCCCGGAGAGCCGAAGTTGCCCTGGCCGAGCGCGAGCGGGTACCGCATGACCCAGTCCTGGATCAGGCGCACGAGCGCGTCGTAGATCGCCGAGTCGCCGTGCGGGTGATAGTTGCCCATCACCTCGCCGACCACGCGGGCCGACTTGTTGAACGTGCGGTCCGGCCGGTAGCCGCCGTCGTACATGCCGTAGAGCACGCGGCGGTGCACCGGCTTGAGGCCGTCACGCACATCCGGCAGCGCACGGCCGACGATCACGGCCATGGCGTAGTCCAGGTAGGAGCGCTTCATCTCGGTCTCGAGGTCGATGCGCTCAACCTTGTCCGCCGCGCCCTCGGGCAGCTCGTACAGCTCGACGCCCGCGCTGGTCTCGGCCGGCACGGTCGGGTCGGTCTGCGGGGTCGGCATCCCCGAGCCCGACGGGGTCCCGGCGGTGCTCTCATCCGGGTTCTGCGGAGTCGTCTCGTCGCTCACGCTGGTCCTCTCAGTCGTCTCAGGTGGGGATCAGATGTCCAGGAAGCGGACGTCCTTGGCGTTCTGCTGGATGAACCCGCGGCGAGACTCGACGTCCTCGCCCATGAGCATCGAGAACACCTGGTCCGCGGCGGCGGCGTCCTCCATCGTGACCTGCAGCAGGGTGCGGTTCTCCGGGTCCATGGTCGTGTCCCACAGCTCGTTGTAGTCCATCTCTCCCAGACCCTTGTACCGCTGGATGCCGGTGTCCTTCGGCAGGCGCCGGCCCTTCGCCTGGCCCGCGGCGAGGGCCTCGTCGCGCTCGGCGTCGGTGAAGACGTAGTCATGCGGCGCGTTGGACCACTTGATGCGGTACAGCGGCGGCTGCGCCAGGAAGACGTGGCCGGCCTCGATCAGCGGACGCATGTAGCGGAACAGCACCGTGAGCAGCAGCGTCGTGATGTGCTGGCCGTCGACGTCCGCGTCGGCCATCAGCACGATCTTGTGGTACCGCAGCTTGGAGATGTCGAACTCCTCGCCGATGTTGGTGCCGAACGCCGTGATCATCGACTGCACCTCGGCATTGCCCAGGGCCTTGTCCAGGCGGGCGCGCTCGACGTTCAGGATCTTGCCGCGCAGCGGGAGGATCGCCTGGGTCTCCGGGTTGCGGCCGCGCTTGGCGGAGCCGCCGGCCGAATCGCCCTCCACGATGTACACCTCGCAGCGCGACGGGTCCTTCGAGGAGCAGTCCGCCAGCTTGCCGGGCATGCCGAACGACTCGAGCGGGGACTTGCGGCGCGCGTTGTCGCGGGCCTTGCGGGCCGCCAGGCGCGCGTGCGAGGCCATGATCGCCTTGCGGATGATGTCCTTGGCCGGGCCCGGGTTCCGCTCGAGCCAGTCGCCCAGATGGTCGACGACCACGCCGTGCACGAAACCGCGGGCCTCGGAGTTGCCGAGCTTCGTCTTCGTCTGGCCCTCGAACTGCGGCTCGGAGAGCTTCACGGAGATGACGGCGGTCAGGCCCTCGCGGATGTCGTCGCCGGTGAGGTTGTCCTCCTTCGCCTTGAGGATCTCCTTCTCGCGCGCGTACCGGTTGATCAGGGAGGTCATCGCGGCACGGAAGCCCTCCTCATGGGTGCCGCCCTCGTGCGTGTTGATCGTGTTGGCGTAGGTGTGCACCGACTCGGAGTACGCCGTGGTCCACTGCAGGGCCATCTCGACGGCGATCGAGTTGCCGCCGTCGGTGGGCGCCTCGGCCTCGAACGCAATGACGTCCTCGTGGATGAGCTCAGCCCGCTTGCTGGCGTTCAGGTGGCGGACGTAGTCGAGCAGGCCGTTCTCGTAGTGGTAGGTCACCTCGCGGTGCTTGGCGGAGCTCTCCGCCTCGAGGCCGTTCTCGGAGGCCTCGTCGCCCGCGGTGCCCTCGGCGACGATCTCGTCGTCGACGACCTCGTTCTCCTCGATCTGCCGCTCATCGCGCAGCGTGATCTTCAGGCCCTTGTTCAGGAACGCCATCTGCTGGAAGCGGGCGCGCAGCGTCTCGAAGTCGAACTCCACCGTCTCGGTGAAGATCTCCGGGTCCGGCCAGAACGTCTGCGTCGTGCCGGTCTGCTCGGTGGCCTTGCCCTTGACCAGCTCGCCCTGCGGGACACCGCCGTTCGCGAACGACATGCGCCAGGCGTGGCCCTGTCGGCGGACCTCCGTCTCCACGCGGGCCGAGAGCGCGTTCACCACCGAGATGCCCACGCCGTGCAGGCCGCCGGAGACCGCGTAGCCGCCGCCGCCGAACTTGCCGCCGGCGTGGAGGATCGTCATGACGACCTCGACGGTGGGCTTGCCCTCGACGGGGTGCACGTCCACGGGGATGCCGCGGCCGTTGTCCTCGACGCGGACGCCGCCGTCAGCCGTGAGGGTCACCTCGATCGAGTCGGCGTAGCCGGCCAGGGCCTCGTCGACGGAGTTGTCGACGACCTCGTAGACGAGGTGATGCAGGCCGCGCGGGCCGGTCGAGCCGATGTACATGCCCGGGCGCTTGCGGACGGCCTCGAGGCCCTCGAGGACCGTGATCTCGGAGGCGCCGTAGTCGCCGGGGACCTTCCGGTCCTTCGTCTCGACGGCGGTCTCGGGAGCCGGGGCGTCCGAGGCCGAGGGGGCGACGGCCTCCTGCGGGGACTCGGTGGGCGCGTCGGAATGTGCGTCGTTCACGGGTGTTCTCGACTCCTCGGTTCGTGCTCGGTACGGCCTCGATGCAGCGTGCCGGGCGCATCCGGGCGGAGAGCGGGAGCGGGGCTGCGGACCCCGCCCGGGTCCCGGGCGCGCGCCGACACGGCGGACGCGGACGGTGCCCTCGTCAGCACGAGAGCGGCAATCGTCGCCATTCTACGCGAACCGAAGCCTCTTCCCGGCGCGCCAGGCCGGGAGGATCCGGACAGAATGCCGTGTGAGAGGCCGCAGACGGCACATGGGAGACGCCGACGAACCGCAGGATGGGGGCGGGACCGTCCCTGAGGCCCGCGCGCGTCTGAGCGCCGTTGGCGAACATCGATCGCGGCGGTCAGCCGTAGGTGTCGCGTGGCCCCCGGCCGCGCACGCTGCGCGGACCCTTTCGCCAGCTGGGCGCCTGCGGACCGGCCACGTCGATCCGCGTGACGACGCCGGAGCCCAGCTCCTGGTCGAAGCGCTGCAGCAGCATCGGCGTCATCAGGCGCAGCTGCGTGGCCCACGCCGTCGAGCTGGTCCTCACTCGCACCACGGAGTTCTCGAAGCTCTCCGGGCGGCAGTGCAGCGCGATCTCCGGACCGACGAGCTGCGGCCACCGCGTCAGGACCGACCCGACGGCCACGGGCGTCGACCAGCCCCGATCGCGGATCAGCCGTGAGAATACGGAGGAGATCTCCGCGGGATCGCGGTCGGCGGCGCCGGCAGCCGGGGTCCGTCGCCGGCGCAGCTGCTCGACGCGCTGTTCGGTGCGTGCACGTGCGGCGGTCGACGCAGAACGCGGCAGCCTGCCGACGGGGGCCTCACCCCGCTCGCGAGCGGCCTCGCGGACCCGACGCAGCTGGATCTGCGGCAGGTCCGGCGTGAGAGCCGAGTCCGCCTCCGGGCTCGCCCCCGTCGTCGCCGGCGGCTCAGGCGCCGTCGGAGACGTCCCCGCCGGGCGTCGCTCAGTCACCGCGCACCGCCCGGATGTCGCCCTCGCGGATCTCGGCTGCGCTCGGCCGCCCGTCGGAGTCAGCAGCGTCCGCCTCGGCCACGGCCACGAACGAGCCCTCAGCGTCCTGACGCACCACGACACGCTCGGCCCCGAGCTCGGCGGGAATGTCCTTCTCCGCGGCCGCCGTGAAGATCACCTGCTCGGCCCGGCCGACCAGCGCGGCGAGGCGAGATCTGCGGGCGGCGTCGAGCTCGGCGAAGACGTCGTCCAGGATCAGCACGGGCCGGGCGTCCGGGTCAGGATCGTCCTCCACGAGCACCTCGAAGCTCGCCAGGCGCAGGGCGAGCGCGAGCGACCACGTCTCCCCGTGCGAGGCGTAGCCGCGGGCGGGAGCCGGGCCCAGGAACAGGGCGAGCTCGTCTCGGTGGGGACCGACGAGGGTGAGCCCGCGCGAGCGTTCCTGCTCGTGCACCCGTTCCAACCCCTCACGCATGGCGGCCGCCAGTTCCGCGACCTCCGGCACGGCCCGGTGCGTGCCGGAGACACCCGGCACCGTCGAGTCATAGGTGAAGGTCGCAGCCTTCGAGCCGTTCGTCAGGGCCTCGTACATGCGGGCCAGCGGCTGCGCGAGCAGCTGCAGCACGTGGAGCCTGCCGTTGAGCAGGCGTGCGCCGGCGGCCGACAGATGCTGGTCCCAGACGGCGAGAGTCGCATCCTCCTCCGCGCCCCAGCGCCGGGTCTGCCGGGCGGTCTTCAGCAGGGCGTTGCGCTGCCGCAGGGCCCGCTCATAATCGGCGGACGCCTCACCGAGAGCCGGACGCAGCTGCACCATCAGCTGGTCGAGGAAGCGGCGCCGGCCGGCGGGGTCCTGAGTCACGAGGGCGAGATCCTCGGGCGCGAACACCACGGTGCGCAGGATCCCGAGGCCCTCCTTCGCGCGGACAGGGGCGCCGCGGTTGATGGCCACGCGGTTCGAACGTCCCGGCACGACCTCGAGCTCGAGCGCGACGGATCGTGAGCCGCGGTGCACGCGGCCGGCGACGAGAGCCCGCTGCTCACCGATGCGCACGAGGGAGGCGTCGTGGCTCACGCGATGGGAGACCTGGGTGCTCAGGTAGCCGATCGCCTCGACGAGGTTCGTCTTGCCCACGCCGTTGGCCCCGACCAGGACGGTCGCTCCGGGGCGCAGCTCGAGATGTGCGGATCGGTAGGAGCGGAAATCCGCGACGCTGAGCTGGGACAGGTACACGGCGGTGTTGACGCCCCGTCCGTCAGGTCAGCCGGACGGGCATCACGAGGTAGCGGTAGTCCGAGACGGCGCCGGACTCCTCGGAGACGCCCGTGAGCAGGGCGGGCTTGGGGGCGGTGGTGAACGAGAACTTCACCTGGGGCTGGTCCACGACGGCCAGCCCCTCGGAGAGGTACGACGGGTTGAACGCCACGGTGATGCCCTCGCCCTCGAGAGTGCAGGGCAGCGCCTCGTTCGCGGAGGCGTCGTCGCCCGTGCCGGCGTCGAGGCTGACCTGGCCGTCGGAGAAGACCATGCGCAGCGAGGAGTTGCGCTCGGCCACGAGGGCGACGCGGCGGGAGGCCTCGACGAGGGCGGCCGTGTCCACCGTGGCGTGGATGGGGCTGGACTCGGGGAACAGCGAGCGGATCTTGGGGTACTCGCCGTCGACGAGCACGGACGTGGTGCGGCGGCCGCCGGAGGAGAAGCCGACCAGGTCCGCGTTCTCGGCGAAGCGCAGCTCCAGGTTGCCGCCACCGCCGAGGGACTTGGCCACCTCGCTGAGCGTGCGCGCCTTGATCAGCAGGGAGGTGGACACCGAGGGGTCGGCGGGTGTCCAGGTGATTTCCTTCATCGCCAGGCGGTACCGGTCGGTGGCGAGGAAGGTCATCGTGTCGCCCTCGATCTCGACCTTCACGCCGGTGAGGATCGGCAGGGTGTCGTCCTTGGAGGCGGCGACGGTCACCTGCGCGACGGCGTGGGCGAATGCCGCACCGTCGACGGTGCCGGCGGATTCGGGCAGCTCGGGCAGTGCCGGGTAGTCGCCGACGGGCATGGTGGCCAGGGAGAAGCGCGCGGAGCGGCAGGTGACGATGACCTTGCCGCCGTCGAGCTCAAAGGTGACCGCTGAGGCGGGCAGTGATCGGACGATGTCGTTGAGCAGACGGCCCGAGACCAGGACCTGGCCTTCGGTCTCGACATCGGCCTCGATGTCCAGCCGGGCCGAGGTCTCGTAGTCGAAGCTCGCGATGGAGACGGTGCCGGCCTCCGCTGTGATGAGCAGACCCGAGAGCACGGGCACCGGAGGACGAGGCGAGAGGGAGCGAGCTGTCCAGGAGACGGCCTCGGTGAGGATGTCGCGTTCGACGGTGAACTTCACGAGCTCTGCACTGCCTCTCTGGCCTGGCCGATGTCTCAGCCCGGCTCGGGACCGGGGACGTCTTGGGTGCGTCCGCCGCACACCGCGGGGGTGGGTGACGGACGTGACGCGGAGCCAGCATAAGCGGATCCGGGCTGTCGTGTCAGGTCGTCCACCGGGCGTCTGAGCCTGGCGTCGATCGCGTCGTCGGGCCGGCTCGGTCGGTGTGCCTCGATGTTGCTTTGCGGAGGGATGAAAAAGGGGGTGGAAGGGGTAATAGCACGTGTGGATTCTGTGGAGATCCCTGATTTTCCGTGTTCTGACGCCGATCTGGCTGTGGGTTGGCCTGTGCTCGGCGCCCGTTTCGGGTGTGGAGATCCGGTGGATGAACGCCGCGAGGGTGATTCGCACGATGCACAGCTAGCCGCGGCCTCGTCCAGAGAAAGATGTCATTCGTCCCCGCCGTGTCCACATTGTTGTCCACAGAGATTTTGAGATCCGCAGGATCATGCGGATTCTGGCGCCGGAGCCTTGTGGATTGCTGTGGGTCCATGTGGAAGGACGAATGACAGCGATGTCATTCCCCACCCCGGTGGACGACTCGGTCCCCACCCGGTGCATCGCGTGCTGAACCGCGCCATGCCGGACATCCACAGGGGCAGAGTTCTCCACAGACAGGCCTGTTCTCCACAGGGTTCTCCACAGAAGTGGACAATGTGGACGAACCTTGAATGACAAGTTCAAGCAACGGGGAGGGCGGGGACTGGCGCGACGTGTCCGAGGACACCGACGCAGGCGTGTCCCCGGACCCGGCTCAGCCGCCGCGCTGCTTGCGCTTGATCTCGTTGGTCAGCTCGGTGACCTGGTTGAAGATCGTGCGCCGCTCGGCCATGAGCTCGCGGATCTTGCGGTCGGCGTGGATGACGGTGGTGTGGTCGCGTCCGCCCAGCTCCTGGCCGATCTTCGGCAGCGACATTTCCGTCAGCTCGCGCAGCAGGTACATCGCGATCTGCCGGGCCGTCACGAGCGTGCGCGTACGGGACTTGCTGGTCAGCTCCTCCATCGTGAGGCTGAAGTACTCGGCCGTGGCGTGCAGGATCAGCTCCGGGGTGATCTCGTGGACGTCGTCGTCGGTGATCAGGTCCTTGAGCACGTGCTCGGCCAGCTGCATGTCCACGTCCTGACGGTTCAGCGAGGCGAACGCCGTCACACGGATCAGCGCGCCCTCGAGCTCGCGGATGTTGGTCGAGATTCGGCTGGCGATGTACTCGAGGACCTCCGGCGGGGCGAACAGGCCCTCCGCCTCGGCCTTCTTGCGCAGAATCGCGATACGGGTCTCGAGGTCCGGCGGCTGGATGTCCGTGATCAGCCCCCACTCGAAGCGTGAGCGCAGCCGCTCCTCGAAGCCGGAGAGCTGCTTCGGCGGCAGGTCCGAGGTGATCACGACCTGTTTGTTGTTGTTGTAGAGCGTGTTGAAGGTGTGGAAGAACTCCTCGACCGTCGCCTCCTTGTCCGCGAGGAACTGGATGTCGTCGATCAGCAGGATGTCCACGTTGCGGTAGACCTGCTTGAACGAGGCGCCCTCGTCGTGGCGGATGGAGTTGATGAAGTCGTTCGTGAACTCCTCCGAGTTCACGTAGCGCACGCGCATGCCGGGGTACAGACGACGCGCGTAGTGGCCGATCGCGTGCAGCAGGTGGGTCTTGCCCAGACCGGACTCGCCGTAGATGAACAGCGGGTTGTAGGCCTTGGCCGGCGCCTCCGCCACGGCGTTGGCCGCCGCGTGCGCGAAGCGGTTCGACGAGCCGATCACGAAGGACTCGAAGTGGTAGCGCTCGTTGAGCCGGCTCGTCTGTGCCGAGGTCGACGGGGGCGCGGGCGTCGGTGCACCGCGGCCGCCGGGCTCATCCGCGCCGAGCTCGGGCGGAGCGGCGTCCATCACCGGGCTGGCCGGCGGCTCGGTGGACTCGGCCAGGGCCTGCGGATCCGGCAGCGGGGCCCGACGGGCCTCCGGCTCGGGGGCGCGTGGCGCGTTGAGCGAGGAGTCGATCGAGATCGCCAGCAGCACCTCATGGCCGAACACCGCCGTCAGCACATCGGTCAGGGCCCCGGCGACCTGCGGGCCCTGGAGGGTCTCGCGGGTCGTCTCGTTGGGCACCGCCAGCAGCAGGGTGTTGCCGATCAGCCCCTGCGGCTCGGCGAGGTACACGTACCCCATCAGGCGCGCGCTCACGCGGGAGTCGTCCTCGAGAGCGGAGATGACCTTCCGCCAGGAGTCGGAGACGTTCTGATCTGGCACGGTGCGCGTCCTTTCCTGCCCGGGGTCCCGGAGCGTCGGCTTCGGCCGAGTCTAGTCCTTATCCACAACCTTGTGCACAGACGGTGGAGAACTCCAGGACGAGTGTGGACAACCCCGGTCGGTCACGGTCGCACCGGTGGACAACGCGAGTGGCGACCGTCGGTTTTCCGCGTGGACAAGCCGATGTGATGCAGGGCGCGCTTGACCTGCCTTGTCCCGCTGACTAGAGTCGACTGGTCCCCCGGGACGGCTCTGCCGTGCCCGCCGGGGATAGCAATCCAAGCTTCTGTCCGGGCCTTCCCCCTGGTTCACGTCTCAGGTCGACGGTCGAAGGCACCCCCAACACGTGGAGAGATCACAGTGACCAAGCGCACTTTCCAGCCCAACAACCGCCGCCGTGCCCGCAAGCACGGTTTCCGCGCCCGTATGCGCACCCGTGCCGGCCGCGGCATCCTGTCGGCCCGCCGCGCCAAGGGCCGCTCGGGCCTGTCCGCCTGACGCGCGGACGTCCCAGCCGGCCACTCGCGGCGTGCTGCCTCGCGCCCACCGGGTCCGGACGACGGCAGACTTCCAGCACATCCGACGCACCGGGGTCCGCGCAGGACGTCGGCACGTCGTGGTCACCGTCGCAGCCGGACCAGACCCGACCCGGCCCGCACCCTCGAGCACGTCTCCGGGGCCGCGGGCCGGGTTCGTCGTGTCCAAAGCCGTCGGCGACGCGGTGACCCGCAATCGGGTCAAGCGGCGGCTGCGGGCGATCGTCGCCGAGCAGCTGCGCGGTGCCGAGCTGGCCGGGACCGACGCGCTCGTCCAGGTGCGGGCCCTGCCCGCGGCCGCGGGCGTGGACCATGCCCAGCTGCGGCGTGACGTCGTCTCCGCCCTGCGGCAGTGCTTGCGCAAGATCGACGGCCGGCGACCGAGGACGCAGGGGTGAGATGACCGAGACCAGACCCGACACCTCCGCCGTCGCCGGCTCCCCGTTCGTCGTTCGGGAGCCTTCCCGGCAGTGGGGTCCGCTGCGCGCGGCCCCGTCCGCGCTGCTGGCCGCCCTGCTCACGCTCTACCGCGCCGTCGTCTCGCCGCTCTACGGAGACGTGTGCCGCTACTTCCCGAGCTGCTCGGCGTATGGGCTCGAAGCGGTCCATGTGCACGGCGCGGTCGCCGGCACGCTGCTGACCGTGCGTCGTCTCTCACGCTGCCACCCCTGGGCGGACGGGGGCCTCGATCCCGTGCCGCCGGGGCGGCGACGATGGCCCCCGGGAGAGCATCCGCGGATCATCGACCTGAACCACCCTCCCATCCCACCTGACCCCTCGCAGGAGGACTGACCCCATGGGTTTCTTCGAAGCCATCCTTCTCCCGTTCCGCTGGATCATGTCCTGGATCCTGGGCGCGTTCCATGACCTGCTGGACCTCGTCGGGCTGCCTCCCGAGGCGGGCTTCACGTGGGCGCTGTCGATCCTGCTGCTCGTGGTCCTGATCCGCGTGCTGCTCATCCCGATCTTCGTGAAGCAGATCAAGGCGCAGCGCGCCATGCAGGCCATTCAGCCGGAGCTGCAGAAGCTCAACGCCAAGTACAAGGGCAAGAAGGACTCGCTCTCGCGCCAGGCCATGGCCCTCGAGCAGCGTGAGCTGATGAAGAAGCACAAGGCGAACCCCTTCGCCGCGTGCCTGCCGCTGCTGGTGCAGATGCCGTTCTTCTTCGCGCTCTACCAGGTGCTGATCGGCGCCCGTGGTGCCGCCGAGCGCGGCGAGGGGATGGACGCGCTCTCGGCCGAGCAGATCCGTTCCTTCGAGAGCTCCGAGATCTTCGGGGCGACGATGTCCGACACCCTCGTCGGCTCCTTCGGGTCGAACTGGGCCGTCGTCGTCGTGGCGATCGTCCTGATCCTGCTGATGTCCGGCTCCATGTTTTTCATGCAGAAGATGCTGATGACGAAGAACATGTCGGACAAGCAGCTCGAGGGTCCTGTGGCCCAGACCCAGCAGATCATGCTCTACGGCATGCCCCTGATCTTCGGCATCGGCGGCATCAACTTCCCCATCGGCGTCCTGTTGTACTGGACGTTCTCGAACTTCTGGGCCGTGGGTCAGCAGTGGTGGATCATCCGCAACAACCCCACCCCGGGCTCCCTGGCCGAGCGTGAGCTCAACGAGCGCCGCGCCGCGAAGGGCCTGCCCCCGGTGGGTCAGAAGGTCGCCGACGAGCAGCCCGCGACCAAGCGCAAGGGCAGCCAGGGCCGGGGCGCGAAGTCCGAGCGGGGTTCGACGGCCGCGACGGCCACCGCCGAGCGCCCCGTCGCGTCGGATGAGCGGACCGATCGCGCCTCCTCGGCCGGGGCCACGTTGAACGGTCGCCCCATGGACCCGGCGGGACGATCGTCTCGTCAGCGGCAGCAGCCCCAGCGCAAGAACCGCCGGAAGAAGAAGTGAGCATGAGCGCCGAGCAGACGACCGACGGCCCCGACGACCTCATCGCGCGCCTGGAGCAGGAGGGCGAGGTCGCGGCCGACTACGTCGAGGAGTTGCTGGACATCGCGGACCTCGACGGGGACATCGACATCGAGATCCGCGATGAGCGGGTGTGCGTGTCCGTCGTCGCGGAGGAGGGCGACGATCGGCTCGAGGATCTGGTCGGCGAGGACGGCCGCACCCTGGACTCCCTGCAGGAGCTCGTCCGGCTCGCGGTGCTGGCCGCGACCGGCCGCCGCTCCCGCCTGCTGCTGGATGTCGCGGGATATCGGGCCGAGCGGGACCGGCGGCTGCGCTCGGTCGCCGGTGAGGCGGTCGAGCGGGCCCGGGCCGAGGGCGGTCGCGTGCACCTGGACCCGATGAGCGCCTACGAGCGCAAGATCGTCCACGACGTCGTCGCCGAGGCCGGCCTCACGTCCGAGTCCGAGGGCGAGGGGCCTTCCCGGCACGTGGTGGTGTCCGCCGATGACTGAGCGTCCTGGCCAGAGCGGCCACGAGGGCAGCTACGACCAGCGCCCCGGCCTGCACCACGATGAGAGGCAGGCCTCCGAGCGGCCTGCGCCGGTCGGCCAGGAGCCGCCCGAGCTGCCCGCGGAGCTGTACGAGGCCGCCGACCAGATCTTCGGCGACGCCCTCGACGCGGCGCAGCGGTACGTCGCGCACCTGGCGGACACGGGCATCGAGTGGGGTCTGATCGGTCCGCGCGAGGTGCCCCGCCTGTGGGAGCGCCACGTGCTCAACTGCGCCGTCGTCGCGGATCTGGTGCCGCAGGGCGCGCTCGTGGCGGACGTGGGCTCAGGCGCCGGACTGCCGGGGCTCTGCCTGGCCCTGGCCCGGCCGGACTGCCAGTTCCTGCTGATCGAGCCGCTCGAACGGCGCGTCGAATGGCTGGACATGGTGGTCGCGGACCTGGGCCTGGAGAACGTCGACGTCATCCGCGGGCGGGCCGAGCAGGTGGGTCTGAACCTCGACGTCGACGTTGTGACCGCGCGGGCCGTATCCGGGCTGAAGTCGCTGCTGCCGCTGACCATGCCCCTGCTGGGCGGTCGCGGGCAGCTGCTGGCCATCAAGGGGCGCAGCGCCGCCGACGAGATCGCCGCCGCGGCCAAGCCCCTGCGGAAGTACAGTGGTGCCGAACCGGAGATCCTCACCGTCGGCGACGACGTGCTCCCCCAGCCCACCACGGTGGTTCGGGTGACCGCACGCCGGAAGTGATTCCACGCCTGCGGAGGATCCCCTGAGACGTCAGGGTCGTTGGCACCCAGGGAGGATGCATCCGCATGGCAGAGGAGCAGGAAGAGCGCCCCGGCGCCTGGAAGGCACTGCGCCGGCGCTGGTCGGGCAAGAACGGCGCCAAGAAGGGCGAGGAGGCGACCGCACCGTCGAAGCTGCGGCGCCAGCGCCTGAGCCGCCCCGAGCGCACCCGTGTGTTCACGACGTCCAATCAGAAGGGCGGGGTCGGCAAGACCACGACGACCGTGAACCTCGCTGCCGCCCTCGCCCGGGCCGGCATGCGCGTGCTCGTGATCGACATTGATCCGCAGGGCAACGCGTCCACCGCCCTGAACGTGCCGCACACCTCGGACGTCGCGTCGGTGTACGACGTGCTGCTCGACGAGACCGAGATCCACGAGGCCGTCCAGGACGCTCCGGACATCGACGGGCTGCAGGTGCTCCCGGCGACGATCGACTTGGCCGGGGCCGAGATCGAGCTGGTGTCGCTGGTCGCCCGTGAGGCGCGCCTGCAGAAGGCGCTGGACCGGTACATGACGTGGCGCGAGGAGAACGGCCAGGAGCGCCTCGACTACGTGTTCATCGACTGCCCGCCGTCGCTGGGGCTGCTCACCGTCAATGCGTTCGTCGCGGCGGAGGAGGTGCTCATCCCGATTCAGGCGGAGTACTACGCGCTCGAAGGCCTCAGCCAGCTGCTCAAGAACGTGCAGATGATTCAGAAGCACCTCAACCCCCGACTGCGGCTGAGCACGATCCTGCTGACCATGTTCGACTCGCGGACCAATCTGGCTGTGCAGGTGGCGGAGGAGGTGCGTGAGCACTTCCCGGATCAGCTGCTGGAGACGGCGATCCCCCGCAACGTGCGCATCTCCGAAGCGCCGAGCTACCAGCAGACGGTGCTGACATACGACCCGACGTCGGCCGGCGCGGTGGCGTACCGCGAGGCCGCGGCAGAGATCGCGCTGCAGGGTGTTCCTGCCGCGCAGTGAGGCGACGGCCACGTGACCAGTGAGTGTCGAGTATCTGGTGGAGGCAGTGAAGATCAATCGGATGTGACTGATTTGCGCTGATCTGATGCACAGATCCTGAGCGGGGACCTGTTCTTCGGCCTTGTCGTGAGTCACTGGACTGAGAGCCCTCGGGGGCCGATGCTGGTGTATCGGCTCCCGAGGGCTTCGTCGTTTCACGTGGAACAGTCGTCTGGGTCGTGATCAGGGCGGGGCGCGCTGGCGAGCTGATGCCGACATGCACGACGCGTGTGGGCGCGTGGGCCGGGGGTGCTGTCGCCGGGGCCGTGGGGTCCTGGTCATGCGGCCGTGCGTTTGATGGACATTCGTGCGCATGAGCCATTCGTGCCCATAAGTGCAGAAGCACGAGAAGCATGCCCGGAGGTGCATGAGTGAACTCGGGCCGCTGCGACAGCCTGTGCATTGTGCTGATCAGCTGTCAACAGGTTGACGAGACGCTGCTGGTTATAGACCAATCGATAATGCTTGTTCCCGTATGCAAGTTCCGCCGAGATGACTCGGACTGCGTGTGGATATGTGTAGAACTCTGTGGAGAAGCGGCTGCTGAACGGTGGAGACATGGGTGAACTTCACCGGTAAGCGGCACGTGCACGCAGGTGAGGCGGGGCGTCTGCGCGCGTCACCCGTGTAACCGTGACGGAGTCTGACGTGGACAGTCGCTCCACGTCGTTCCACGTGAAACACCGGCAGGGGGCATCTGTGCCCACCGGCCGTAGGCAGATCCCCGGCGTGATAGACCGACGCGTGCTGCTCAGCGTGAACCGCCAGAACATGGACGTCTCGTGCGGTACGTGGAGGTGACGAGGATCGACGCCTCATCGCTGCATTGAATGTGATCCCCTACTGCGCCCAGGACTACTCGCGCCGGGACGGAACTGACCAGTACGCCACACTGGTCCAATGTTTCACGGGAAACATGCGAGGACACCGAAAACCCGGGTTCTCTGGAGGGCTGCGGTGCTCTGACTGTACCCAGCGAGAACACGGTGCTTATGCACTGATTGGCGCAAGCACCGCGGTCGTTGGTGCCGCGCAGCGGAAGTCGAACTTGTCTGGGGAGATGTCTTATGAGTGCGCGTCCGTGTTCCACATGGAACAAACAGGAGTACTGCCGTGGCGACGCGTCCGGAACACAGATGGGCGGGAGGAACCGCAGAACAGGGCAAACCGACGACGAGCCCTCAGCGGAACAGTGCGCGCGAGCGCGTCACGCGAGCGTCCGCAACTGGTGTTCCACGTGAAACGACGGCCGCAACCACAAAGCACAGGCGCAATCCGTACGCCGGCGCGTCGGTAGAGATGGGCAGGCTGTCACCACGGTCGGTCCTCAGGCACTGTTCCACCAGCGCCTCACGTGCATGAAGCGATGAAGAGCTGCGGCCCTCGGCAGAAGCCTCCGGAGCCCGACGGGCTCGTCGGTGACTGTTTCATGTGAAACACGGGTAGAGACCGGAGCATCAGAGCCCGGATGGTCGCCGGGGTTGGCCACAGTCGTCGCCCACAGACGCGTCCGGAAATGCGTCGACGTCGCTGCCTTGCCATCCGGATGAGAGACAGAGGCGGGAGCGGTGATGGCGCCGGATTCTCAGAGCTTGGGAGAGCGGGAGGCAAGCCCCGCCCTGCTCACGCTGCACGAGACAAGGACTGCTGCCATGTTTCACGTGGAACTACGAACAACACGAGGTCGGCAGGAGGACTGCGAGCCAGGAGAGCGAGCGCGACTACATCACGGAGAGGAGTACGTAGACATTGCGACAAGGCGGCCGGCCCGGTGTGTTCTTGCATCAGTAAACAATCGTTACAACTAGAGAAATGTGCCGATATCCTTCACAACAGCGCGCGTTCCACGTGAAACAGGGCCCCTCCGAGAGAACCTCCGCGCCTTGCTGCTCATCCGCCCCCGAGGTGTGTCGTTTCCAGCGGCCATGCGGCGCCGCGCCCCCCGCCGAGTGCGTCCCGTCAGGGTCTCGCGCCGCCGGGAACGAACTACACTGACGGTGATCTGCAGACCACACAGGAGGACTCGTGAAGAAGAACCGTCGCGGAGGTCTCGGCCGCGGACTCGGCGCTCTCATTCAGAGCACCGCGGACACGGACTCGACCCAGGCCCCGGCGGCCTCTGCCGTGGTCACAGAAGCGGCCGAAGCCGAACACGCCAGCGAGACGTCGACTCCCACGCCCGCGCAGTCTGCGACCGAGAAGCGGCGTTCGGGGAAAGCACCGGCCTCTTCCACGGCCACCTCCGGGTCTGAGACGAAGACGTCCTCCGGTCATGACGCTGCGCCGAGCGCAACGAAGAAGACCGCCGGCACGGCGAAAAACGGCACGGCCAAGACCTCGAAGGCGACGACCAGCGCGCGCGGGTCTCGCGGGTCCCGCACGACCGGAACGAAGAAGAGCGCGGCCACGACGACCACGACGTCGCCGACCGCAGCCACCACAGGCACGAGCACGACGGCGACGAAGACCACCGCGAGCAAGACCACCTCGACCACGACCTCCCCCGTCGGTCCGAAGCAGACAGATGCGGGTCCCGGCACAGACTCGGCGTCCGAGACGAAGGCAGGCGGCCGTCCGGTCGATGTGTTCTTCTCCCAGCCCGCGTCGACCACGGGCGATGCGGACGGCAGTGCGCGGGGCGACACGTCCTCGGCAACAAGCGCGGGGACGCGACGCTCGACGAGCGCGAGATCCTCCCGACCGGCCATGCCGACGGTCAAGGCTCCGGCCGCCCGAGGGACCCGTTCTGCGGACGCAGCCGACAACGGGCGGGGAACCAGCCCGGCCTCTGCTGAGCCGGCGACCTCGACGGCCCCGCCGGCGAATGACGAATCCGGTGCGGAGCCGAGCGTCTCCACCGACATCGCGGTGCTGCGGGAGATCTCTCCCGAGGACATCCACCCGAACCCGCGGCAGCCTCGTGAAGTGTTCGACGAAGAGCACATGGAGGAGCTCGTCGCGTCGATCGCCGAGGTCGGCATCCTTCAACCCGTGGTTGTCCGCGAGGTCGACGGCCCCACCCGATACGAGCTGATCATGGGTGAGCGTCGCTGGCGTGCGAGTCAGCGCGCCGGGCTCGAGACGCTGCCGGCGATCGTGCGCCAGACCCCGGATGAGAACCTTCTGCGCGATGCACTGCTGGAGAACCTCCACCGATCCCAGTTGAATCCGCTGGAAGAGGCGGCCGCGTATCAGCAGCTGATGGAGGACTTCGAGTGCACGCAGGAGGAACTCTCGGCCCGGATCGGTCGTTCGCGGCCGCAGATCTCCAACACGCTGCGCCTGATGAAACTGCCCCCGCTCGTGCAGAGCCGCGTCGCGCAGGGAGCCCTCAGCGCCGGTCACGCCCGTGCGCTGCTCGGTCTCACGGACCCCGCCGAGATGGAGCGACTCGCCCAGCGCATCGTGGCGGAGGGCCTCTCAGTCCGGGCGACGGAGGAGGCGGTGGCCCTCGCACAGGGAATCCGTCAGGCAGCGCCGGCCTCGCGTCGCCGTCAGCAGCCGGTCCGGCACGAGCGGCTTGACTACTTCGCCAACTCCCTCACCAGCAGGCTCGACACCACCGTGAAGATCACCCTCGGCGCCCGCAAAGGCAAGATCGCGATCGACTTCACCTCCGTCCAGGACCTGAACCGCATCATGGACCTCATCCAGGGCGAGACCGGAAAGGACTGAGCGCGCGCCGCACCATCTGCCCGTGCTCCGCACGAGGTGAGGCCCGAACAGATCGAGGCCGACAGACCACAGGGCCGTCGGGATCGACATGAGTGTCAATCCCGACGGCCCTGTGTCACGTCATGAGTGAAGATCACGTCATGATCGTTTCTCCTGCGCTGACCTGGTGGTTCGCCCTCGAGTCCCTCTGCAGAGGTCCTGTTCAGGACTGAGGACGCTGACGGTCAGCGGTGTCGGATCTCAGGCCAGCAGGTCGGCGAACTCCTGCTCCAGCTGCGGCTTCGGCTTGGCGCCCACGGACTCCTTGACCTTCTCGCCGCCCTGGAAGCCCAGGACCAACGGGATCGAGGTGACCCCGTACTTCGCGGCGGATGCCGGGTTCTCGTCGACGTTGAGCTTCGCGACGACGACCTTGCCCTCGTGCTCGGCGGCGAGCTCCTCGAGGACCGGGCCCAGCATGCGGCAGGGGCCGCACCACTCGGCCCAGAAGTCCACGAGGACGGGCAGCTCGGAGTCCAGGACCTTCTCCTGGAAGTCGGCGTCGGTCACGGTGATGGTGGCCATGGGTGATCTCCTTCTGTCGGTGATGTCGGGCGAGGGTCCCGCCCGGTGTCTGGAGGTGTGTGGACGGGGCCGCCGCGGCGACCCGGTGCCTCGGCTGCGCTGCGGCGCCGGTGCGGACCGGCTCAGGCCGGGCTCGCGTCCGACTCGGGGCCGGCGGGGGCGGCCTCGGCGACGTCGAGGGCTTCGGCCAGGAAATGCTCGACGTCCTGGGCGGCGACACAGCCGGAACCGGCGGCGGTGATCGCCTGC